>CAYWTX010000648.1:0-9426 GCA_964461295.1 uncultured Planctomycetaceae bacterium | reverse complement strand
CGGGGCCGACCACCGGTTCGCCCCGGTCGATGCGCCCGGCCACCGCCAGGTTCTACGCCAGGAGTTGCGCGAGCAGGTCGCCCGTGGGGTCAGAACGAGTATTGTGTCGGCCCAATTTGCCGCCGCCTACTTTCCGTTGTCTTACGCCCTGCTGTTTCGCCGGGTTCTATACAGGCGTTCGGTAAAGCCGCCCTCGCGCTGAAATGCCTCCGCCAGCGAGGCCAGTTGGCGGTCCAGGAGGTGACAGCACAGGTTCAGCAGCGAAAGTGCCGCGTTGGCGGCGAGCACATCGAATCGGGCCTTCCCGGACGAACACGGACGCCCACCGACCGGGGCAAACGCATGGCCGGCGCTGCTTCGCCGCATCCCGGCTGTCCGTGCAGGTCCGTGTATGTCTGTGTTCGTCCGTGCTCCCTCTTGGGTCCGTGTTCCCTCCCCCTCTCTCCGCGCGTCCTCCCGCATCCACGCCCGCACATCGGCCATGCTCGCGCACCGCCTCGCCTTGAAACGCTGCAAGGCGGGGTGTTCGGCCGGCCAGGCCGGCAACTCCCGTTGCCGCAGGTAATCCTCATAATCCAGACGCAGTTCTTCAAGACTGGCGCGGCCGACGTTGGTCAGCTTCAGTTCGCTTTTCTTGCTCGTGCCGGACGCCTGGCTTCCTTCAGCAATGTTCTGCACGCCGCTGCGTGCGGCCTGCACCATCTGATCGTTGGTGCGGCTGCGCTTGTCGACGTACAGTTCGCAGAACCGGACTGTGACGTCGTAAATGACCTGGGCGATCTGGAACGTCTTGAGCTTGCGGTATCCCCCGTGTTTTGGAATCAGCGGTTCCGGCGAAGTCATGGGCAGCTCCCTTCTCGCTTACCCAATTGTGCATGCTTCACCCCCCTGCGTGCAAGACCCGGACGAACACGGACGCCCACTGACCGGTACGGACGCACAACGCCCGGACAAACACGGACGCCCACTGACCGGTACGCACGCACAACGCCCGGACGAACACGGACGCCCACGGACCGGCACGGACGCTCGCCCGCAGCGCGCCGCGATGCTGCTCCTCCCGTCGTCCGTATCCGTCCGTGTCTGTCCATGTTCGTCCGTTCCCAACACTTACCCCGCCCGGATGCAGTCGTCGCTCACCAGCGCCGCCGGGTCGGGGTGGCCGGGCGGCACGCCGGGGCCGACCACCGGTTCGCCGCGGTCGATTCGCCCGGCCACCGCCAGGTTCTACGCCAGGAGTTGCGCGAGCAGGTCGCCCGAAGGGTCAAAACCGTACGCCGCCAGGACCGCGGCGTCGAGCGCGCCGTGGGCGGCCTTGAGCGGGTTCTGCCCGGGCAGTTCCAGCGTGCGGTACAGCGCCCGAAGCCCGCCGCGCATGTTCGGCAACGCCTCGGAGCGAATCCGCCGCACCTCCCGCCCCGCGCCCGCCACACATTGGCAGGTACACCCGCTATTCACTGATGAACCGGCGAATCGCCTCCACCGTGCGAGATGAGTTTCTGATCTTACACTCCCAAATGACGAGGACTTGCCAACCTTCCCGCCGGAGAATCCGCCGCGACCGACTATCCCTTTCGCGGTTGCGCCGGAACTTCTCTTGCCAGTACTTCCTCCTCGTGGTGGGCATGGAGCGCCCATTGCGGCAGTTGTGCCGGTGCCAGAAGCACCCGTGGACAAAGATCGCTTTCCTTCGGGACGCAAACACCAAGTCAGGGCAGCCCGGCAGGCCTTTTACGTGCAACCGGTATCGGTATCCCAGCGCTGACACAATCCGGCGCACCGTCATCTCCGGGGCCGTACCCTTTGATTTGACGGCCGCCATTATCCGGGACCGCTCGCGCCGTGAGGATGTGTCCACCATGGGCGTTTCCAGACATCGCACTTCTTTGGACTGCTCCTGATTTGGGAGCAATCACGCCTTGCGCTCACAATACAGTCGGCCAGTTGATAGTTAAACGAACTATGGCAAACATACAGGAGCAAAACAATGACCGCAGCAGAAATCAAGACCGACTTCCTGCAATGGAGCGGAGGTTTCGAGCCAGACTCAGCGGAACAGATAACCGTCTACGTGGACTATGCGCGCCACATTGAGACGGATGAGGAATACGTGCGCCGCGTGTTGACCGGGTGGATCGAAGAGCAAGCGACCCCAAGGTCTGAAAAAGAAACAAGCCGCGAGTAGCGACCTGCTGCAGAACGCAAGACCAAGGTCTATTCACCGTAGACCTCCGGGTCGACAATCCGCAGGCCCCCTGCGCCGGCCTGGGGCAACCACCGATTCGTATACTGCTCAAACAACCGCGCCAGTGTGGCCCTCGTTTCAACGGGATCAAATTCGCCAATTTCGGTAGTGTTCTGCCCCACAAAAGTCTCTATGTCCGCCACAGCGACTCTCTTGGCCTGTTCACCAAACAAGGCCTCGACAGCATTCTGCCATCTCTCCCGGTCTCGCTTCCTGGTCAGAAGCCACACGTCGAGACCGGTGTTGTGCAATATCTCCCCGATCTGGTCCAAGTGAGCCTTGTCCGCCCTCTCGACCGTTGTGACCTCGATGGCCGTACCGCCAATGCGGAAGTCGGCTAGTTGGTCCAGGCTCGGCGTGTTCACGTTCTTCGGGGCGACCACGCCCTCGCGAAAGCGAAGTTCAAGTTTTGCGCCGACGAGGTATTCAGCCACGTCCTTCGCCCGCTTCTTCTGCTGCGCCTGATCCAATATGTCCTCCACCACGGCCACGGCAGTTCCTATGCTGTACCTCGCAACAAGAGGCTTGTCCTCGTTGATTGCCAACAGCCTGCGGGCCGCCAGCGTTTGAGCGCCCAACAAGAGGTCCTCATTCACATTCCCACCACATTCCTTGAAGCCTGCTTCGCGCAACCAGGTGAAGAGCGGTTTCTCCCATGCGTGTAAGTTATTTGACCTTCGGCCATTCTCTGAAACCGGTGATCGCACGCTGACCCGAGTTAGCGCAGCATCAACGGACCCGTTGTGCTCGATCAACTGCTGGCCGCTCTTCGCGTTGTGCTTGTCGATGTCCAGGAACGGAACCTCCCGCAGTCTTTCGAGAAGGCCCAACAACGTCACCAATCGAGCGGGCACGTCGGCCCCGCCCTTCTTCATATTCGCGTCGAGCCATTCGGTGAACGAAACTTCCTTTTCCGCAGACGCCATTTGTTCTGCCTTCCCATTCATTACTTCGCGAGTGACGCTGACAAAAGTGGTCCTTCGTGGTCCATACCAGTGGCCAGCGGGTTGAGGTAATGCTTGGCGATCCATGCAACTGCCGGAACACACACCGCATCTCCGAAACCGAAAAGCGCCTGATTCAGGGGAATACCCTCAATTTTGTAACTATCGGGCACTCCTTGAAGACGAGCACACTCCCTTGCGGTCAACAGGCGGACTTGGTATCGACCATTTCCCGCCCGAAAAAGGATTTGCCGCCCGCTTCCCCCGCGCGGAGTCCGGAGACACCCAGCTATACCGTCAGTTCGCAATTCCGCCATACTACGCCCGTGCCTCACTCTACGGAAGGCGGTGGCATACTGGTGGGTTGTTTCCGCCATCATGGTCCTTGCGGCCTGCAAGTGCCTTGGGCTCAACTGCCCGAAGAAGTAATCACATCGATCCTTATTCCACCAGTGCGCGTCATCGTCGGGTAGGTTTTGTATGATGTCTCGCAGTCTTGCCGTGGGTTTAGGGAGTTTCGGTAGGTTCCGGATGTCCCAACGGATGTTCGGATGAAGGTTGATGAACTCGACGAGGGCTTCCGGTCTGGCGTCACTGACCATCGCGAACGGATTCCTCGACTCGACAGGATTCTTCTTCGCCACCACAAAAAGTCGAGCCCGGCTCTGCGGAACCCAATGCGCGGCATTAAGGATGAAGGCGTCCACCGTGTACCCCAAACCGCACAAGGCCAGGAGCGCTGTTTCAAAATCCTTGCCCTGGTTGGACTGGAGAAAACCGAGGACGTTTTCCAGCATGACCATCGGCGGTCGCCGCTCCTCCAAGTCCTCTAGAATTCGGACCAACCCCCAGAATGCCGACGATTCCTTCCCGTTCAGCCCCTCCCACGCCCCGGCGATGGAAAGATCGTTGCATGGGAAGGAGGCCGTGAATAGATGGCATTGCGGCACATCAAGGGCGTTAAGCTTGTGTATATCTCCCAGATGGAAATGGTCTGCCCCAAAGTTGGCGCTGTAAATCTCGAATTTGTCCGGGTCAATGTCGTTGGCGAATACGGTTTGGAAACCGTGCCTCTCAAGCGCAAGGCGCACCAACCCGATTCCGGCAAAGAACTCCGCGAACCGCAAGGGGGCGTTAGGCGCTTGCCCGCAAGGAGATGCGACGCGCAGGCTGTAGGTCCATTCATCCCGCCGTTCCAATTCAAGCAGGTCCCCGGAATGGATGCCGTGGTGCCGGAAAAAGTCTTTAACCCAGGAGCGCCCGCGCAACTGCCGTCGCGGCTTGCCCGTCTTGGCCTCGCACGCGATGTCGGTCTCCACCGTCCGGGCCAATCCTTCCAACTGGATTCGGATGGGCCTGCTCGCGGCGCTCTTGCGATTGGCGCCTCCGAAGCAACCTCGGGGCAAGAACCCGTGCAGGCCCGTCACGGACAGGTGGTTGTGTCGGAGGTTGCCAGCCGTGACTTCGATCAAGCGTATCTTATCTTGAGCCGCAGCAATCATTTCGCCTGCATCCTCATTCCGATCTTCTTCAAGACCGCAGGGATTCTACCCGGCGGGGGCCAGCTCGGCAAGGTTTGTACGTGCACGACGTAGCGCGGGCGGCCGGGGACGAGTCGCGTCCAGTACTCGAAGGCCTGGCGGTAGTGGCGCGAGAGGTCCACGCCGCGTTTTTTCATTTCGATAAGGACGACGGGCTTCCAGACGAGGTCGGCGAAGGCGGTGCCCTTGTTGTCGGCCTTGTGGACGCGCATTTCGAGGGTGGCGCCGGCCTCCTTGATGCCGCCCCGTCCGAAGGCGACGAAGAGGCGGTCGAGGAATATCTGGGCCTCGCCTTTTTCGTCGCCGGTGATGTGCAGGCGAACCCAGGCGACGAAGTCGGAGAGCTTCTGTTTGCGGAAGTCGGGCGTCATCCACGGTGCCTTTCGGGGGCGATTATGCCCGAACGTGCCGCGGAAGCCAAGCGAGCAGGCGAAGTGGCGGGAGTCGCGATTTTCCTGACACCGAGTGCGACTCTGCGCGTTTCAGAGTCTATGAAACCCAAGCGGCTTGCCATGGTTCCTCTGCTGTGCGCGGCCGCCTGCCTCGCCGGCGGCGGGGCCTGCGGCGAGAAGAAGCCCCGCCCGACGACACGTCCAGCCGACGCGGGCTCGTCGGAGACGATGGCGACGATCGTCAAACGTCTCGGCTCGACCGCGACCGTCGAACAGATCGCCCGCGAGGCCGGCAAGGGCAAGGTAGCCGCGGCCGTCACGCCGCTGGTCAACGCCATCCCAAAGGCCGACGTGCCCACCCGCATCGCGTGCCTCTGGGCGTTCGGCGAGATCGGAGACCGCGCCGCCATCCCAATGGCCAAGTTCTACCTGCGCGACAAGGACCCCGCCGTGCGCCGCGCCGCCGCTGACGCATTGGGCAAACTGGGCGACGCCGACGGCGTCGCGGGGCTGCTGGCCGACGGCATCGGCGACAAGGACCCCGACATCCGCCGCGGCAGCTACGATTCGCTGGCGAAGATCGCCACGGAGAAGGCCCTCGAGGGCCTGATGAACGCATTCGTCGACGCCGAACCGGCCGTGCGGGCCGCGGCCGCCCGGCACGTGCTGCTGTTGGGCCAGAAGGCGCAGCCGCACCTTGCCCAGGCCGTCGCGCTCGTCGCCGCCCTGCCGCCGCAGAAGGACAACCGCCCCCACTACGAGGAACTCGTCGCGCTGCTGCGGACAATCGCCACGACGGAGATGGTCCCGCACCTCGTCCGCCTGGCGGGGCGGACGAACGCGGGCGCCATCGAGTACCAGAAGCCGGATGCCTCCGCGTGCCAGGCCGTGCGCACGCAGATCGTGGACGCCCTGGCCTCGCTGGGACCGCGGGCGGCAGCCCCCCTCGCCGATGCCGCCATCGACGGCTTCGGCCGGCGCTCGATGTACATCAAGCAGGTGGCCGCCGACGTCTTCGTGCGGTGGGGCTCGCCGGCCGTCAAGCCCGTGGCCGACCGGATCCTGGCCCGCGAGACGGCCCACGACCTCGACGAACTGCGGCTGTGGGTGGCCGTGCTGGAGGAGATCGGCGACCCCAACGGCCAGGAGGCCCTGGCCAAGGCCAGGCGGCTGCTCCGCGGCGAGAAGCTCCCGCCGCCGCCGGACATGGGACCCAACCCCGCCTACGTCAACGACCTGCCGGGGGGCGAGTCGGCAACGCTCGCCAGGTTGCCCGAGCCCTGGCACGACGTCCACGTCGTCCTTCACGGCGCCCTACCGAACAGCAACCCGAAGCTCGGCCGGGATGAGGAACTGTACCTCGCCCGGATCGCGGCCGTTTCGCCTGGCGCGCCGCCCAGGTGGCAACCGTGCCTGATGGGCTACTCGGCCTTTTTTCACCGCGGCAGGCGCGTCAGCCACTTCGGCTACATGGACCACGAGGGCACGGTCCTGGAGGCCCGCGAGGATGGCAACGCCATCCGCCTGAAGGTCGCCCTGGAACTGAACGACGACCCGTGGGCGGGCGGCGGACGCCTCAGCGCCGAGATCCAGCTCACTCGCGCGCCGGGCCCGCCCGACGACTGGCGCCGCTGCGAGGTCCTCACCGGCAGCTACACCGGGGAGTTCCTCAAGCGGCCTTCGCCCGTCAGCGGGCCCGGCGGACGGTTCAAGGTCTCCGGCGACGCCAACGGATTCGTCATGCGCAAGTGCTGGCCAAGCCCGGTGGCCGGCTGGCAGCCGGTGCGGGGCGACGAGCACCCGCGGCTGATCTTCCGCCGCGCCGACGTGCCCGCCCTGCGAGAACGGGCCCAGACCCCCACGGGCAGGCACATCGTCGCCCGGCTGACCGAGACGCTGACCCGCCGGGGGCACTGGACGCTCTGGCACGGCATGGGCTACGGGATGCTCTGGCAGCTCACCGGCGACCGCGCGTACGCCGACCTGGCCCGCGAGCACACCGACCACGCCGTCAACGGCACGCGGAAGAACATGGACGGGCGGTATTCCTTTGCCGCCCCCGGCGGCAAGCTACGCGCCGGCAGCAGCTACGCCGCCGTCGCCATGGCCTACGACCTGTGCTTCGACGCCTGGCCCGAAGACTACCGCCGGAAGATCGCCCTCGCCATCCAAGACAAGGTCTGGGGCGACGCCGACAGCGGCGGATACACCCAGGCGGAACCCTCCCACCCCGGCCTGGTCCTTCGCACCGAGGGCGGCCAGCACTCACCCCTCAGCAACCACTTCGGGGCCTGGAACGGCGGAGGCGGCACGGCCGTGCTGGCCATCCTGGGCGATACCGGCGTCAACCCGGCGACGATGAGCCGCGCACACAACATCTTCCTTCGCCGCGCCAAGCGGGCGCTCATCGACGGCTACGGCGACGCCGCCTGGTTCTGGGAGGGCCACCACTGCGGCCGCCTCAGCTCCAACACCGGCCTGGTGAGCTATCTCCAGGCTCTGCGCGTGGGGGCCGGGGCCGACTACGTGGACAACTGGCCCGGCGCCCATTGGCTGTTGACCAAGTGGCTGTACGAGGCCGTGCGCCAGGAGGGCGTGCTGCACAACATGCAGCAGGGGATGTACGCCTCGCCGGTATTCTCGCGCGGCGGGATGAGCACCGGCGGCGACTTCGCTCAGGGACTCGGCATCGTGCCGCGGGTCCATCGCCCCGCCGTGTTGTGGTTCTACAACCACGTGATCGACCCGCGCCCCCCGGCCGAGAAGGACTACGACGCCCAACACTACCCGCACCGGGCCGTCTACGCCCTGGTGAACTGGCCCCTTGGCCCCGAAGGCCAGCCCGACGAACGCAACCCCGCCGAGGTCCTGCCGACCGCCTTGATCGACCACCGCTACGCCTACGCGTACTTCCGCGGCAAGTGGCGCGGCGACGATGACTGCATCGCCGTGCAGGCGTTCGGCGGGCTGGGCGTCATCGGCCTGGGCACGCGGACCGGCTTCGCCGGCGGCATACCCCCCAACGCCGCTATCACCGCCTCCAGCGAGTACCCCGAACGGGCCGCCACCGTCAGCTTCACGTACAGCGATCTCGAAGGCCGCGCCGCCGGCTCCCTGGCCGCCGACTTCAGCGAACGCTGCGGCTCGCCGCTCCTGATGGCCTACGTGTCGGCCAAGTTGGACAGGGACGGCCGGTCGATGCGGCCGCGACCCGAGGACCTCAGGGGCATTCCCGCCGAGGTGGCGGGGCTGTTCGGGAAAGCCGAGCCTCCGCCCGACGCGGGCAAGACAACCGCCGACAATGGCGCCACGGCCTCCGGCAAGGGCGAACCCGACGAGTCTAACGAGCCCGGCGCCGACGCCGGCGGCACGCGCACGCCGTCGACCCGCCCTGCCTCGCAGCCCGCCGCCAGAATGGCCGCCACCACGGTCCTCCTCCGCGGCTACGAGGTCGCCGTCGGCACGTTCCAGCGCGGTCCGCCCCCGCCCGTCAAGGTTGTCGGCGAGGGCGACGCGCAGCGAATCGTCGTCGGGCAACGCAAGATCGCGTTCGATGGAATCCGCCTCGCGCTGGAGTGAGGCGGGCAGTTTAGCTTCCTGCGCGGCCGGGCCGCGTGGTAGCATCGGCCCTTCACCAGGAACAAAGGAGTATTCGATGAGGCACCTGAACGAGATGTCACGGCGGGATGTGCTGCGGTTGACCGCCGCGGCCGGCGGCGCGGTTCTGCTCGGAGACCGCATCGCGGCCACGGGCGATGCCGCGCCGGCCGGCAAGACCGACGTGTGGGTCTTCCACGGCAAGGACAACCGCAAGCTGATGCAGGCGGCGATGAAGGAGATCCTCAACCAGGGCGGGTTCGGCAAGGACTGCAAGAAGCTCACGCTGAAGGTCAACGCGGCCTGGTGGCGCACGCCCCAGCAGGGCGCCAACACGCACCCCGAACTGGTCGAGGCGTTCCTCAGGGGCGTCAAGGACCAGGGCATCAAGGACATCGTGTTGCCCGAGAACACCTGCGACGCCGCCGCCAAGACGTTCGAACTCAGCGGCATCGGCACCGTCGCAAAGGCCGCCAACGTGCCGCTCATCGACCTGCGCGCCGACAAGGCCAATTGGCAGCCGGTCGAGCTGCCGCAGGGCAAGGCGATCAAGAAGACCGAGGTCGGCAAGCACTTCCTCGAAACCGGCTGCCTGGTGAACATGCCGGTGGCCAAGCAGCACGGTGGCGCGAAGCTCACCCTGTCGCTCAAGAACTGGATGGGGTCCGTGCGGGATCGCGGCGTCTGGCACCGGGGCAACCTGCACC
>CAYWTX010000647.1:0-26467 GCA_964461295.1 uncultured Planctomycetaceae bacterium | reverse complement strand
CCCCCGGCCCGGCGCTTCCCTTCCAAGCCCCGGCCCGGCGCTTCCCCTCCAAGCCCCGGCCCGGCGCTTCCCTTCCAACCCCCGGCCCGGCGCTTCCCTTCCAAGCCCCGGCCCGGCGCTTCCCTTCCAAGCCCCGGCCCGGCGCTTCCCTTCCAAGCCCCGGCCCGGCGCTTCCCCTCCAAGCCCCGGCCCGGCGTGGCCGGGGCATCCCCGCGCTGCCAACCGCAGCCGCGAGTACAATGTCCTTCAGCGGAGTGGACGCGATGGGCGACGAAGCTCGATTCTTCTGCGACGCCATGCTCGGCGGGCTGGCCCGGTGGCTGCGAGCAGCCGGGTACGACGCCTCGTACGAATACGGCATCGACGACGCCGACCTCGTCCGGCGCGCCGAGGTCCAGGGCCGCACCCTCCTGAGTTGCGACGGCCCGCTCTTCGAGCGGACGGCGATCGCCTCCGGCCGCGTCAGGGCCCTCCGTCTGCCGCGCGGACTCAGCAACGTGCAGGCATTGGGGTTCGTCATGCGGCAGCTCAAGCTGCCGCGGCGCGAGGCGATGTGCATGGCCTGCGGCGGCCGGCTCGCCGAGGCGCCCAAACACGAGGTGATGGACGAGGCCCCGCCACTGGCCTACCGCAACTGCGACCGCTTCTGGCGCTGCTCCGCCTGCCGGAAGCTCTTCTGGCACGGCACCCACTGGCACAAGATCGACCGGCAGCTCGCCGTCGCGGCAACCGGCGGCCCCTAGCCCCGCGGGCGGCGCCAAACTGCAAGCCGCAAGCGGCGAACCGGCGCACCCGCGCGATCTTCCAGCATGCCGCCACTGGAGAATCGGAGCCTTACGCTCCCGCCGCCGCCGAATGCGTCAACTGCGTCTCGTACAGGTGCCGATACAGCCCGCATCGCTCCAGGAGCTGCGCGTGCGGGCCGTGATCGATGATCCGCCCCTCGTCCATCACCACGATTCCGTCGGCCTCCATCACCGTCTGGAATCGGTGGGCGATCATCAGCGCCGTCCGCCCGTGCACGAACTCGTGCATGGCCTCGTGGATGCGCTTCTCGCTGTGGGCGTCCACCTGGCTCATCGCCTCGTCGAAGATCAGAATCGCCGGGTCGCGCAGAATCGCCCGCGCGATCGCGATCCGCTGCTTCTGCCCGCCCGACAGCGTCGCTCCGTATTCGCCCACCACCGTGTCGTACCCGTTGGGCATTTCCCCGACGAACTCGTCCACGAACGCCTTCTTTGCCGCCGCGTTCACGGCCTCTCGCTTCGGGCGGCGCAGCCCGTACGATATGTTCTCCGCCACCGTCGCGTGGAAAATCACCGTGTCCTGCGTCACCAGCCCGATCTGCCGCCGCAGCGACCGCAGCGACACCTGGCTGATGTCCTGCCCGTCGATCAGCACCGCTCCCGCCGCCGGGTCGATCAGCCGCGGAATCAGCGACAGCAGCGTCGTCTTCCCGCACCCGTTGGGCCCCACGATCGCCACCGTCTGCCCCGCTTTCACCGTCAGGTTGATGTCCTTCAGCGCGTCAAAGCCCGCCCCCGGGTAGCGGAACGACACGTTGCGGAACTCGATGCTCCGGCCGTGCCGCCCCAACGCCGGCGCGTCGGTCACCACCACTTCCTGCGGCGAATCCTGCAACTCGAAGATCCTCGTCGCCGCCGCGTCGGCCGACTCGAACCGCATCGACACCTTCGCCAGCTTGCGGGCCGGGTCGAACAGCGCGAATCCCGCCACCATCCACGTCAGGAACAGGTCGCGGTCCATGTGGTAGTTGAACACCATCCATCCCGCGATCACCGCCGCCGCCGTGCCCGCCACCACGCCCAGCATCTCCACCGTCGGACCCGTGGCCGCGTCCAGCCGCTCCATCCGGTTCTGCTGCACCAGGATGCTCCGGCTGACGCGGAAGAACCGCTTCCGTTCCGCGCCCTCCATCGTGTACGCCTTCACCACCCGGATGCCCTGCAACGTCTCGTTCAGCACCGCCAGCAGACCCGACCAGCCCTCCAGCGCCTTGCGGCTGGCCCGGTGCATCTTCTTGCCGAACCTGCGGATGATGAAGTACACCGCCGGCGCCGCCACCGTCATCAGCAGCGTCAGTTCCCACGACGCCAGCATCGCCAGCGTGAACGCCCCGACCGCCTTGGCCGGCTCGACCATCGTCTTGCCCAGCAGCGTGTTCAGCCCGCGCGCCAGTTCGTTGGTGTCCTGCACGAATCGGCTCGTCGCGTCCGACACGCCCTTCTCCGAGAAAAACGTCGTCGGCAACCGCAGCACCACCTGGTAATTGTCCATCCGCAGGTCCATGATCGCCCGCCAGATGGCCGTGCCCACCAGGTACTCCTGGATGAACTGGAACAGCGCCCGGATGCTCCCCACCACCACGCCCACCAAGGCCAGGCCCAGGAACATGACGAAACGCCCGGGGTAATCGGCCGGCTCGGGAAGCGCCGTCGCCACCTCGCCCAGGACTTTCGACGCCATCCTCAACTCGCCCAGCGTGACCGGCACGGCCTGAACAGCCTTCGTCGAACTCCGGTAGGCCAGCACCGTTGCCGTCCGGCCCGTCTGCTCCTTCGCCAGCCTCTTGGCCAGGTAGTCGCCGCGCACCCACTGGCGCTTGCCCTCGGCCGCCAGGCCCACCAGCCAGTCGGTCTTCCGCAGGCCCGCCTTGGCCGCGGGGCCGCAGGGGTCCAGGTTCACCAGGTCCAGCACGACCGAGACCTCGTAGTCCTCGACCTTCTCCGGCGGCACTTGCCGCTGCACGATCGTCGCTCCGAGCCGGTCGCTGGCCATCGAGTTCCATGCCCACCCGTGCAGACCCTCGGTGCTCAGCAGGATCTTCGATCCCGGCAGCATCAGCCCCAGCCCCCCGCCCCACAGCGCGGCAATGACCAGCACGCAGGCGATGGCCACGCCAATCCGTCCGCGGTACGGCCAAAGGTACTTCAGTGATCGTCGAAAGTGCTGCATGTCGCTCCAAGGGGTCGAGTGTCAAGTGTCTGTGTTCGTACTCGTCTTGGTCTGTTTCCCGGTCCCGTTCGTCCTCGTCGTCGGTCTTGTCCTCGGCCGTTTACCGGTCCGCGTCTCCGCGTCTTCTCACACCCGCAAGGGCGCCGCGAACGCACACGATACCGCGACGTTGTCCCAGACCGTCTTGGGATTCACGTTCCGCCACAGCAGTTCCTCATACTGGGCAAGCTGCTCCAGCACCTCGGCCAGTTCGGCGGGGCCGAACCGCCGGGTCAGCAGGTCGATCACCTGCCGCTGGTCGGCGTGAGCCAACTCGCGCCCGGCGCCGCTGGCAACCGTCAGGGCGTCGCGAAACGCCGCGCCCATCAACTCCAGCAGCAGCGCCGCCGCCCGCCGCGACGCCAGCGTCTTGGCCATGTCCGCCCCCTCCGCTTCCTTCACCTCGGCCACGTTCTTCGCGGCCAGGTCTTCCATCTGCCTGACGAGCAGGTCCGCCAACTCGCCGGTGCCCCGCCCGGCCACGGCCCCCGCCAGCTTGTCCAGCAGCTCCGTCTTCATCGCGTACATGCCCGCCGCCGCCAGGCGCAGCGCCCTGCCGGCCGAGCCGTCGGTGAAGACCGCCCAGAACGCCGCCTCCTGCTCGCCGACGCCCGCCTCGGCCAGCTTGCCGCGGATGAAATCCGCCGGCAGCGGGCCGAAACGAACCGGCCAGGTGCGGCTCAGCGTCGTCGGCAGCAGGCTGGCGGCGTCGCGACAGAGCAGGACGATCGTCACGCCCGGCGGCGGCTCCTCCAGCGTCTTGAGCAACGCGTTCTGCGCGTCGGCGCTCATCAGCTCCGCCTCGCGCACCACGAACACCTTGCCCCGCCCGCGAGCCGCCGCACGATACGCCGGATCAAGCAGGAATGCCTTGATCACCGGTATTCCCAGGTCCTGCATCACCCGCCCGCGAACTGCCGCATTCTCGTGGTACCGGGCCAACTCCTTGTACACGAGATGGAAGTCCGGGTGTGTGCCCGCCGCCATCATGCGGCAGTCGGCGCATTGCCCGCAGGGCCGGCGCAGCGGGGCGTCCGCGGCCAGGTCCGCCAACCGCCCGGCGTTGGGCTGCCTACGCGGCTGCCCGCACAGCAACGTCGCCGCCAGCGCCACGCCCGTCGTCCGCCGCCCTACCCCCTCGGGTCCGACAAACAGCAGCCCGTGCGCCCGTCGCCGGCCGCCCAGCATCCGCTGGATGGTCCCGATGGCAACGTCCTGACCCACGATGTCCAGAAGGTCGATCATCTCTGCTTACCGCAACCGAAGCCCGGAACGACCGAGCCGGGGCGTGTCGCCCCGGGCGCCACCGCCAAGGCACCACTGCCTTACAGCGTTTTGTATAAGTTCCTGCACGTCGGCCACGCTGGCGGCGCCGTCCACCACCGCAAACCGACCCCCATCCCGCCTCGCCTGCTCCAAGAACAGTTCCCGCACCCGAGCGTGGAACTTCGCCCCCTTGGCCTCCATGCGGTCGTGCCTGCCCCTCGCTGCCGCCGCTCGCGCCAGCCCCACCTCCGCCGACAAATCCACGATCACCGTCAGGTCCGGCCAGGTATCGCCCACCGCGATCCCCCCAACCGCCAGAACTCTTTCAACCGCCAAGCCGCCCGCCCCCTGGTACGCCACGGTGGAGGAGATGTACCGATCCGCCAACACGCACGCCCCCGCCGCCAGGGCAGGACGAATCACCTGGGCACACAGTTGGGCCCTGCTGGCCATGTACAGCATCAGTTCGCACTCGACCGCCATCTCCTCATGCTCGCGGTCGAGCAGAATCTGGCGGATGCGGTCGCCGATCTTCGTCCCGCCGGGGTCGCGCACGGTCCGCACGGCCAGCCCCCCCGCCCGCAGCGCCTCGGCCAGCAGCGTGAGCTGCGTGCTCTTGCCGGCCCCGTCCGGACCGTCAATCACGATAAACCTGCCCTTGAGCTTCTTGATCCACACTTCCGCCATGGCCGCGCCAGTATCCCCGAAGGGCGTCGGCTTTACAACCCGAAGGGCGTCCCTCGTCCGCATCGCCTGCCGAAGCCCTCGCCCCCGCGCCCCTCCACACTGTGCTCCCCCTCGTGTGGCCGCCACCGAAGCGGCTCCGCCGTTTCGCGGTCTTGATCCGTTCCCCGCGTTCCTCCCTCACCGCCCATCCACGAACTGAATGGCCCTCCCGCAGCAAGCGCACTTCACCATCACCCCCGGCACGACCTTCCCGAACCGCCACCGCCTGCACCGCGGGCACCGGCCATCCACCCGCAGCCATTCCTTCAGCCCCGGCGAGGAGAAACTGGACACGAGCAACAAGGCCGTCAACGCCGCCCCTGGAACCGCTCCGATGGCAATCGCCAACCCCGGGTGCAGAACCGTCTGCAGCAGATCCGCCGCCGCCGCTAGGGCCGAAAGCCCCAGCGCCACGGACGCCGGCACGCACGCGACAAGACCCGCCAGCAATGCCCACCGCCGCCCCTGCTGCAATCTCCAGACCCAATACGCCCCGAACACGAGCATCGCCAGCGACCCCGCTGCGCCCGCCCACCAGATTGGGTCGGCAGCCAAGGCTGCGCAACTCGTGCCAGTCAGCAGCAGGCATGCCAGCAGGTCATACACGATGTACGCATGCCGAACGTTCCTCGCTGCTCGCGGGATCAGCACGATCTCAGGCAATTCCGGCGGTGAATCACCCATCCGCACGCTCTGCCCCGCCCGCATGTATCCGAACTGGTGCCGCGCCAGCGGACCGGGCCACCGGTTGCCGGCTACCAGTTCCCGTCCCACTCTACGCCTTCCCCAGCGTCAGCACAATCACTGTGTCCACCGAATCCGGCGCCTTGGCGGGCACTTCCACCACGACCGCGCCTTCCCCCGCTGTCACCTTGTACTCCACCTTGCGATCCGCCAGCAGGTGCGCCTTCAGCACCTCCGCTTTCGCGCCCGGCACCACCAGCCGCCCGTCCTTCGGCCAGTCGAACACGTGCAGGTACAGCCGCCCGCCGTCGGCCGTGATCCGCCCCCACTTCACCGCGCCCAGCGGGTTGGCCCGCGTGTCGTACACGCTCCGGCCGTTCACGGCCATCCATTTGCCCGCGGCCGCCAGACGCGAGAGGATGCGCTATGAAGAGCCGTCGGAATGAGGCAGACACGATGTGGAAAGAGCACGACTTCTCCGGCGAGGTGCGGGGCAAGTACGCCTCTCGCTGCGCGCAGGGGACGAACGTCGTGCTGCTCGACCCGGACTTGATGGACGTGTTCCCCGACGCCGATTCCGTCAACCGCGCCCTTCGCCCCATCGCCCAGATCATCCGCGACAGGTCAAGGCCGAAAACGCGGCCGAGGAAGCAGGAGTGAGCGAAGGCGCGATTGTTGCCGTCGCTCGCCTTCGCGTCCCCGACAGATCGCGGGCCTCCAGACCTGGGACGGCCTGTTCGTAGTACCGCCGTAAGGCGGGCTGTTCGCCACTCGCAGGCGTGCCGGGATTCCGCTTCACGGCGGGACCACGAACGGGGAAAGCCCGGCGCCTTCTCCACACCGGATTCATCGCGGCGCCTGTAGCACATTCCCCCCGCCTTGGTAGAATGCCCTCCCCGTGGACCACAGCGATCCCCAAGCAGGAAGGACAACGCGAACATGAATCCGACAAAGCAAGGACGGTTCTCCGAGGACGGCAAAGAGTTCATCGTCACCGAGCCTCGGCTGGACCGGCCTTGGATGAACGTGCTGAGCAACGGCAACTGGTGCGACCTGTGCAGCCAGGTGGGGGGCGGGTACTCGTTCCTGGGCAACCCGACGGTGGCGCGGATCACGCGGTGGCACATCGACGGCGTGCCGCGCGACACGGTGGGCAAGTTCGTCTACCTGCGCGACGAGAAGAGCGGGCAGTGGTGGACGGCCAACGGCTACCCGCCCACGAGGAAGCTCGACAAGTGGGAATGCCACGTCGGCCTGGGCTACAACCGCATCGACGCGCGGCAGCACGGCATCGCCAGCGAGGTCACGTACTTCTGTCCCATGCCCGACGCCGAGACCTCCGGCGGCGGCGACGTGGGCGACCCCTGCATGCTCTGGCTGGTCAAGCTCACCAACACCACGCGGGCCACGCGGACCATCTCGGCCACCAACTACGTCGAGCTCGCCCTGGGCAACTGGTACGAGGACACGAGCTGGCGCGAGTTCTACCTGCTGTTCAACCGCCAGGAGTTCCGCAAGGGCGTCCTGTACGACCGCACGATGCAGTGGGTGAAGTACGTCGGCGGCTGGCAGCCGGGCGACTCCGACGCCAACAACCTCTCGTTCGACTACGCGGCGTTCATGGCCAGTTCGGCCAAGGTCGCCGGCTACGAGGGCGACCGCTACAAGTTCATCGGCTCCTACCGCGACCTGGGCGATCCGCAGGCGATGGACACGGGCAAGCTGAGCAGCCGCACCGCGCTGGGGCGCGATTCCTGCCTGGCGCTTCAACACCGCTTCACGCTGCGCCCGGGCGAATCGGCCCAGTACGTGGTGATCCTGGGCGCGATCCCGCGCGAGGCTGCCGGCGCCGACGAGCTCGTGCGCAAGTACGGCACGGTGGCGAAGGCCCGTGCGGCGCTGCGGAACAACCAGGCGTACTGGGGCAAGGTGGTGTCCACGCCGACGATCTAGACGCCCGACGAGGACGTCAACAACATGGTGAACACCTGGTTCAAGTACCAGGGCGCGAATTTGTCGTGGTGGAACCGCAACACGGGGTATTGCTACTTCGGCATCTACAACTTCGGCGTGCGCGACGCCTGCCAGGACGCGGTGAGCCGTCTCAGCCAGGACCCCGACTGGGTGCGCGAGCACATCGTCAAGCGGATCATGATCTGGCAGTTCGACGAGGGCGACTACGCGCACGGCGGCAACTTCGTGTCGATGCAGGGCACGCGGACGTTCCACAGCGACGACCCGCTCAACCCGCTGTTCATCCTCGCCCAGTACGTGCGCGAGACGGGCGATTTCTCCATCCTCAAGGAAAAGACCCCGTGGGTGGACCCCGTCACGTGCCTCAGCGGGCGATCGAAGAAGCCCGACGCCACGATCTACGAGCACGCCATCGCCGGCGTGGAGTTCTTCTGGAGGCAGTTCTCCAAGCGCGGGCTGCCGCTGATCCTCAAAGCCGACTGGAACGACGCGCTGAACATGGCCGGCAGCAAGCGCAAGGGCGAGAGCGTGATGAACGCCGGCTGGGCCATCCTCTGCATCGAGATGTTCTACGACTGCATGCGGCACATGGACGACGCCCGGCGAATGGCCGGCTACAAGCGGAAGATCGCGAAGCTCAAGCGGACCGTCAACCGCCTGTGCTGGGACGGCGACTGGTACTGGCGAGCCACGCACGACAGCGGGTGGGTGCTGGGCTCCAAGGCCAACCGCGGGGCGGGCATGATCTTCGCCAACCCCAACAGCTTCGCGATCGTGGCCGGCATCGCCGACGAGGCCAAGACGCAGAAGATCCTCGCGTCCTTCGACCGCTACCTGGACACGCCGTGGGGAAGCTACTGCTTCTACCCGCCGTACCCCGAGCCGGAACCCAGGGCGGGCACGATCAGCCGGTTCGCGCCCGGAACCAAGGAAAACGGCTCCCTCCAGGGGCACAACAGCCGCTGGCGAATCTGGGCGGAGTGCGCGGCCGGACGCGGCAACAAGGCCTACGAGATCCTCCACAAGATGCTGCCGCCGACCCGCCACGAGGCCGACCCCGACCTCTACCGCATCGAGCCGTACGTGGCCTGCCAGTTCATGTACGCCGCGGAATCCGGCCGGCCTGGCGAGGGCAGCCATTCGTGGGCGACGGGCACGGCGTGCTGGACGCTGCTGAACGTGTGGGAGCACATGCTGGGCGTTCGGCCGGAGGTCGCCGGGCTGCGGATCGACCCGTGCCTGCCAAGCGACTGGACCTCGTGCCGGATGACGCGGAAGTTCCGCGGCTCGACGTATCGCATCGAGATCGACAAGCGCAAGGGAATCTGCAAGGGCGAGGTGACGGTGGCGGTGGACGGCATGGAACTGGCCGAGAACCTGATCCCGCCGGGCAAGGGCGGCGGCGAGCACGACGTGAAGGTGACGGTGCGGTAGAAGGGAGCCGAGATGGTGATCGGGGCGCATACGGGCCCGAAGTACACGGTACTGCGAGCACTCGCGAACATGCGGCTCGACGACGCAAGGTGTCTCTGGGAATTCGGCGTCAGGAACAAGCAACCCCAGCGTAGGAATGGTGCAGTTTACTTGGCAGGCTACGCAGTAGAATGTGCTTTGAAGGCCAAGATATGCATGGAACGTGGTGACGCGAAACTGGACACTGCCTACTTCGTGCATGGGTTGGTATGGTTGGCGAGACAGACGAGCCTGTGGCATCGTCGCCACGAACATCGCGAGAACTGGCGAGAACTGGTTGCATTGGCGGGCGTGTGGGAACCCGGGCTTCGCTACGAGACTCGCTTTCAGCACGCAAGCGATGTCGAAAGGTTGCTGGTGGGTGTGAGGAGACTAATAGCATGGGTATCCGGAAGTTGAACTGGTTGGACGTTCACCTTGATCCTGATTCAACGATGACCAGACGGATCGCAGAGGAGATTCTGCGACCCGATGAAGTCCACCCGTCATCCCAGGACGCCCCAGTTGTGCTCCAAGAGAAAAGCATCATTGACGGGATGGAGCATTATTTTGTCATTTGGGATGAGTTCGGGCCCGTCGACCCCTCGACCCGCTCGTTAATCATCCAGGAGGCCTTGTCGATGGCCCTGGGAGACGAAGCTGCATTTTCGGTCGCTTCCGCAGTCGGTTTGACACGCGAGGAAGCGGATAAGGTGGGACTCCGGCTCCATGAATCTCCGCCGCCGCCAGTTTCCCTGCCAATACCTCCTGTTGGAAATGGAACGGAGTAGCTGTCCAGTCGCATCGAGAATGGCCCGGGGATTTCGATCCCTGGGCTTCTTGTTGCGCCCTTTCTCCAAACCGCGTGGTTCAACATAGAAGCACGACCGCCGGTCGGTCACGAACCCAGAACGGAAAGGCAAAGCGTGAACCAGGCAACCCGCATCGCGATCATTGGCTTTGGCTTGCTTTCATCCGCCGCGGCCGCTCTGGCCGCCGACGACCCCAACGTCCTCACGCAGGACTCGCTCTGGCGCACGAGCATCACGTGGCGGCACAACGCCATAGGGACCGCCAGGGACGCGAACGACCCGGGCTCGCTCGCCCGCGAGGCCAGCGAGTGGGGACGATGGATTCGCGTCGATTTCACCGAGCCGACCCCCCTGCCGGCTGAGGGTTGGCAGGCGGCCGAGTTCGACGACGCGTCCTGGCCGCGGCGGCGGGCGGACCTGCAAGGTCGCTTCGGCTACGAAGCCGGCGGCTGCGCGGCCCTGGTCGCCCTGCGCGCGCGGTTCGCCGTGGCCGACCCGGCCAAAGCGGCCGGGCTTGCGCTGCGACTCGGCTACCTCGGCGGGGCCGTGGTCCACGTCAACGGCGCCGAGGTCGCCCGCAAGCATCTCCCGCCCGGGGCGATCACGCCGCTGACGCTGGCGGAGGACTACCCGGCGGAGGTGTTCTTCACGCCGGGCACGACGGATGCCCCGCTGCGCAAGGTCGAGGGACGGAACTTCCGCGCCACCGGCGAACTGGCGGAGCGATACGAGCAGCGCATCCGCAAGGCCGTGATCGACATCCCCGCCTCGGCCCTTCGGAAAGGCACCAACGTGCTTGCCATCGAGGTGCACCGCACGGCCATCCCCGCCGCGGTCGAGGCCCTGAAAGGGGGCATCTGGAGCACGGCGGGCGTGTCCGAGCTGAAGTTGACGGCGCCCGCCTCGGCGGGCGTCCGCGGCCCGACGTGCGACCCGAACGCCCCGGCGTGGGTGTGGACGGCCGACCCGCTGACCCTGGTGGGCGTGGAGACGCATTACGGCGACGACCTGGAGCCGCCGCGACCGATCCGACTGGTGGCGCCGGTCAACGGCGTGGCCTCCGGGCAGGCCGTCGTCGCCTCGCAGGCCGGCATCGAGAACTTGTCGGCCACGATCGGCGACCTGTCGGCAGGCGGGAGCACGATTCCCGCCAAGGCGGCGCGGATTCGCTACGGCGTGACGGGCGACGCGTACATGGCGCTGCTGGACAAGCCGAAGGTTCCGCCGGAGGCCCAGCCGCCGCCCTTTGACCCCAGGCGGGCCAAGCCCGGCACGCTCCCGCCGCCGGCGCCCAAGCTGCCGCGCCTCCAGCCGGTGTGGGTCACGGTGAAGGTGCCCGCCGGCACGGCCGCCGGCACGTACCGCGGCACGCTCACCATCGCCGGGCTGGACAAGCCCGTCGCCGTGCCGGTGGAACTTCGCGTCGCCGGCTGGAAGGTCGGCGAGCCGCCCGACTGGCAGACCTGGGTGAATCTGATGCAGTCGCCGGAATCGGTGGCGGGCGTGTATGACGTGCCGATCTGGTCGGACAAGCACTTCGACCTGATGGCCGGGTCGCTGGCCGCCATGGGCTACCTGGGCAACGACGTGCTGAGCGTGAACGCGGTGGCGAAGACGGTGTTCGGCAACGACCCGTTGCTGGTGTGGAAGCGCGACGCCTCGGCCCCGGCCGGGTGGAAGCCGGAACTGAAGTACCTGCGGCGCTACCTGACGCTATACGACAAGCAGGCGGGGGCGCCGCGGCTGCTGTCGGTGCAGGTGTGGCACTACGGCATGTACTACAGCGCCAAGACGCGCGACGGATCGATTTCGCCGGCCCAGGAGAAGGTGATTGAGGAGCGGGAGCGTCGCGAGCGCGGCGACAAGGACTGGAAGTTCTCGTACCCGTACCGGGCGCGGACGGTCCCCATCTGGGAATTGGCCGGCGACAAGTTCGTCGACGCCAACATGCCCATCTACGGCGAGAAGGGGACCGAGGAACTGTGGACCGAAACGCTGGCGGGCATCCGGCAGATCTTCAAGGACCTCCAGTGGGACCGCACGCAACTGCTGCTGGGCACCAGCGGCGACGCGCCGCCGGCGCCGCAGGACACGGCATTCTTCAAGAAGGTTGCCCCCGGTGTTCGCTGGCGTGCGGCCACGCATGGCGGCGCCGTCGCCAGATGGGGCCTCACCGACGCCGAACGCACGCAGGGCAACGGCATGGTGGTCGGCTTCGCCAACTTGGTGCGGCGAAACGAGTGGAGGCGCGTCGAGGTGCCCGAGGCCCCCTCCTGCGTGATTGCCCGTGACGGCATCGGCACCTCGCCGTTCGAGCACCTCACCATCGCGCCGCTGGCCGTCGCGGCGGCCGACTATGACGGCTTCTGCTGGTTCGGCGTGGACTACTGGCCCTTCAGCACGGGCGAGAAGCGCCAGGGCGTGCTGGCTAAGTACGTCGGGTTCGGCAACATCATCCCGCACCGCACGATGACGCTGGTCGTGCCCGGCCCCAGCGGCGCCCTGACCACCGTCCAGGTCGAGATGCTGCGCGAGGGCATCCAACTGAACGAAGCGGCCATCTTCCTGAAGCGAGTCCTGGCCGACAAGGACAAGGCCGCCAGACTCGGCGCGCCGCTGGCCAAGCAGTGCCGCGACGCCGTCCAGGAACTGGTGGACGTGATGGAATCGGGCCGGCGGCTGCACCCGCAGGGCAACGCCGACGTGCAGCGACTGGTCGCCCGCGTCTACCAGAAGGCCGAGGAGGTCGCGAAGATCATCGGGTCGTAGACATGGCGCCAAGCCGCTGTTCCCGCGGATGCGGATCGCGCGGCTGGACCTTGCCTCGCGGCCTCCCGACCGCCTAGACTGCATCATGGAAGCGGACTATGCGACGTGAAAGCCATGGGCTGTCGGATCGAGGGCAGATTCGCCCCGCCAACGAGGACGCCATCCTTCGCGATGACGACCTGGGCGTGTACATCGTCTGCGACGGCTGCGGCGGCCGGCGCGCCGGCGACGTCGCCAGCGACATCGCCTGCCGCGTCATTCACGACCGCCTCTCCGCCGGCGCCGACCTGTTCAGCGCCTACGCCCAACGCCCCACGCCCGCGGGCAAGACCGCCGTCCTCGACCTGCTCCGCGAGGCCATCGAGAGCGCCAGCCGCGAGATCCACCACGCCGCGCTCGCCGACGCCGCCTGTTCGGGCATGGCCACCACCCTCGTGATGCTCGTCGTCGCCGGCGACCGCGGCGTGCTCGTCAACGCCGGCGACAGCCGCGGCTACCTGCTGCGCGGCGGCAGCCTGCACCAGCTCACCGAGGACCACACCCTGGCGCGCGACTACGTCAAGATGGGTCTGCTAAGCGCCGACAAGGCCCCGCGCAGCCCCCACTCGGCGGTCATCACCCACAGTCTGGGCTTCCACGTGAGCACCCGCGTGGACATGCTGCACTTCGAGCTCATCGGCGGCGACGTGCTGCTGCTGTGCAGCGACGGGTTGACCGCCCACGTGTCGCGCGAGGAAATCGCCGCCGTGTTGACCGAGCTGACCCCGGCCGGGGCCGTCGAGGAACTGGTGCAACTGGCGAACAACCGCGGCGGCAACGACAATATCAGCATCATCGCGGTGAAGGCCTCCGGCAGCAGCGCCGCACACGACGAAGACGTGATCCGCCGCCTGGGGGCCCTGCGGCGCGTGCCCCTGTTCCGCAACCTCAACTCCCCGGAAATGCTGGCGGTGATGGACCTGGCCGTGATCCGGGACTCCCCCGCCGGAGAGCGGATCGTGGCCGAGGGCGACGAAGGCGACCGCTTCTTCGTCAGCGTGAGCGGCACGCTTCGGCTGAGCAAGGGCGGGGCGGCTCTGGCCCTCCTGCCGCCGGGGTCGCTCTTCGGCGAGATGGCCCTGGTGGACCACGCGCCGCGCCTGGCGGACGTGACGGCCTTGGAACCCGCCCGAGTGGTGTCCATCCGCCGCGACGATTTCTTCGCCCTGCTGCGCCGCGACCGGTCGCTGGCCGTCAAGGTGCTCTGGGGGCTCTGCCGCGTCCTGGGCGACCGCCTGCGATCCACCGATCAGCAGGCCGCGCAGACCTCATCGCAGAGCCGATCCGAACTGGACCGCCTCGCCGAGGCGATCCGCCCCTTCGCCTAGGCGACGAACGGAACGCTTTGCACGACCTGCAAGACCAGCGCGGTCCCTCCAAGCCCCGGCCCGGCATGGCCGGGGCGTCTTCCGCCGTGTATGCTCTCCCGCCGGAAGGGCCCGCTTGAGGAAGGACCTCCTGACGGCTTGCCTTTTGGCGGACACCACACATGGAAGACAACTCCCAACCGCTTGAGCCCGCCCTGCGTGCCAAACTCGACGCCGCGCGCGGCGTTCTCCGCCCCCCACGGCGAGCGCTCGTCGCCTTCTCCGGCGGCGTGGACAGCACGCTCGTGCTCGCCCTGGCCGTCGAGGTACTGGGCGCCGACAACGTCCTGGCCGTTACGGGTGTCTCGCCCGTGCACTTCCGCGAGGACCTCGTGCAGTCGCGGCAGATCGCCGCCCGGCTCGGCGTGCGGCTGCTGGAACTGGCGACCACGGAAATGGACAACCCCGCCTTCACGGCCAACACGCCCGACCGCTGCTACCTCTGCAAGAGCGGCCTGCTGGCCCGCCTGCGGGAAGTGGCGGCCATGCATAACTGCGCCGCCGTGCTCACCGGCAGCAACGCCGACGACACCGGCGACTACCGTCCCGGTCTGCGGGCCGAAGAGGAGGCCGGCACGGTCCGCCCGCTGATGGCCGCCGGGCTGACGAAGGCGGAGGTCCGCCTGGCCGTGCGATCGCTGGGCCTGCCCAACTGGGACCGTCCCGCCATGGCGTGCCTGGCCACACGGGTACCGTACGGCGAGCCGCTGACGGACTGGAAGCTCCAGCGGATCGAGCGGGCCGAGCAGGCGGTGCGGGCGATGGGCTTTGGCATCTGCCGCGTGCGCGACCACGGGCAAGTCGCCCGCATCGAGGTGCCGTCGGCGCAGTTCGCGGCCGCGGCGGCCCAGCGCGAGGCGATCTCGGCCGCGGTGAAGGCCTGCGGGTACGCATACGTCGCGTTGGACCTGGAAGGCTTCCGCAGCGGATCGATGAACGAGACGATGCGGCGGTGACGTGATGTGCCTCCAGGTTCGTAGTACCGCCGTAAGGCGGGCCGTTTCCCGGTTGGGCGCGTGCCCGGATTCCGCCTCACGGCGGGACTACCTACGAACGAGACATCCATGTCTCTCAGGGCGAGCATCGCGCTATCCCTTCGCCGCCTCTCCCCGGATGATCTTCGCGATCTTCCTCACGTCGAACTTCGGCGTGCGGTCGTACTTGTAGATGCCGTTCTGCTCCTGCTCGACGTCGGTGAGTTGCGTGTAGCAGAAGCCGGCCACGTGCGGCTGGTTCAGCGCCGCCACATGGGCCTCCAGGCGAGCGTAGAACTCTTTGAGCGTCCGCGGGGCCGTGCCGTACCCCCAGGAATCGCCGCCGTGCGGGCGGAGGACGGGCGGCACCCACTTGATGCCGCCGAACTCGTCCACGATGTAGGCTTGGCCATCGGCGATGGCCGAGACGCGCTCGCCGCGCTCGGGCTTGACCGGCTCGACCGGCCCGGCCGCCACATGGGCCGCCAGCTTCGAGCCGTCCTGCTCGTAATCGTGAATCGTCCACAGGTCCGTGCGGGCGTGGCTCCATCCGGCCGAGTCGTTCACCGGCCGAGTCGGGTCCAGCGACCTGGTCAACTCGTAGGCCTCGACCTGGAGGCGGTCGTGCAGCGGCCAGTCGGGCGAATTGCCCGTCTCGTTGAACGGCGTCCAGGCGATGATCGAGGGATGGTTGCGGTCGCGAACGACGATGTCCGCCCACTCGCCGTGGAAGTTCCACGCGCTGGCGGCCGCGGCCTCCGCCGTGCCGGCGTTCTGGAAGATGGCCATGCCCCAGTCGCTGTACTCGCCCCAGGTAAGGTAGCCCATCCGGTCGGCCCAGTAGTGGAAGCGTTCCTCGAACACCTTCTGGTGCAGGCGCGCGCCGTTGAAGCCCGCCCGCATCGCCAGCTCGATGTCGCCGCGCAAGGCGGCGTCGCTGGGGGCCGTCCAGATTCCGTCGGGGTAGAACCCCTGGTCCAGCACCAGGCGCAGGTACAGCCTCTCGTTGTTCAGGCAGATGTGCCCGTCCTGCACGTGCACCTTGCGCAGGCCCGCGTAGCTGTCCACCGCGTCCAGCGTTTCGCCGTCGCGGTCCAGCACCTCCAGCCGCAGACCGTACAGGTGCGGCGAGGCGGGCGACCAGGGCTTGGGCGTGTCGGGCGCCAGCACGGCCGGGGCGCCGTTGGCGGCGGCCGTCTCCACGGCGGCAACGGCCCGGCGGCCCTCGAACAGCGTCGCGCGGAAGCGGGCACCGGCCCGCTGGGCACGGAACTGCGGCAGCACGACGAACCGCCCGCCGTCCAGGTCCGGCAGGACGTGGCCGTCTCGCAGGCCCAGCGGATGTACCGCCTCCAGCCACACCGTCTGCCAGATGCCCGTGGTTCGCGTGTACAGGCACCCGCGCGAGGCGAAGTCGGGGCATTGCTTTCCCCGCCCCTGGCGGCCGGAGCGAACGTCGTCGCGCACATGCACGACCAGGTCGTGCCGCCCGCCCGGCTGCACCAGGGCCGTGATGTCGTGCGTGAAGCCGGCCGAGCCGCCCCAGTGCCGCCCGGCCAGGCCGCCGTCCACGTACACCTCGCTGAAGAAATCCACCGCGCCGAAGTGCAGCAGAACCCGTCGGCCCGCCCACGCGGCGGGGATGTCGATGGCCCGGTGATACCACAAGCATTCGAGAAAATCCGTGTGCCCGACCCCGGACAGGCGGCTCTCGGGGCAGAACGGCACGATGATCCGCCGGTCGAACCCGCCGGCCGCGGCCAGGCCGCGGGCTTTGCCGCTGCGCCCCGCGTCCGGCGCGAACGTCCACGCCCCGTTGAGGTTGATCCAATCCCCGCGAAGGAATTGCGGGCGGGGATGCTCCGGCCGCGGGATTCTCGGTGAACGCCAGGCCATGGAATCTCCTTGCATCGGGCAGGGCATGAGAGGATCACACAAACGCAAGCGCGCGTCAATCGCGGCGAAGTCCGGTTTTTCTTGCCGCTTGCGGCGGAACTCCCGCACAATGCATGGATTGTTACCATAGGAGCCACGATGGCGCGAAGGACGAGGAAATCGGAAACGGCGTTCGCCCGCGCGAACAAGGTGCTGGTCGGCGGGGTGAACTCGCCGGTGCGGGCGTTCGCGGCCGTGGGCGGCACGCCGCCGGTGATCGCGAAGGCGGCCGGGTCGAAGATCTACGACGTGGACGGCAACGAGTACATCGACTACGTGGGCAGCTACGGGCCGATGATTCTGGGGCACGCCCACCGAGCGGTGGTGGCGGCGATCAGCAAGGCGGTTCACCGCGGCACGAGCTACGGCGCGCCGACGGAACTGGAGTTCCGCCTGGCCGAGGCCATCGTCGCCGCCTTGCCGTCCATGGAGAAGGTGCGATTCGTCTCCAGCGGCACGGAGGCGGCCATGTCGGCCATTCGGCTGGCCCGCGGCGCCACCGGGCGCGAGAAGATCGTCAAGGCCATCGGCTGCTACCACGGGCACAGCGATGCGTTGCTGGTCTCGGCCGGCAGCGGCGCCACGACGCTGGGCGTGCCGAGTTCGCCCGGCGTGCCGCGCGGCACCGTGGCCGACACGTTGCTGGTTGGCTACAACGACCTGGAGGCAGCCGAGGGACTCTTCGCGCAGTACGGCGGGCAGATCGCGGCGATGCTGATCGAGCCGGTGGCCGGCAACATGGGCGTGGTGGCCCCGGCCCAGGGGTACCTGCCCGGCCTGCGGAATCTGTGTGACCGGCACGGCGCCCTGCTGGTGCTGGATGAAGTGATCACCGGCTTCCGCGTCGCCTACGGCGGGGCGCAGGGCGTTTACGGCGTGCGCCCGGACATCACCATCCTGGGCAAGATCATCGGCGGCGGCCTGCCGGTGGGTGCTTACGGGGGCAGTGCCGCCCTGATGAGGAACCTCGCCCCGGAGGGGCCGGTGTACCAGGCGGGCACATTGAGCGGCAACCCGGCCGCGATGGCAGCCGGCCTGGCATGCCTGACGGAGTTGCAGGCGCCGGGGTTCTACGCGGACCTGGAACGTAAGAGCGCCGCGCTGGAGGCCGGGCTGAAGTCGGGCGCGGCCGGCGCCGGCCTGGACGGCAAGCTGACATTCAACCGTGCCGCAAGCCTGATGACGTGCTTCTTCCGCCCGCCGCCGGTGGCCGACTACGCCTCGGCCACGGCCAGCGACACCCATGCGTTCAAGGAGTTCTTCCACGTGATGTTGGACGCGGGCATCTACCTGGCCCCCAGCCAGTACGAGGCGATGTTCGTCTCGGCCGCCCACGACGACGCCGATATCAACAAGACCTGCGAAGCCGCCGCGGCCGCTTTCGCCGCCGCGGGGAAGGTGATGGATTAGCCTGGGCGTCGCGGGTGCAAACAGCACAGTCGTGGCGCCCAGGAAGGCCTTCTGCGTCTGTTCTCCGTGATCTCTGTGCCTCTGTGGTGAAGGAACTCTTATGAAACAGATCCATTACGAGGTCCGGCCGGGGGAATACGCCGACGCGATGCGGTCGGTGCGCATCGGGCGGATGCTGCTGTGGCTCATCTGCGGGGCGGCCATCTTCACGCAGATGGCCGCCTTCCTGCTGGTGGAGTACGGCGGAGTGCTCGGCTTCGGCGCCGGACGGAGGGCCGCCCCCGCCGCGGCGGTTCGGCCGGCCAGCCAGCCGGCGACCGCGCCAGCCGCCGCCCCACCCGCCGCCAGCGCGCCCGCCGCGGTCGCCAAGAAGCCCGCACCCACGCCTGCCCCCCTTGCGCCCGTCGCGGCGACGACTACCCAGACGTCCGTGGCGACAGCCCAGACGCATCCGGCGGCAGCGCCGACGGCCGAACCTGAAACGGCCCAGCGGTGGAAAGCCGTCCTGTACTGGCTGCTTCCAGCGGCAAAGTTCACGGCCCTCATCTTCTCGTTCCTGCTCGTCCTGACGGTCATGCTCACGGTCCTGCTCTCGCTGGTCGGGCGGCTTGGCGGCGCCAAGGACCTCGTCGACGCCTGGTTCTGGTCGCTCCTCCTGCTGTCCGTGCTCATCCCCTGGCAGGACGTGCTGGTGGGCAGCAGTCTGGCAGCCGGGGCGATGTTCAACCTCGGCGAGTTCTTGCGGGCCCGCTCACGGGTGAATCCGGACACGTTCTGGCCGGACCAGGCGGTCTACTTCGGCCGCTTCCTGGTCTACCCGCTGGTCGCCGCGGCGATCTGGCTCCTGCTGCACGTGAAGTACGGCGGCGGCTGTGCCAGGATGGACTTCCCGCAGGGCGAATCGGCCCAACCGGCGCCGGCCGCCCGAGCCGAACCTGCGCCGGCCGTCGAGATCGCCCCCGATGCCTCGGGCGAGGCCTCGACCGACGCGGACGCCGGCAAGTCCGCCCTGAACCCGCTGGCGGAGAAGTTCTTCCGCGCCAAGGGAACGTGAGCGGCCGCCGATGCGCGGAACTCCGGGCCGCTTGCAGCACAGCCAGCGGCCTCGGCCGCCGTCGCCGAGCCGCAAGCGACCGCGCCGACACGGGAGCAACCGGAACTTCCTCGCCTGAACTGCGATGCAGGTTCCTCGCCCCCTCGCTTCACCCCGGATTGACCCGCCTCTCCCCGGCCGATACCATGACCGGGATGCTGCGGACGTACGCGACGATCCTGGTTCTGGCCGGCCTCCTGGCGGCCGGGTGCTCCGTCTCCGGGCAGGGGGGCGGGCGTGAGGACGTCCCCGCCACGCAACCCATCGCAACCATGCCCGGCGTCCGTCCCAACCGCGACGCCGCCGGCGACCCCAACAGGCTCGGCGCCTACATGATGATCGTGCGGCTGAAACTGGTGACCATCGAGGTGCCCGTCGGACAGGCCAGCGGCTCGGAGGAAATCTGGAGCTATCTCGACGAGGAGCCGGTGCGGACGTCGCATCCGAGCATGCTGGGGCGCAACGGCCTGCGGGCGGGCGTCGGCAAGCGGAGCAGTTGGCCGGACCTTGCCAAGGTGATCACGAAGCTGACGGGCAGCGTCCCGCGGCAGAACATGGCCGTGGCGCTGCCCGGCAACCCGCTGCCCATCGTGCTGCGGGACCGCCAGGGCGAGCAGAGCATCTTCGTCTTTCACGAGGACCGCACCCTCAGCGGCAGCGACTACCCCCCGGGCGACAACGTCCTGGCCGTGGCGTGCACCCTCGACCAGGACGACCGCGGGCGCGTCTTCGTGTCGGCAGTGCCGCAGATCCGCTCGACGCATCGCCGGTCGCAGTACGTGTTGAGCGAGGCGGGGGCGACGGTTTCGGTCCAGCCGGATTGCTTCCCTTTCGCCTCGCTGACGTTCCAGGCGAGCCTGACCAGCGGCGACTTCATCATCCTCGGACCCGGCGCACAGTCGCGGCGGACCACCAGCGTCGGCCACCGCTTCCTCGTGCGGGAGAAGGAAGGCGTGGAGTTCGAGACGCTCATCGTGATGGCGCCCGAGGCCGTAGCGGCCCCGCTGCCGGGCCGCGCGGCCGCGATCGGGCAGCCGTGACGAATTGCCTGTTTCCCATCGCCGATTGCCGGTTGGAGACCGGCGGCTGAATCACTTCTGGTATCATGAACAACTTCGTTGACAGGCCGTGTTCAAGGCAGTCCGTTGCGTGTGTGTGCCGTCGCCGCGGCCAGAACCCGAGTCGGCCACCGGCGACCGGCAATCGGCAATCGGCAATCACGGTATGACTGACAGCCCGGAACAACCCGCTTCGCCCTGCGACAACTTCTACCGCCTGCTCTGCGAGCAGGCGCCGGTGGCAATGATCGCCACCGACGCAGCCCTGAACATCCTGCACTGCAACTCTGCCGCGGCCGAACTGGTCGGTCTGGCCAAGGACGTGCTGATGGGCCGGCCCGTGCTCGAGGTCGTCCCGCCGGAACGGCGAAGGGTGATGGCCCGCCTGCTGGAACGCACCCTGCGGCGCCGCGAGCGGAGCGAGTTCGAGGTCCGCCTGCCCGGGCACGCGGACCGGTCGCGCCACCTGCTGGTCGTGCTCTCGCCGGTTCCCGGCGAGGGCGGCGCCGGCCCGGCCGGCGTGGCCGCATGGATCGTCGACGAGACCCACCGCAAGCAGCTCGCCGAGCGGCTGATCCGGGCCGAGAAGATGGCCTCGTTGGGCACGCTGGCCGGCGGAGTCGCCCATCACTTCAACAACATCCTCGGCGGCGTGGCCACGTTCGTCGATTACGCCCTCACCAGCAACGACCCCGCCGCCATGCGGCGGGCCCTGCAAATGGCCGCCGAGGCTTCCACCCGCGCCTCGCGCATCACGCAGTCGCTGCTCACGTTCGCCGAGGGCGACCACCGCCGCCAGGACCTCGCCGACCTCACCGAGATCATCCTCACCTTCGCCCACCTGATCGAACGTCCGCTGGAGCAGAAGAAGATCCTCCTGCGGCTGGACCTGCACCCCATCCCCGTCGTGCCGGTGGAATCCAACCGCATGCACCAGGTCCTCGGCAACCTGCTCACCAATTCCGAGGAAGCGATGCTCGATGGCGGCACGGTCACGCTGGCCACCGCCGCCACGGACACCGAGGTCATGCTCACCTTCTCCGACACGGGCTGCGGCATCCCCCCCGAGCACCAGCCGCTGGTGTTCGAGCCGTTCTTCACGACCAAGGGCCTGCTGGCCGGCGGCGACAAGGCCAACCCCGGGCTGGGCCTCAGCATCGTGCATGGCCTGGTACAGGGAATGGGCGGCCGAATCGAACTGCTGTCCGCCCCCGGGCAGGGCGCCAGCTTCACCATCGTCTTCCCCCGCCCCGCGGACGAATAGCCGGTAAGGGGACACTTACGGGAGGAGAGGCGAGTCGTCCCAAGTTTGTAGTCCCGCCGTAAGGCGGAATCCCGGCACGCTTGCGACGGGAAACAGCCCGCCTCACGGCGGTACTACAAACGCGCCCCCCCCGGAAGTGTCCCCTTACTTAGGCGGCGGCTTCCCGCTTCCCAGGGATCGCATGGGAATGTAGCATTGACGCCTGTCCCGACTCCGCGGCCGATGGCCGCAGCGCCAATTGCAGGTGCCGGAGCATGTCGTTGCGCAGCCGGATATATCGCATCCTTCAACCCTACGGCCGCGGCGCCGCCAACAGGACCTGCGAACTGTCCATCCTCGCCCTGATCGCCCTGAACGTGCTCGCCATCATCCTGGATTCGGTGCCGGAGATCGCGGGGGCCTTCGGTCACCTGTTCGACTGGATCGAGGTCGCCAGCGTGGCGGTGTTCTCCGTCGAGTACGTCCTGCGCCTCTGGACGTGCGTGGAGGACCCCCGCCACGCTCGCCCGGTCGTCGGGCGGCTGCGGTTCGCCCTTCGCCCGCTGGCCGTCATCGACCTGCTGGCCGTGCTCCCGGCCTACCTGCCTTTCACGGGGCTCGACCTGCTGTTCCTGCGGTCGGTGCGCCTGGTCCGCCTCTTCCGCGTCGGCAAGCTCGGCCGGTACTCGCGGGCGCTGCACGCCCTCGGCCGCGTCGTGCGCAATCGGCGGACGGAACTGGCCGTCACGTTCAGCGTGATGCTGATGCTGCTGATCGTTTCCGCCATCGCCCTCTACTACACCGAGCACGAGGCCCAGCCCAAGGCGTTCCCGCACATCCCCGCGGCGATGTGGTGGGCCGTCAACACGCTGACGACCGTCGGCTACGGCGACATCTGCCCCATCACGCCGCTGGGCAAGGTCCTGGCGTCGGTGCTGGCCTTCTTCGGCGTGGCGATGTTCGCCCTGCCCACCGGCATCATGGCGGCCGGGTTCCTCGAGGAAGTCCAGAAGGCCAAGCCCGGCTCCGTTCGCTGCCCGCACTGCGGCAAGTCGTTTCTATCCGGCGCCGCGCCCGCGGACGCCGACGCGGACGCCGAAGAGGAGGAAGGCGCCTCCGTCGCGAGATAACACCGTGCCGCCACAGAGCCGTGCCGTGTCGGCACGGTCGCCTCCTGCAAAGGACCGCTCCCACCACGCCCTGGGACGACGGTACAATACGCCGATGCGAGTTCCCAACCAAGGCGAGTCGGCCCTCATCTCCGACCATCGGCGGCAGTGGCGCACGTGCCGCTACGTCTACCCGGTGATCTCGCGGCGGGCGCGGGGGCTGAGCATCGGCGTCAACCTCAACCCCGACAAGCACTGCACGTTCGCGTGCTTGTACTGCCAGATCGACCGCTCCGCCGGGCGCGGCGGGCACCACGTTGACCTTGCCGCGCTGCGCCAGGAGTTGGACCTCGCGCTGGGCGAAGCCTCCGGCGGCGCCTTGTGGCGCGAGGAGCGGTTCGCCGCCACGCCGGCTCGCCTGCGGCGGATCAATGACATCGCCTTCAGCGGCGACGGAGAGCCCACCTGCCTGACGAACTTCGACGAGGCCGTGGCCGCGGCGGCCGAGGCAAGGCGAGCCGCCGGCCTGGGCGAGCTGAAGATCGTGGCGATCACCAACTCGACGCAACTGGCCAGCCCACAGGTACGGCGCGCACTGCCGATCCTGGACGCCAACCATGGCGAGATATGGGCCAAGCTCGACGCCGGCAGCGAGGAGTTCTTCGGCAAGATCAACCGCCCCGCGCCCGGCCTCACGCTGGCGGGCGTCCTGGCCGGCATCACCGAGGTCGCCCGCTCGCGGCCGATCGTCATCCAGACGCTGCTGTGCCGGCTGGAGGGCGTCCCGCCCCCCGCCGCGGAGATCGACGCCTACTGCCGGCGCCTGCGGCAGATCATCGTCGGCGGCGGGCAGATCAAGCTGGTGCAGATCCACACGCCGGCCCGCCCGCCGGCAGACGGCCGCGTCTCGGCGCTGCCGGATGCCCAACTGGATGCCCTCGGGGAAGGCATTCGCGCAAGCGTGCCCGGCTTGACCGTGGAAGTCTTCCACGCGGGGTGAGCGGCGGATCCCGCCGGCCGGCCGGCAGAGGGGGGCGCGAACCGAAGCAAACCGCGACCATCCGCCGATACCATTGGGTTCAATATGTGGTAAAGATAGCGAACGGGCGGCTGCCGATATTGGGGCACGGGCCGTGGTACCCTATGCGCGTTCCGATCCGAACCAAGCTGATCATCGCCATTCTCCTGCCGGTCCTGGTGGTGTACCTGGGCGTCCTGGCCATCCATTACCAGGTCGGCGAGAGGCAGGCGGTCGCGCGCGCCCAGCAGCACCTGACGCAACTGGCCTCCAACCACGCCTCCCGCCTCGATGCGATCTTCCTGGCCGCCCGGCAGGCGGCCGTATCCACCGCCGGAGCGGCCTCCGACCAGGACCGCACCCCCGAACCGCGGTGGCTGGACCTGGTGCTGACGCGGAACGTCCGCAAAGTGCCACATGTCTACAGTTCGTGCGTGGCCCTGGAACCCAACGCGTTCCCCGATTCGCCGAATCGCACGGCCCGGCTGGCGCATTACGTGCTGCCCTCGCCGCCGCGGGCGAAGGTGGACAAGCCCTTGCCGCCGCGGCCGAGGGCCGAGAGACCCCCGCCGCCAGGCGCGGCGCTCAAGCCCCCCCCGCCGCCGCCTGGCGGTCCCTCGCTCAAGCCGCGCCCGATGCCCGACCCGGCCCCTGAACTGCCGATCGCCACCGTGGACCTCGCGCGAACCGTGCCGAAGTTCTTCGAGGCCGGTTGGTATCATGCCGCCGCCGACTGCTCCACGCCGTACTGGATGGCCCCGCACGCCGAGCCGGCCGCCGCCGGGGCGTATGTCACCCGGTGCGTGGCGCCGATGCACCGATCCAGCGACGCCAACGGGCCCGGCAAGTTCATCGGGGCCGCGGCGGTGGACCTGTTCGTCGCCCCCCTCCAGAAGTACACGGCGATGGCGGAGATCGAGGGCGGCTACGGCGTCCTGCTGGACGCCGACGGCCTGGTGATCGCCCATCCGCGGGAGGCCCTGGCGATGCGCCAGTCCCTGGCGGGACTCTTCGAGCAGCATGCGCTGCCGGAACTGCTGGACCTGGCCATCGCGGTGCGGGCCGGACGCAGCGGCGTGACGCGGATCACCGACTTCCACACGGGCAGGCCAAGCTGGGTCGTGCAGTCGCCGCTGCGGTCGTCCGGCTGGTCGTTCATGGCGGTGATCCCGTCGGAACGGATCATGGAACCCGTCTACGACGCCCTGCGCCGCGACATGGTGCTCATGCTGGCCGGGCTGGCGATCATCGCCGGCGTGGTGCTGGTCGCGTCGATCCGGCTCTCGCGCCCCATCGAGCGCGTGGCGGCCATGGCGCGGCGGGTGGCGACAGGCGACCTGAACGCCAGCGTGCAGGGCATCAAGCGACGCGACGAGATCGGCGACCTCGCCACGGCGTTCAACCGGATGGTCGCCGACCTGAGAAAGCACGTGGACGCGCTGACTCGCGAATCGGCCGCGAGAAAGGCCGTCGAAAGCGAGCTGCGCGTGGCGCGCCAGATCCAGGCGGCCCTGCTGCCGCACGTGTTCCCGCCGTTCCCGCACCGCCCGGAGTTCGACCTGCACGGCACCAACGTGCCCGCCAAGGAAGTAGCCGGCGACTTCTTCGACTACTTCTTCGTCGACGACGAGACGCTTGCGCTCGTGATCGGCGACGTGTCGGGCAAGGGCGTGCCCGCGGCGCTGTTCATGGCCGTGGCGCGAACCGTGCTACGCAACCAGGCCCTCACCGGCGCCTTGCCCGCCGAAGTGCTCACCCGGTCCAACCGCCTGCTGGTGGCCGAAAACAGCGGCGAAATGTTCGTCACGATCTTCCTGGCCCACTACAACACCCGCACCGGCCGCGTGGTGTACGCCAACGCCGGGCACAACCCGCCCTGCGTGGCGTCCAACGGCAGCGTGACCGCCCTGGCCGGCAGCACCGGTCCCATGCTGGGCATCTTCCCCGCCCGCACGTTCCAGCAGCGCGAAACCCAGATGAACGCCGGCGACACGTTCGTGATGTACACCGACGGCGTGACCGAGGCGCTGGACGAGGGCGACCGCCAGTTCGCGATGGGCCGCCTCCAGACGATCGTCCGCGAGAACCGCGGCGCTACGGCCGAGGAACTGTGCGGCTTGGTGGTCCAGGCCGTCGAACGCCACAGCGGCGACTGCCGGCAGGACGACATCACGCTGCTGGTGCTGAACCGGCGAACGTGAGAGAGACCAAGAGCAACCGATCACGATCACGAGGCTGCCGCTCCCGCGCGGGTCCCTGTCGCGATCACGATTCGCGATCGGCTGTGCTTCGGTCCCGGACGGGGCCATGACCGTTCTTGCATCGCCTCTTGGGCCTGAAGGGCTGAGATATGACAGCCCAGGGCAACGCCCTGGGAGATGTGGCGATCCAGATGACAAGCCCTGTAAGGGCGACATAAGGGCCTCACGCGGCGTTTGTCCCGCCCCTTCAGGGCTTGACGTACTTTGGCGTAGGGTTCCCAGGGCGTTGCCCTGGGCTGTCATATCTCAGCCCTTCAGGCTG
>CAYWTX010000646.1:0-13842 GCA_964461295.1 uncultured Planctomycetaceae bacterium | reverse complement strand
CCGGCGCGTCCGAGGTGGCCGCCGCGGAGGAGGCCCTGGACCCGGAGGCCCTCACGATCGGCTTCGCCCGCCGATTCGCCACCTACAAGCGGGCCGCCCTCATCCTCTCCGACACGCAGCGCCTGGCCAGACTCCTGGGCGAACCCCACCGCCGCGTCCAGATCATCTTCGCCGGCAAGGCCCACCCCCGCGACAACCCGGGAAAGGACCTCATCCGCCAGATCGTCCATATCGCCCGCCAGGAACCGTTCCGCAAGAGCATCGTCTTCCTGGAGGACTACGACCTCAACGTCGCCCGCTACATGGTCCAGGGAGTGGACATCTGGCTCAACACGCCCCTGCGCCCCATGGAGGCCAGCGGCACCAGCGGCATGAAGGCCGTCGCCAACGGCGGCCTCAACATCTCCGTCCTGGACGGCTGGTGGGCGGAGGCGTACGACCCCGAGGTCGGCTGGGCCATCGGCTCCGGCGAGATGTACGAGGACCTGGAGTACCAGAACGCCGTCGAGAGCCAGGCCCTCTACGACCTGCTCGAGAAGGAAGTCGTGCCGATCTTCTACGATCGCGGCAGCGACCACCTGCCCCGCGGGTGGATCGGGCGGATGAAGTCCACCATGGCCCAACTGGCCCCGGTCTTCAACACCAACCGCATGGTCCGCCAGTACGCCGAGATGTTCTACGCCCCGGCCGCCCAGCGGTGGGACGAACTGACCGGAGCGAACATGGCGCGGGCCCGCGAACTGAGCGGCTGGAAGAACAAGCTGCGGCGGCAGTTCCCGCAAATCCGCATCGAGAGCGTCCAGGACAACATGAACGGCGTCGGCGCCCGCGTCGGGCACGACATCCTGGTGGAGGCGCGCGTCGACCTGGCCGGGCTGTCGCCCGACGACGTCACCGTCGAACTCTACTACGGGCCGCTGGACGGCGACGGACAACTGAACGTCGGACAGCCCCTGCCGATGGAACGCGTCGAGATCGTCGACGGCGGCAGGGCCCGCTACGCGGTGCAGATGCCCTGCGGACGCAGCGGCCTGACGGGCTACACCGTCCGCGTCCTCCCCCGCCACCCCCTGCTGGGCGATTCCCGCGAGATGGGAATGGTCCGGTGGGTGTAGGGAATCGCGGATTGCGAACTGCCGGTTCCCGCGATGGGCATTGATGACGGCCGTGAAAGTGCAGGGGATTCTGGAGATTGGCGGGATTGGTCGGGTTGCTCAGGCTTGACAGGCCGTCCGCAATTCGCCCCCCATCTCCCATCGGCAGTTGCGTGAGTCTTCCTGTTGGCGCAACTGCCGGGCAGGGGACAGAGCCGCGCACGGAACAACCGGGGAGAGGCCCCGCTTGCAGGGCCCTTCGAAAGAACCATGGGCTATACTGGACTCGAACCAGTGACCTCACGGGTGTGATCCGTGCGCTCTAGCCAACTGAGCTAATAGCCCGCGATGCCCGCGGCGGAGGGCGAATCGCCAGCCGCGAACACAGGGATTATACCGCCGCCGAAAGGCGCCGCAACTGGCCAATCGTTTTTTCGAAGTCCGCCGGCCAGGGGGCCTCCAGGCGCATCGGCTCGTTCGTCCGCGGGTGCTGGAACTCGATCGACCGCGCGTGCAGCGCCTGCCGCGTCATCATCGGTCCCTCGGCCACGTCGTTGCGACCGTCGAGCTGGCTCTGGTACAACGGCCCGCCGCCGTACATCGGGTCGCCCACGATCGGGTAGCCGATGTAACTCATGTGCACGCGGAGTTGGTGCGTGCGCCCGGTCTTGGGGTACATCTCCACCAGGGTGAAGCCGGCGCGGCAGCGGCCCACGTTGCCGAACCGCCCCAGCACGCGGTAGCCCGTCACCGCGTCCTTTGTCGTGGAGGGGTACGGCAGGCCGGTAAGGCGGTGAACCGCGTATTTCTCGCGGAATCGCGGGTGCTTGCCGATGGGCACGTCGATCACGTCCTCCTCCAGCGGCATCAGCCCGTGCACGATGGCGTGGTAGGTCTTGCGCGTCTTGCGGAGCTCGAACTGCCGCCCGAGGCGCCACAGGGCCAGCTCGGTCTTGGCGACCAGCAGGATGCCGGTGGTGTCGCGGTCGAGGCGGTGGACGATGCCGGGGCGGAAGGCCTCGTCGCGCACGGGCAGATCCTTGATCGTCGTGCGGCGGTTGGGCTGGTCGCGCCAGTTCTGCTCGAAGTAGTACGCCAGGGCGTTGACCATCGTGCCGGTCCAGTTGCCGCGGGCCGGGTGAATGATCAGGTTCGCCTGCTTGTTGACGGCCAGGACGTCTTCGTCCTCGTACACGACGTCCAGCGGGATCGGCTCGGCGGGGATCTCGTGGGGCTTGACGGCCGGCAGAGACATGTCGATCTCGTCATTGGTCTGGATGACGTAGGAGGGCTTGACCGTGTGCTGGTTGACGGTGACGTTGCCCTCGCGGATGTAGCGCTGCATGGCCGTGCGGGAGACCTCGCGGCCGAGGCGGCCGGCGAGGTACTTGTCGAGCCTGCGGTCGGGCAGCGCGCGGCGGATGTGGAGCCGCAGGTGGCGGAAGCCTTCCTCGTCGGCTTCCAGAGGCAACTCGATGGCTTCCAGCCCTTCGGCGGCGATTTCGGCGGCCTCCTCCTCGGGCTGCTCCAGGTCGATGTCGATGGGTTCTTCTTCGGACATCGCGTAAGTGTACCACGCCGATCGCCGATCGCCTGAACCATCTGGCGATCAGGATGGGTCGCCTGATGCGACGACACGGGGGATCCAGAGCAGAAGCATGGCCGCCGTGGTCACGCGCCCTGCTGCGGCTGGGCCGTCTCCTCTTCCGCCCCGCGCTGCCGTTCGATCATCCCCTCCAGCGCATCCCAACCCGCCAGTTGCCCGGCCGTCAGGTTCGCCTGCCCGCCGTTCGCCAACCGGTGACGCACCGCACGCAGGCGACGGCGAGTCTCCCGCGGCAGCGCCGGCTGTTGGTTCACGACCAGCCCCGTCACGAGCTGCCTCTGGTGCCGCCGCCGGATGCTCCGCTTCCGTTTCTCATGCAGAGCATAGCCGTACTCCGCGACGATCCTCTTCGCACCGAACATCACCGTGTGCACCGCGGCTGCGTCGTCCTCCCCAAAAGAGAACGTCATGTCATCCGCATACCGCGTGTAGAGGGCCCCCTCTGCGGTTGCCAGCCCGCTCAGCCGGGCGTCCATCGCATGGTTGACCAGGTTGCTCAGCCGCGGGCTGGTCGGCGCCCCCTGCGGCAGGGCGTCCCGATACGTACACCACTCCAGCAGCAGTTCGCGAGCCTCGCTCCCCCAACCGATCAGTTCCAGGTAGTCCGCTACCCGATCCCGGCTCGTCGAGGCGAAGAAGTCCTGGATGTCCATTCGCAGCACGACGGCCGCTCCCGCGTGCCGCCGCGCGTGCGTGACGATCGACTGCTTGCGTTCGAACCCCATGCAGGAGGGGTGCGCCGCCAGCCGCCGCAGAAGCCGGCGCAGGATCCGCCGCTGGACCGCCTTCAGGCCCGGCGTCGGCGCGTGAATCGTGCGCCGCCCGCCGCTTCGCTTGGGGATCTCGAACTCTGTGTACTCGGCCTTCACCAGGAGCATCTCCGCGCGGCCCATCGCCAGCCGGCGGCACAGATCCTCCACGCCGAGGCCCGGTTTCCCCACGGCCGCGCGGACCGGATGCTGGTACGGGTTCTCTTCCGATCCGCCGAACAGCCGCCGTAGGAAATCGAGCAAGCCCATGTTGATTCCCCTGCGAAATGGTTTGCGGGCGCGGGCCTCGCCGCCGCTCGCCGCGACGGCCGGCCCGCACCCGCCCCGCCTTGCGTAACGGTGCGACCGTTAACCCACACTCTCCAACAGGTCCAACGGGACCCGGCCGACGAAACATCGGCCTGTGCTCTGCGTTTGAGCACCCCAAGACGGTGTGCGAATCCTACCGCGCGCCCGCGGCGACGTCTACCGCATCTCCGCCACCGATTCGCGCACGGCCGCGATCGTGTTCTCCACGTCCTGCTCCGTGTGCGCCAGGGACAGGAACATCACGTGCCCGGGGTGCACGTAGAAGCCGCGGCGGAACACGCCCTGCCACTCGTGAACTTGGTCCGGCCAACGAAGAAGAGCGGCGGACCTGGGGAGGCTGTGCCCAACTCCCCAAGCAGCGGCCGACCTTTCACGCAGGCGGCGCTGCACCTGCATTTCCGAGTTCAACCGCCTTTCCGCCATGTTTTCAGGAGCATCGGTGGCGACTGCCCGGCGAGTCCGTGCCCGACCCGCCGGGCGCCGGGCGGCCCATCACGCTGAGGGCACAGCTCAGCATGTCAAGGTCCGACCGACTGTCGCCGTATCACTCCGAATACCACCGCTGTTCGCCGTTGTGCACGATGGCGTGTACCAGACGTTTGAGGCGTTTGCGCGCCTCGGGGTCCTTTTCGGCCAGCAGCGCCCGCGTGGCCGTCCCGAGTGGGACATCCTGCCACCAGTCGGCCAGGTCGTAGGCCGTGTTGCGACGAACGCGACTGCTCGGATCCCCAAGCAGAGGGATGATTCGCGGCACGAATTCGCGTCGCTTCCGTTCGGTGGCCTGGTCCGACCCGAGCAGGGCTTCCACGGCATGCCGCCTCACCTTGCGATTCGGATCCGACAGGGCCTTGAGCAGGAGTTGGACGATGACCTCCGTGTGCTGCGGGGCGTTGTGGTGCTCCAACATGTGCATGGCAAACACCCGTGTCGGAGAGTGCCGCGATTCCATCGCCCGGGTAAACCCGTCCAGCCCGCTGCCGCCGATGTTGCGCAACGTCTCAATCGTGTCTCGCCACCCCAGATGCTGGTAGGGATGCTTGCCTTGCGGATGGTACTGGCAGAGGATGGCGAAGACCTTCCTGGCGAAGTCTTCCCTGGGCGATTCGGATTTCAGCACGTCTTCAACCATGTACATCATCTCCGCTTTCAGCCTTTGCCGGGCGTCATGCAGGCGCCGCTTGACGGTGCCCAATGGAACCTCCTGCATGGCCGACACCTGCTCCAGCGTGTAACCGTTGATGTAGAATAGCGCCGTCGTCTCGCGCTGAGCCTTGCCCAATCGGGCGATAGCTTCCAGCACCATCTGCCGGACTTCCTGTCGCTGCACTTGCTCATCCGGGCCGGGCTGGCGGCTTTCGTGCATCTGGCCTTCCAGCGACTCGGTCTCCCGCCGGCCGCGGAGACGGTCCACGCACCGGCAGATCGTCACGCTTCGCAGCCAAGCGCCCAACCGCCCGGGATCCCGAATGGTCCCCAGGCTCTGGAACGCCTCCACGAATACCTGCTGGGCCACGTCCTGGGCCTCGTGAAAGTCGCCCATCCGCGCCACGGCGATCCCGAAGACCGCGTCCTGGTAGTGCTCGACGATGGGGGTGAATGCCTCAGGCCCGCCGGCCAACGCATCCGCAACAAGTTCGAGGTCATCTGCCATCGTCCTCAATTCTCGCACGCGATCCTGAGGCTGTCATCATCCCAATAGCCGTATGGGGCCGCCAAGAGGTTCGGTCGAATCACGGATTCCCCACCAGGTCTTCTGAACGTTGGACAACTGCCCCTCAGTACTTGCCGTCAAGCCCGTGTGAACAGCAACCGCATGCGGATGCGGGTACCGGTGATGACAGAGAAGTGGCCAGCCCAGTCTGTGCGGCTCAGTATCGCCCCCAGGGCGCGGGTGTTGTCCGCATCCGGATCGCTGCCTTCCAGGCGAAGCAGGATCACGCCGCATTCCGATGGCAGTCTGCGGCGGAAAGCGAGCTCGCCGAAGTCCTTGTCGTGCGTGAGAACGATTCGCTTCTCCACCTGCGACCTGCAAAGGATGTCTTCATCAGGTGCAGACCGCATAAGCTCCTTGGCGGAAAGCACATCATGCCCAAGTCGCCGAAGCTCTCGGAGAACCGTACCGGAGATGTTCTCGTCGGCGGCAAACCGCACTTGCTCCCCCTCACGTCGGGAGAAGAAAGACCTTCTCGCTCTTCAGCGTTTCACTGGCATAGGCCAGACACGCTTGAACATCCTCGGCCGTGAGATGCTCATACTCCTGAAGAACCTGCTCAACGGTCCAGCCTCGCGACAGCAGGTCGATGACGAACTCCACCGCGATTCGCGTCCCCTTGATTACCGGCTTTCCTACCAGTATCTTCGGATCGACCGTTATCCGTTCCTGCCACTGCATGCCAGTCTCCTCACGCCACATTCTACACCATCTAGCCCATCTCGGCCACCGATTCGCGCACGGCCGCGATCGTGTTCTCCACGTCCTGTTCGGTGTGCGAGAGCGACAGGAACATCACGTGCCCGGGGTGGACGTAGAAGCCGCGGCGAAGGACGCCCTGGAGCATGCGGATGCAGAGCTGCTTCTGCTCCGGGTCGCCGGGCAGCACCGGGTTGGGCATGGGCGGCAGGCCGACGAGCTTGTACGGCACGCGGCCCTCGCACGCGGCGTTGATCCCCTCGATCAGCCGCGCGCCCAGCTTCCACTGGTGGGCGATGCCGTTGCGCCGCTTCATCTCGGCGATCACCACGTCCATCGCCGTCAGGCTCAGCACGTCGCAGTGGAACGTCGCCGCCAGCCACGCCTGCTGGCACGCATCCGTCGAGAGGATCTCCTTGCGCCCCACCACGTAGCTGCCCGGGTAGCCGTTGCAGCCCGCCTTGCCAAAGCAGGCCATGTCGGGCACGATGCCGTAATACTCAGCCGCGCCGCCCATCGCCACGCGGAAGCCCGTCTTCACTTCATCGAACACGCACAACGCGCCGTACTTGTGGGCCAGGTCCACGCAGCCCTGCAGGAAGCCCTCCGGCGGACCGCCCGCCTGCACCGTCTCCATGATCAGGCACGCCACCTTCCGGTCGTACTTCTTCAGCACGTCCTCCAGCGCGTTCAGGTCGCCGTACGGCACGGCGACCGTGAACGAACTCACCGCCACCGGCACGCCCGAACCCAGCGGCTGCGTCCAGTCGTGCCAGCCGTGGTAGCCGCAGCGAATGACCACCTCGCGCCCCGTGTACGCCCGCGCCAGCCGCACCGCGGTGCTGGTGGCGGCGCTGCCGCCGATGGCGTACGACACCATCCCCGCCCACGGGTTCAGCGCGAGGAGCTTCTCAGCCATTTCCACTTCCAGCGGGTGCGCCGTGGTGTGGATCGTCCCTTCCTCCATCTGCCGCCGCATGGCGGCGTTCACGACCGGGTCGTTGTAGCCCAGCAGGATCGGCCCGAAGCCCAGCAGGTAGTCGACGTACTCGTTGCCGTCGGCGTCCCAGAAGCGGCACCCGGCCGCCTTCCGCGTGAACACGGGATAGCCGCGATCCAGCATCTGGTGGCTGCGCTTGTGTCCCTGGCAGCCGCGGACGATGATCTCATCGCTTCGCTTCAGAAGCTCCCGCGAACGCTCAATGCTGTAGTTTGTCTTCATTGTCTTTCCCGAAGTAGAAGGTCGTTGGCGCACGATGCTAGAGACCACGAATTACACGAAGGGAGAACCAATTGCACGAAAAAGAAATTCCAGATGTCTCTCCTTTTGTGAAATTCGTTGTTCTTCGTACCACTATCCGCAGCTTTCTTCGTCTCCCGCGCTGATTCCTCAATCGCAGAGGGCGCAGAGGACGCAGAGAAGGGCTCTAGAAGAATGTCTCCGCGATCTCGGCGTTCTCTGCGATTAGTCCTTCGGTTGCGGGCAAGGCCCGCGCTGGGTAAGTCGTGGTCTCGTTCACTCGCCACGCGCCAGATCACCCAAAACGCGTTCGCACCCTTCGCGCAGCACGTCCAGGCACGAGGGGTCGAAGAAGTACGTGCCGATGATGCGCGGGCACCCGGCCGCCTCATACGTCTGCTTTTCGAACGCCGCCCGCGAGGGAAAGTATCCCATGCATCCGTTGGCCAACGACACGACGAACGTGACCGCGCCGTCGCCGCCGACCGCCGCCATCGACAGGCCCAGTTCGCTGAACGGTTCGCCCGGCACGCCGACGAATGCGATGTCGCCGATCCCGAACGCCTGGAGCGGGATCGGCGTCGCTGTCCGCGCCCGCCCAGCCTCCACGACGCCCAACGCTTCCCGCGCCCACTCCGCCCGCGTCTTGTGCCGCAGGTACTCCCCGCTCCTCGGCGAGCGGTCCGCCTGGCTGTCCGCCTCGGCCTGGTGCGTCGCGATGAACCGCTTGAGTTCGTCGGCCCCCGGCAGCGGCTGAAGCGGCATCTCCACCTCGTGGGCCGCGTATGCCAGTCGCACGTCGCCGCGAGTCTCGATCCCCGGCAGCAGCCGCAACACGGCCTCGGCAATCCGCCCGCCTGTCTCGGCGCCCTTGGCCGGCGACGTCTCGCCGTGCCGGAAGTTCGCCGGGTTCAGGTCGCCCGACGCGCCCAGCAGGAACAGCACAGGCACGGCCCCGGCCAGGCCGCGCCGAACGTCGCGCTCGATGAAGTGCGGATAGTCCGACGTGACCGCGCCCAGCGAATGCAGGTTCACCGGGTGGGCTGCGAAGTTCACCACGACGGCCAGCGGCTCGCCGCCCGCGTCGTCGATCCGCAGCACGACCAGCCGGTCGTCCACCGGCCCGGCCGGCCCCAGGCTGCGGTTAACGGCCACGCCCGGCAGGTGCGCCGTCGTCGCCCCGATCCGCGCCGGCTGGGCCGTCGCCGCCGCCTGCCGCGCCGCCCCCACCAGCACGCGCCGCAGGCGCGCGCGGTACCGCTCATCCGGGCGGCCCCAGTTCCGCAGCGTGACCGTGGCCGGCCCGCCGTGCGTGTGCGTGCCCGCCAGCATCACCGCGGCCACGTCGATCCCCAACTCGTCGGCGATTTCCTCGCGCACGGCCAGGGCGTGATCCCAGTCGAAGCCCAGCAGGTCGCACGAGGCCAGCACGAGTTTCGTCCGCCCGTCGTCGAGCGCGAGCACCTTCGCCCGCAGCGGGTGCAGCACGACGTGCGACGGCCCGAAGGGCCCGCCGCTCAACTCCGCGCCCACCGGCGGCGTGATGTCCGCCGTCACGATCCCGATACGCATGGGCATCTCCCTTCCGCAAGCAAGAGACCGCAGAAACCTGCGATCCTCACGTTTGTCCAGGCGCCAACAACTTGGCCCATTCCAGGAAAGTCTCTGCGGCTCTGTCCAGGTTTCCAAGAGTTTTTGTTGTCATCCTCTTGCCGCGCACCACCCAAGGGCGCTCCCTTCTCCTCTCGTTCTGCTCATGCAGCTCGCCATCAAGGCCGACCACGAGGTCGTACGCGTACTCCTCGAAATCGAGAGAGACGTCAGGCCCTTTGAGAGGTTTCCCGTTCTTGAACCGTCTGTGCACCGACAAGCAGTTCGTGCTGTACTCAACATGCCAACCAAGGTCGCCAAGACGATCCCGGCATTTCTCAAGGAGAACCGCAAGAGAATCGTAGTGCGGGATCGACACTGCAACGGGCTGCCATGCCGACAAAGCAGAAGTGCTTTCACCCTCAAGGATCTCAATCTTGCCCAAACTGAAGCACTTCACTGCGTTCGAGTTGAAGCACTTCGCCCAAAGCAAGCCTTCCTTGATGCTGATCGGGGCTATCTCTCGGATTGCCCCCGGTTGGCTCCCGCCGTGGTACTTCACCTTCAGAACTTCACCTGTTCTTGCTGCTTCCTGCAATCGTTCTTCGACAGTCACGGCTCGCCTCCCTTTATCGCAGCAGAGACAGGTGACCGGAACAACGGCCCTAGTCCAGGGGGTAGATCATTCTTGCCGCTCTTCTTCTCTTCTCGCTTCTCGCTTCCCGTCTCGCCCGGATTCTCGCTGTTGAGCATCGCGATAAACTCGCTCTCGTTGATCACTTTCACGCCAAGCTCGCGGGCCCTGTCCGCCTTCGAGCTCGGCGATGTCCCCGCCACCACGAAGTCCGTCCTCGGCGACACGCTCGACGCCGGCCGGCCCCCGGCCGCCTTCACGGCGTCCTCCGCCCCCGTCCGCGTGAAGTGCTCCAACGTGCCGGTCACTACGATGGTCAAGCCCATCAACGTTTGCGGAACCTTCGCCGTTCCGCCCTTCCCCGTCGTCATCTTCACCCCCGCCTCCTTCAGCCGCTCAAGAACTGCGTGCCCGCCATGATCGTGCAAGTACTCGTAAACCCTTCCAGCTACGAGCCCTTTTTCTGTCAGAGCCTCGTTGATCTGTTCCTCGGTTGCGGCTGAAAGCTCCTTCACGGATGTGAAGCACTCCGCCAACAAAGGCCCCCTCTTGTCCTTAACCCGCTTGTGAAAACCGGGAATCGTTAGGGCGTTGATCTGGGCAGCAAAGTCATCGTCTTCGGGGATGCGTCGCACAGCAGTTTGCCCATCGGGACTGGCCAGAAAACCTGAAAGTGCCTTGCCCAGAGATCGCGCCGGTTTGTCGGGGTCGTCTTTCGCCTGACTGAGTTTCTGCCGGATGTCCAACTCACTTGCATCAAGAAGGTCGTCTATGCGCCCAAAGCCCTCGGCAAGAATCTCTGCGGCGCGTTTGCCGACTTTCGGTATGCCCAGGCCCGCCAACACGCGATCCAACCCCCGATCCTTGCTCGCCTCGATAGCCGTCAGCAGGTTGTCGGCGAACTTGTCCTGTATGCGTTGAACGATCGTCCTGCCTTTGTCATCCACATGCTCCGAGAGCGCCATCCCGACCAGATCTCCCCTTCGAAGTCGGTAAAGGTCCGCGAAGTGCTTAACCAGGCCATTCTCCACCAGTTTATCGATTACGGCTGGGCCTAGGGAGTCGATATTCATCTGGTTCCGTCCGGCAAAGTGGGTCAATGCTTCCTTGAGCTTCGCCGGGCACTCAGGATTGACGCAGCGCAACTCGACCATGTGGTCCACGCACTCGACAGACTCGTCGCATCCTCGCCCTGTGTCCATGCGGCACTGCCTGGGCGCCTGGATCCGCTGCCGGCGCCGCATGTAGAGTTCACAGATCGGATTCTTACAGCGGTATGCTTGATGGCGCGCCTTCGGTTTGTCCCACTCGACTTTGCCCATGCATGCAGGACAATGTTCAGGCGGGCGGATCGCTCTGCGTTGCGAGGTATCGCCTTCTTTCTTGACGCGGAGCACCCGCGGAATGATCTCGCCAGCCTTCTCAATGACGATCGTGTCGCCGATGGCCACGCTCAATCGGTCCACCTCATCGAAGTTGTGGAGACTGGCGTTGGAGACCTGCGTGCCACCAAGAGGTACGGTGCCAAAATGCGCCACCGGCGTGATTACGCCGGAACGACCGACTTCGTACGATACGCTTTCCAGCACGGTCGCGGCCTGCTCGGCCTCGTACTTGTACGCGCGGCACCAGGACGGATACTTGTCAGTTTCCCCCAACCGCTCGCGCAGCGCCAGTTCGTCCACCTTCACCACCACCCCATCCGTATCGTACTCGGCCTCACTGCGATGTTGATCCCAATCGGCGATAAACTTCAGCACCTCATCGAAGTTCGCACACACCCGCCACTTGGGATTCACGGGGATTCCCCAGGCCGCAAGCCGTTGCATCGCGTCGCTCGCCCTCTCGGCCACCGGGCGGCTCATCGGCCCCAGCCCGTGCGCCGCGAACGTCAGCCCCCGCTGCGCCACCACCTTGGGGTCAAACTGCATCAGCGTGCCTGCCGCCCCGTTGCGCGGGTTGGCGAACGCCGCCTCCCCGGCCGCCACGCGCTGCGCGTTGCAGGCGTTGAACGCCTTCCGCGGCCAGTAGACTTCGCCGCGGACCTCGAGCACGTCGGGCCAACCTTCGCCGAGAAGCCGAAGCGGAATCGCCCTGATCGCCCGGGCGTTGCTGGTGATGTCGTCGCCTTCCTCCCCATTGCCGCGGCTGGCCGCAAGCGCCAACCGACCATCTTCATACCTGAGCGACACGGCTACGCCATCGACCTTCGGGTCGACAAAATACCTGACGGGAAACCCCGCCTCTTCTCCACATCGTGTTATCTCCGCGATGCGTTGCTGTAGAGCATCCTTCTCCTCTTTGAGTTGCTTCTTCAGTTGCTCCTTCACTGGATTTCCGCGACCACCCTTGGTCTTGTCGAGTTCCGCATCGACGGCGCCAAGTCTTTGGGCCACAGCTACTGCATTCATGTCGCTACCTAGAAACACGCCCTTGGCCCATGCCCTCAGTTTGTCCGAGTCGTGTACGGTTTCGACGCTCAGCATACGCGAGCGATGCTTCACCCTGGCGAAGCCCTCGATGGGCTCGCCGCCGACGCGCCGCGTCGGGCTGTCGGGCGTCACAAGCTCCGGATGGGCCGTCTCCAGCGCCTTCAACTCCTCCATCAGCCGGTCGTACTCGCGGTCGGGAATCACCGGCGCCGCCTGCACGTAGTACAGGCGGTCGTGGCGGCGAATCTCGGACCGCAGGAAATCGATGCGGGCGAGGCTGTCGGCCGCGGCGGATCGCTCTCCCGTCTTGTGCGACGCTTCATTCATGGTCTGTCCCACCGTGTTCCGGGCTCCGGTTTCGGCGACCTGCACCGCTGAAGCGGGCAGACCGCGCCCCCCTACAGCAGCCCACCCTCCGCCGTACGGGCGTAGATCCATGGCTGGCCGAGTTCGTACGCCACCAGTTCGCCCTCGCCGAAGAACAGCGGAATCTCCCGCGCCGCCGATTCGGCGCTGTCCGAGCCGTGCACCAGGTTGTAGCGTTTAGACATGCCCAAGTCGCCCCGCACCGTCCCGGCCGGGGCGTCGGGGCCGAAGGTCGGGCCCATCATCTTCCGCCACACGGCGATGGCGTCGTTGCCTTCCAGCACCATGGCCACCACCGGCGAGGCAGTGATGAACTCCACCAGCGGCTCGTAGAAGTCCTTGCCCTTGTGCGGGCCGTACATCTCGCGGGCGAGGTCCCCGCCCACCTTCATCATCTTCAGGCCGACGATCTTCAGGCCCTTGCGCTCAATGCGTTGGACGATCTGCCCGACGAGTTGCCTCTGGACGGCGTCGGGCTTCAGCAGGGCAAGCGTGCGTTCCATCGCGTTCTCCGTGGGGCCGGGGACCGAATGCCGGATACCGGGCCGAGGCGAAATGTACATTGCCGGTTGCCGATTGTCGATTGTCGATCGTGGATTGGGAACTGGGGATCGCGTCGCGCGTCGCCCCGAACGCCCCGGCCCGGCGGGGCCGGGGTCCTGGATCCGCGACCGACCCCGCCGGTGCGTTCCGCGATTGGCGATTCCTGTCGTTGACACTCATGCTCAATCGCCCTACTATTCCATCGGGTAGGCACTCTTGAGGAAAGGAGTCCGGGCATGCCCGGCGAACTGCACGGAAAGAAGGTCCTTCTGGTGGACGACGACCGCGACATCCTCGCGGCCATGACGATCGTCCTGGAGGAGATGGGGCCGGAGATCGCCACCGCCTCTGACGGCGACGAGGCGCTGACGGCCGCGGAATCGGCGCCGCCGGATATCGTCGTGCTGGACATGATGATGCCGAAGCGCAGCGGGATGCTGGTGCTGGAGAAGCTGCGTCGCGGCAAGGCGCGGATGGAGCCGCCGCACGTGGTGATGATTACCGCCAACCGGGGACACCGGCACAAGGCGTACGCCGAGGCGCTGGGGGTGTCGGCCTACCTGTACAAGCCGTTCCGGATGGAGCAGTTGGTCGAGATCGTGAAGAAGATCGCGGCGGGGTGACGGTCGGTTCGTGCGTCGAGCTTGTGCGAGGGAGGGCCGACCACGAACTGCCAGGCGCGGCCCGGGCGCCGGGCGGAAAAATTCGCCTCCTCGCTATTTGGTGTGGGTAACGTAGCCCAGGTTCGGTAGTTTGAAGTCGAGCTTTCCGGCGATCAAGTAGACCATGGTGATCAGGTAGCGGCTGTTGCGGAAGCCGCGAGCCTTGGCCTTGGCCGACTGGATCAG
>CAYWTX010000645.1:0-12138 GCA_964461295.1 uncultured Planctomycetaceae bacterium | reverse complement strand
ATCCAGCAGCAGAACGTCAACATGCCCCTGGGCGTGCTGCAGGGCAAGCACCAGGCGTTCACGCTGTCGGACAACGGCCAACTCCTTCAGGCCGACAAGTACATGTCGCTGGTGATCGCCTACCGGGACGGTCAGCCGGTGCGGCTGCGGGATGTGGGGCGGGCCATCGACAGCGTCGAGAACAGCTACATCGCGGCCTGGTACTGGTCGACGCGGCTGAAGCAGTCCGGCGAGGCCCCGGACGCCAACGCCCTCGCCGCCGGCCCGGGCGGCGCGATGGACCCGGCGGCCGAAAAACTCGCCCGCCAGTACCCCATGCAGCGGGCGATCGTGCTGGCGATCCAGCGCCAGCCGGGCACGAACACCGTCGAGGTCGCCAAGGCCGTCAAGGCCCTGCTGCCCCGGTTCAACAGCATGTTGCCGGCCTCGGTGAGCCTGCACGTGCTGCGCGACAACAGCGAAACCATCGAGGATTCCGCCAACGACGTGCAGTTCACCATGTTGCTGACGCTGGTGCTGGTCATCCTGGTCATCTTCCTGTTCCTGCGGAATGTTTCGGCCACCATCATCCCCAGCATGGTGCTGCCGATGTCGATCGTCGGCACGTTCGCGGTGATGTACCTGCTGGACTACAGCCTGGACAACCTCTCGCTGATGGCGATGACGCTGGCGATCGGCTTCGTCGTCGACGACGCCATCGTCATGCTCGAGAACATCTTCCGCCACATGGAAATGGGCAAGCCGCGCATGCAGGCCGCCTTCGACGGCGCTCGCGAGATCGGCTTCACCATCTTGTCGATGACCATCTCCCTGGCGGCCGTCTTCCTCCCCTTCCTGCTCATGGGCGGACTGGTGGGCAGGCTGTTCCGCGAGTTCTCGGTGACCATCGGCGCGGCCGTGCTGGTGAGCGGGTTCGTTTCGCTGACGCTGACGCCGATGATGGCCAGCCGGTTCCTGAAGGACCCGCACAAGGTGCATCATGGGGTGATCTACCGCGCCAGCGAGTGGTGCTTCCAGGCGATGGCGCGAGCGTACGGTTGGACGCTGTGGGGCGCGCTGCGGGCGTGGTGGGTGACGGTGCTGGTGGCGATCGCGCTGGGCGTGGGAACCTGGCAATTGTACATGCGGGTGCCCAAGGGCTTCATTCCCAGCGAGGACCGCGGGTTCTTCATGGTGTCTGTCGAGGCGGCACAGGACGTGTCGTTTGAGCGGATGAAGGGGTACATGGAAGCCTTGGCCGAGATCGTGCGGAACAACCCCAACGTCGAGCGGTACATGTGCTCGGGCGGCTCGGGCGCCGGCGGCGGCGGCTCGGCCAACAACGGGCGATTGTTCGTGCAACTCAAGCCGCGCGACCAGCGGGCCAAGAGCGTCGACCAGATCATCAACGAGGACTTCCGCCCGCGCCTCAACGGCGTGCCCGGCGTGAGGGTCTACCCCATCAACCCGCTGACGATCCAGGTGGGCGCGCGAGTCAGCAAGGCGCTCTATCAGCTTACGATCCTGGGGCCCGACACCACCGAGTTGTATCGATACGCCGGCGACCTGGAGAACAAGGTCCGCGGCATGGGCGACTTCGTGGACGTCAGCAGCGACATGCTGCTGAAGAACCGGCAGGTGAACCTGCTGATCGACCGCGACCGAGCCATGTCGCTGGGCGTGACCGCCTTGCAGATCGAGCAGGCCCTGTCCGGCGCCTACAGCACGGCCCAGGTCTCGACGATCCTGGCCCCCAACAACCAGTACCAGGTGATCGTCGAGGTGCTCCCGGAATACCAGAACGAGATCGGGCGGCTGGACCGGCTGTACGTCGCCTCGCGCACCGGCGAGCAGATTCCGCTGTCGGCCCTGTGCTCCTGGGAGGAGACCACCGGCCCGCTGACCATCAACCACAGCGGGCAACTCCCGTCGGTGACGATCTCCTTCAACCTGCGCCCGGGCGTTTCCCTCGGCCAGGCGGTCGAGCAGGTGCGGCAGATCACCGCGACGTCGATGCCGGCGGGGCTGACGTACGGCTTCCAGGGCACGGCCCAGGCGTTCGAGGACTCCTTCAGGAACCTCGGCATGCTGTTCATCATGGCGGTGGTGGTGATCTACATCGTGCTGGGGATCCTGTACGAAAGCTTCTGGCACCCGATCACGATTCTGTCGGCCCTGCCCTTTGCGCTGTTCGGGGCGCTGCTGACGCTGGACATCTTCAAGACCGAACTGTCGCTGTACGCCTACGTGGGCATCATCATGCTGGTGGGCCTGGTCAAGAAGAACGGCATCATGATGGTGGACTTCGCCCTGGACGCCCAACGAAGGGGCCGCAAGCCCATCGACGCCATCCACGAGGCGTGCGTGATCCGCTTCCGCCCGATCATGATGACGACCGTGGCGGCGTTGATGGCCGGCCTGCCGATCGCCCTGGGCTGGGGCGCGGGCGCCGAGGGCCGCCGCCCGCTGGGCCTGGCCGTGGTGGGCGGCCTGCTGTTCAGCCAGAGCCTCACGCTGTACGTGACGCCGGTGATCTACGTCATCATCGAATGGCTCCGCCGCCTGACCAACCGCATCCTGGGCATCCGCGAGGAGCAACCACCGGCTGCTCCGGCCGAACTGGCGGCCGGAGGGCAGGCGTAGCCGGAACGCTCGCGGTTGGTTCTTCACTTCCGGCCGGCGTTGGGGTACAGAGGCGGCATGCCCATTTCCTGGAGCATCCGTTCCAGGGCTTTGCACCTGATCCGTTGTACACCGGTACACAAGCAATTGGGCATAGAGCCCCGAAGGGGCGACAGAAAGCGTCCAGAGCGGGCAGACCTGCGAGTTCCAATTCCTTCACAAGTTCTGACGCTTCGCCGAACTTCGTAGGGGGGCGTGTGGGATTCAGCCGGGGACAGCGCCTTGGCTGCACCACACAAAGGAAGCAGGGCGTCAATCCAGGCGCAACTTGTAGAGTGCCTCGCCGGCCAGCCGGGCGGCGAGCGCTTCGGACAGGAGCACCTTCCTGCGGTCCGTCTGCTCCGTGCGGCGCTGTTCCTCGCCGATCCAGACGGCGGCGTTCAGGTGAAGGCTCGCCAACTCGCGGTTGTCCGCCGCCGCTTCGGCCATTCCGAGATGGTAGTGCACTTCAGCCGAACCGGGCAGATGCTGGATCGCCCGCCTCAGCAGCCGGCAGGCGTCAGCCTTACGCCCCTGGAGGTGGGCGATCCACCCGGCCGTGTCGAAGAAAGCCGGGTAGACTTTCTCCGAGCCCAGCAGATCGCTGATGATCTTCTGGGCCTTTACCATGTCGTTGGCATCGGCGCCGCCATCGGCAAAGGCCCGGGCAGTCAGGTACGCCCAGTTGTTGCCCGCGACGGGATCGCGGCGGGCCTCCCAGGCCTCCAGGTACGTGGCCCGGGCGGTGCGAAGGTCTCCCGTCTGCTCCTGGGCCATGGCACGGCGCAGCGCCCAGACGGGGTTGTTGGCATCGGCGGCTGCCAGTTTGGCATAGCACCGGGCCGCCTCGGCGAACCGGGCGCTCGCCGCGTGGACGTCGGCGCTGACGGCCAGGGCCAGCATGCAGTCGTTGGGGCGCAGGAGTTCAGCCACCTGGTCCTTCGAGGCGAAGGGGATCGGGTCGCCGAACTGTTCGGCCAGGTCCAGGCTCCGCAAGAGCAGCACGCCCGCCCATTGGCACGTCGGGCGGGCGCGGAGGGCCCGCATGGCCCAGTGCCAGGCGAACTGGTGCTGGTGGAACTCCAGGGCGATGTGGGCCTTGAGCAGAAGGGCGATTTCGGCGTAGGCGTCTCTTGCCGTCGCGGCATGGGCGATCAGCTCCTCCTGGGCGGCGCGATCCTCGGCGGCGCGGGGCATGGCGGCCGCTGCCGCGACGGCGATCTTCCGCGCATCGCCCAGCAGCAGCGCGCACAGCAGACGGCCCTCGGCCGAGGCGCCGCCTGCCGGCTGCGTGGCGGCCGGCTGCGTGGCCGCGATCGCCTCGATGCGCGCCGCCCACGGCTCGGCGGCGCGCCCGTTGGAGGACTGTCTGGCCAGGCACAGCCCCAGCATCGCCGGGACCGAGTTGGCGTCGGCGGGCAGCGGCAGGGCCTTGGCGGCGGCGTTGGGGTCGGTTTCCATCAGCAGGCCCAGCCCCATCCATTGCCACGCGGGCGAATCGCTCACGCTTTGGAGCAGAACGGTCAGGCGGTGGGCGGCCTGTGCGTCGCCGATGCGAAGGGCGGCCCAGAGCGCCATCGCGGCGGGGCGGGCCAGCGCGAGCTTCTGCGGGTGCTGCTCGGTGAGGAATCGCGTGAATGCCTGGACGGCCTCCGCCGGGCGGTTGGCGTCTGTGAGCACGCGCAACCTGGCGGCGAGAATTCGCGGGTCGCCAGGGCGTTTGCCCGCCAGCCCTTCGAGGGTGGCCAGCTTGTCGGCCGTCTTGTTCGGGTCGATCAGCATGGCCAGCATGATCTGCGTCGGCACGTAATACGGCGCGTGGTCGGGGGTCTTTACCAGCAGCGCCCGGGCCCTTTCGCTGTCGCCCAGGTTCGCCAGCCGGTCGGCAAGAGCAAGCTGCGCTCTGGGCGTGGCCTGGCTGAGGAGTTCGCTGAAGCACGCCAGGGCCCGGCGCTTCAATCCCCAGCGGGCGAAGTAGTTGCCCCGCTCGAACATGGCCAGGTCGCGTGCGGCCTGCCCCTGGCCCTCCAGTTGCTTCAACGCGGCGAGGACTCCGGCGGGGTCTCCGCGCGCGTCCAGCGCCGCGGCCAGGGCGACGTACAGGTCCAGGTTCGCCGGCTGAAGCGGGATCGCCTTGCGGTAGAGGTCGCTCAGTGCCTCGGTCTGGCCCATCGCGGCAAGGATCCGCACGCGGAGGAGGTAGCTGGCGGCCTCGTTGGGCAGCAGGCGCTCCGCCAGGTCGCAGGCGGCCAGGGCACGGGGGTATCTGCCAAGGGCGCCGAGCGCCTCGGCGACGCGGATCGCCTCGCGGGCGTCGCGGGCCTGCTCGGCCGCCTGGAGAAGCCTGTTCAGCACGGTCTCGGCCTGGTCGGCCCGCCCAACGGCCCCCAGCATCTTCGCCTTGGCGTGGAGCGTCTGGTTTACCAGCTTCCCCTGCGCGACAAGCCTGTCCATCTCGGCGACGCCGTCGTCGACCTTGCCGCCCAAGCTCAGCGCCCAGGCCCGGTTCGCTCGCGCCAGGTAGCGCACGGCCTCCGAGGCGCCGGCGTTGGCGGCCACGTCGCCGTACAGTTCCGCCGCCCGGAGGAACTCCTTTCTCTGGTAGTGCAGGTCGCCCACCGCGAAGTCGACAAGTTCCTTCCGGGCGCCGCTGGTTTTCGCCAGTTTCGAGCGGGCTTCCTGGGGCGGGACATCCCGGGCGAGGACCGAGGCCAGACGGGAGTAGAGTTGCCAGGCGTTGGGGTGGGCGGCGACTCCCTTCGACCAGGCCTCAACGCATTCCTTCACCTTGTCCACTTCCAGGTAGGCCTGCCCCAGGAGCAGGTGCCACCCGACGCCGTTGGCGTCCTTCTTGTCCAGGGCGGTTCGGCAGACCTCGATGCAGCGCTGCAAATCGCCGGCATGGCGGCAGGCCGCCGCCATCGCCAGCCCGCGCTCCGGACCGCTCTGGCGGTCGCCGAAGAGCCGCTGGTCGCCCATCTTGTCGCCGCGAAGGACGCGCTGCTGGGCGTCCAGGTCCTGGGCCTCCCGGCTGGTGGAAAGGATGGGCGCCAGCACCAGGATCGCTTCGTCCGGCTGGGCGGTGTTGGCCAGAGCCCGTGCCAGCGCGAGGCGGTACTCCGCCCGCCGCGACCGATCCAGCTCGACCGCGCGGCGCATCGGCTCGACCGACTGGAGGTCCCTGCCCGTCGCCTCGTAGCGCCGGCCCAGCAGGAACTGGAGACTGGCGTTGTTGGGATCCATAGCGACCGCTTCGCTCAGGAGGCGGTCGGCCTCGCCGCCCCGCCCCAGGAAAGACATCGCCGCGACAACGGCCTCGAGTTCGGCCGTGCCGACGGGCTTGAGCTTCGAGGCCGCCTCGGCCGTCTCGGCCGCCTCGCGGGCGTCGCCCATCGCCAGGTAGGCGTTGCGGATGGTGTCGAGCACGACGCTGTCGCCGGCGCGCCGGGTCCGCGCGCCCGCCAACGCGCCGCGGGCCAGGTTGGGCTGCCCGGTCCGTTGCGCGGCCCCCACGAACAGCGCCAGCGCCAGCGCATCGTTGGGGTCCGAGTCGTACGCCGCCTTGGCGTCGTCGAAGGCCTGGGCGGGGAAGTCCCTCAGCAGGTGTGCGGCCAGAACCTTGTGCGCCCGGCTGACCAGACGCAGGGACGCCGGATGGTCCCGGACCGACGCCTCCAGCTTCGTGACCGCCCGCATCGACTCGCGAGCCGTGTCCGACTTGCCGACGGCATCGGCGGCCACGCCGTACCAATACTGGGCCTGCACCCACCCGTGGGCCTCGTTCTTGAGCGCGAACAACTCGAGCTCGGCCTCGGCGGACTTGCCGCGCAGGAGCAGCGAGCGGCCGTGGCAGAGGCGCGCGATCAGGTTGCCCCGATCCGCCCGCAGGACCTCGCTCGCGAGGCGTTCGGCCGTGTTCGCGTCGTCGTTCATCAGGGCCAGTTCGGCCCGCGTCACCTTGGCCCCAACGTGGTCAGGATGGCCCGCGAGGACGCCGTCCACCTGGCGGATGGCTTCGTTGATCTTCTTCGCCCGGTCGGGCTGGTTGGCGTCGCCGGCCGCATCGAGCTGGTCCAACGCGAGCCTCACGACGGCCATAGGCGGCGGAGCGCTTGACGAGCGGATCAGCCGCCGGGCCTCCTCCAGGCTCGCCCGGTCGCCGTTCTCGATGCACTGGGCGACGAGCGCCTGGGCGGCCGCGGCGCGTGAAGCGTCCTTCCGAATGACCTCCAGCAGCGTCTTGACGGCCTCCTGCCGGGCTTGGGCGAGGGCGGCCCGCGCCTCGTCGCACTCCTCCCGCTTGGGCTTCACGGATTCCGGCGAACCGTGACGCTCGGCGAGTTGGACCTCCTGTTCGAGCAGTTTGACCAGGATGCGCCCGACCTCCGCCTCGGTCCGAAGGTTCAGCCCCACCGCCTCGCGAATCAGGACCGCGTCGGCGTCGCTGCCCGAGCGGAACTCGCGCAGGACCTTGTTGGCCTCCCCCAGCATCGCCAGCACCCGGCGAAGGGCCCCAACGTCCCGCCGGTTGTCCGCCACGGCGAGGATCGGCGTCACGGGCTGCGAGTACGTATCGGCGAGGGCCAAGGCGATCCAGGCGTTGTCCGGCCGGCGGCGGAGCCCCTCCGCCAGCACCTCGCGGGCCAGGTCGTACTTGCCCTGCCGGGAGAATGCCAAGGCCCGCGTGCGGTAGCCGCGCCAGTCATCCGGATGCGTGGCGATGTAATCCCTCGCCAGGTCGAGCGCCTTGTCGAACTTCCCCGCCTGGACGGCCAGATCGGCCCGGGCCAGCAGGTTCACCCCCGTATTCTTGCGGATGTGCCAGGCGATGCCTCCAGCCAGCAACGCCAGCACCACTATCACTATGGCCATCAACACTACGCGACGCTTCGTCAGCATCCGTTAGCACCTCACCCAAGCAGATTATCGGTGTTCCGGCCTCGCTTGTCAATCTTGCCCCGAATCCGGGCTGCTTGACTTGCCGCCATGGTGGAAGCGCCTGGACGGGCGGGGCCGGCGCGGGAGCCCGACGCGGCCGCGGCGCGCCGCGCAAACGCCGCGGCTGGTACTGCTGCCTGCTCCCCGCTGCCTTTGGTTGCGCCCGCCGACCGCGCCGGGCAATCTCGCGGCAAAACGAACGGGGCGGACCCGCTGACCGCGAGTCCGCCCCGTCAGGAAACTCAGCATCCGCTCTCCCTATGGGTAGGCGGAGGGCGTTGGGCCGATGAGGAAGGTGTCCTTGGTCTGCGTGTGGTTGATAACCGTGATGAGAGTTGCGGCCTGCATGCCTGAACTGGTTCCGGCCGCGGTATACACGTTGTCCTTGCTGTAACCGACGTCCGGGCGGTCCTTCTGGGCCACGTTCATCCCGACATACAGGAAGTTGGCCTTCTTGCCCTTGGTGTGGTTCTGGCTCATGTGCTTGACCACGTCGTCGGAGGTAACGGCTCCGATGTTCTTCGGCTCCCACTTGACGCCGTCAACGCCGGTGCGCCACGGGCTCTGGTCGCCGATGATCACCGCGTCTGGGAAGTTGTCGTCAATGCCGCTGGCCCCGTTGGGGTCCGACGCCACGTACTGCGGGCACTGCCAGGAGTAGCTGACGTTGTTCGGGGAGCCGAAGTCCCAGCAGTACGTCTCGCTGTTGGGGTCGTTGCTGTTTGTGAGATACCGGGTGTTGGCATCCACCGCGGCGCTCTTGTCACTCGGGCAGGTGAAGAGTTTTGCCGGCTGGCCGTCGCGAACGAGCAGGAACATCAGGGAGGTGACGCTTCTCGCCGTGGTCGTATTCGCCGAAGGCCCCACATACCTGCCGCCGGAGGCGCCAGTGCCTCCAGTGGCTGTGGTCAGCCAGGCGCCGCCGGTCTTGGCAATGAACGGCGTGCGATTGTCGTTGGCGCCCTTGTAGAGGACCAGGCCCTTTCCGATGCTGCTGAGGTTGCTCATGCACACGGTGCGGTTGGTCAACTCGTTAGCCTGTTGCAGCGTCGGCACGAGAATGGCCACCAGCAAGCCGATAATGCCCACAACCACCAGCAACTCCACCAGCGTGAACGCCTTGGATCGTCGCATACGACGACCTCCTTCCGGGACTACGCCAGCGACACGCAGAGGTAAGAGCGGGACTCTATGGGTTGGATGGAATAAGGACAGTCACGTCTTGTCCGCACTTGCTGCGCTGCGCTGACTCGGCGGGCGTGCCACGGGCTCGCCCGCCTCGAGTATACGTACTGCCGGGCAACGCGCACCGGCACATCCATAGGCATCATATACACGCCCGAAGCGCCCGTCAATGGATTTCCGCTTGCTCCGACATCGAAGGTGCGGCAGGAGGCCCGGCGGGGCTTGCCGACGGGCGCGAGACCGCGTTCAGGATGCAGGATGCACGCCTCGTCGCCGTCAGCGAATTCGCATCCGACACATGGCCGGCCGATGCGGGTTGAATCGCTGGAGCCGCTAAACCACAGACAGGGCGTGCCATGACCAGAGCCGTTTCGCTCGCCGCGCTGGCGGGGTTCGTCGCCGTACAGACTCTCGCGTCTTCTCCGGCCTCCAGGCCGGCCCCAACGACGGCGCCGGCGGCTACTCAACCGGCAAAGACGCTGCCCCACGAAATCTCGCTTTGGCCGCGGCAGGCACAGGGCGTGCTGTCGCTGACCTTCGACGATGGCGGCGAGAAGCACTTCACCGAGACGGCCGTCGAGCTCGACAAGCGCGGCCTGAAGGCGACCTTCTGCATCAACTCGGCGTGGATCGGCGGCAAAGGCCGGATGACCTGGGAGCAACTCCGCAAGCTGGCCGACGCCGGGCATGAAATCGGCAGCCATACCTGTTCGCACGGGTATGCCGAGGGCGAGGGGGCCCTGTCGCTGTGCAAGGAGACGATCCAGAAGGAAGTGCCCGGCCAGAAGGTGCTGGTCATCGCGTACCCGTCGGGCGGCTTCAATCGGCTGGCGGCAAAGTATCACATCGCCGGCCGGATGGCCGGCAAGCACTTCGTCTACAGCCACCATGTCGGCAACCTGATGCGGACCGAAGACTTCATCATGGACGGCGCCAAGCTCGACGGCTGGACCAAGCTGGCCGACGACCTGGCGGCCAGGCAAGGCTGGAGCGTGGTGACGCTGCATGGCAGCGGCGCCGGCTGGGGCGAGATCCTGGACATGCTCAAGGGCCGCAAGGAACTGGGCGTCCACACGTTCGGACAGATGGCCCAGTACATCAGCGAGGCAAGGTCCGCGCGGCTGGAACTTGTCCAGGCCGATGGCCAAGGCATGAAGCTCAAGCTGACCGACGAGTTGCCCGACGAGACCTACGATATGCCCTTGACGCTGGTGATGAAGCTGCCCGCCGGGTGGACGGGAGCGACGGCCTCGCAGAACGGCAAGGGCGTCTGGAGCGCCGGCGGGGACGACAAGGTCGCCTTCGAGGCCGTCCCGGACGCCGGCGAGATCCTGATCCGAAGGAAGTGAAACGGCAGGGCCGCGGGACAATGGGGACGACGAACCTGGGATTGCCGCCCGGCCTGGTCGCGAGGCGGCGGTTGGCAACGCCGACTGTTTGTTGACTTGCGGGGCGCGGCGCCTATAATCGCTGCCTGATGGGCGAAGGTGTTTTGCGCGCGCGGGGCTGGCGGCAGGTTCGTCCGTTCGCCGGCCGGTCCCGGTGCATGTTCGGACCCGCGGCAAGCCCTCGGGCTTGAGGATGCGATGAATTCGTTCGCCAAGGTCAACGTGATCTGGCCGGCCCTGGCGGCGGGGCTGCTGTTGTCTTCCGCGGCCGGCGCCGAAGAGTACCTTCACGAGGACGCCCGCGTCCAGGGCGTCGAGATGCATTCCTTCGCCGACGGCGGCGACCAGATCTGCGTCGTCCTGGGCAACTTCAGCCTCTCCCTCGGCAAACGCGAGATCTCCGGGCGCGACGCCGTCTTGTGGATCCGCAGCCGCAAGGCTGGCGAACTGTCGTACTACCGCATCACCGCGTACGTGGAAGGCGACGCCAGGATCGCCGAGCCTGGCGGCTCGACCACTTCCGACCGCGTCCTGCTGGTTTCGGTTCGCAGCTTCGGGCGTCTCACGGCCGGCGGAGTCATGTCCGACCGCCCGCTGACGGACTTCCCGCTGTACCGGCGCGGGGTGGAGGCCCGCAAGGCCGCCGCGGTCGAGCGGGCCGTTGAGGGTCCTCGCCAGCCGGTCACGCTGGAGTCGCAGCCGGCGGAGGCCGGCATGGGCGCCGGCCCGCGCGTCGCGCCGGCGGAAGACGCCGCGGCGATCAAGATCATTACCCCCGCGCGGCCCAAGCGGGTGGACCCCGTGGACTTCAACGCCAGGCAGATCACCTCCCGGGAGGTGGGGCAGGGGCCCGACAAGCGGCGAGTCACGGTTGCCCGCGGCGACATCTACATCTCGCAAGGGGCCCCCGATAGCGACCGGTTCCTGGAGATGCGCGCCGACTCGGCCGTGGTCTTCAGCGAGCCCAAGCCGGCGTCGTTGCCGGCGGCAAGCACGCCGTACGCCCCGGCGCTTCGCGGGATGAAGGCGCCCGGCGGGGGCGAGGAAGTCATCACCGGCGCCTACCTCGAGGGCGACGTGAGGATCACCCGCGGCGATCGCTCGATGCGAAGCCCCTCCACGTTCTACGACTTCACCGCCAACCGGGCGCTGATCCTGGAACCGGTGCTCCGCACGGTACAGGAGCAACGGGAGATCCCCATCTTCGTGCGGGCCCGGGAAGCCCGGGCCTTGAGCGAGCGGGAGATGGTCTTCAAGGACGCCCAGGTCTCCAGCAGCGATTTCTTCACGCCCGAGTACTCCATGGGCGCCAAGCGGATGTACCTCAAGGACAACACGCCCTACGACGAGAAGGGCGAGCGCCTGGGCGAGCACACCTGGCTGGGCGAGATGAAGGACGTCACCTACAACATCCGCGGCGTGCCGGTCGCCTTCTGGCCCGAGTCGCAAACGACGTTCGAGGAAGGCCACACGCCCCTGCGGAGGGCCTCCATCGGCACGCACGGCAACCTGGGCTTCGGCGTTGAGTCGGAGTGGCACCTGTTCCGCCTGCTGGGCGTGCTGAAGCCACAAGGCTTCAACGCCACACTCGACATGGACTGGTACAAGCGCGGACCCCTGGCCGGCATCAACGTCAAGTACGACCGCGAGACCTACAGCGGCTACTCGAAGGTCCACGGCCTGCTGGACCAGGAGGAGAGAGACGACTTCGGCCAGGAACGCGAGAACATCCTGGCCCCGACGGAGCGGGGCAGGGCGCTGGTGCGGCACAAGCAGTTCCTGCCGAACGACTGGACGTTGCAGTTCGAGCTCAGCTACGTCTGCGACCGGAACTTCCTGGAGGAGTTCTTCCCCGACGAAGCCCATGCGGGCAAGGAGCAGGAGACGCTCCTCTACGCCAAGAAGCAGAAGGGGTACCTCAGCGATGACCCGCTCAAGGAGACCGTCCCCGGTCTCATCGGCGAGTTCTCGCCGCTCTGGGTGAGCC
>CAYWTX010000644.1:0-24195 GCA_964461295.1 uncultured Planctomycetaceae bacterium | reverse complement strand
ACAAAAAGGCCGTCTTAATCGCTTCAAATCCCGCATCCCCGGGCTTCCAAATCATCTCAAACTCGCAGCTGCATTCCCGCAGTGTCGGTGCGGTCGCCCGCCAGCCGCTGTTGGCGCGGGTCGTCACATCCGCTTCGCCCGCCTCCAGGTTCAGCGTCACGTCCCGGACGTTCGACATCTCGGTCGTAGCCGTGGCCCCGGCGGGCCCGTGATAGAGCTTCGCGTCCTTGCCCAGTATGAAGGTTGCCATGTCCGTGGCCTCCTCGGCGTGTCACCGCCGTGTCATTGCTGTGTCATTCCCGTGTCATCGCACGCTCCCGGCCCACATGGCGGGGAGCTTGGGTTTCTCACGCTCGAAGGCCGGGCCCATGAACGGCCGTGGCCGGAACGTCGCTGTCACCGACTTGCCCTTGCGGTCCCTGACGCGCGTCCGCCCGCCATACTCCAGCAGCGGCGGCGCTTCGGCCGTGCCCCGCAGCGGCGTTGGGCCGATGACGACGCTCTTCCGTGTTCCGTCGTAGCCGAAGTAGATCAGCTTCCGCAGCAGGCCCACGTGACTGCTGGGCGGGTCGCCGGGCTGCGAGATGGTCTTCCGCTTGCGGATGCTGTGCCGCGCGCCGGTGCGGACGAACGCGCCGAACTTCGACAGCACCCGGCGCGTCGCCGAGTCCACGCGGCTGGTGACCGCGCGGGTGTCGAAGAACATCGCCTTGGTGACCATCCCGATCATGGGCGTCAGTTCTTTCCGCCGGGGGCGTCCAGCTCCGCCAGCAGCGCCGTCGAGCGGTCGCGGCCCTGCGTCGCCAGTTCCGCCCGTCGCGCCAGCCGCTGGACCATCTGGCCGACCATCGTTCTGACCGTCGGGGCATCACCTGCCTCCAGCTTGGCCAGCGTCGCCTGGAGCTCGACCTTCTGCCGGTCCATCATGGCCAGCTGAAGGTTGATGCGGTCCTTGATCTGCCCGACGACATCGGCGGTGGCCGCCGGATCGCCGGCCGTCAGCTTGCCGTGCAGGTCCGTAGCCTGGTCCAGGTCCGCCTGCTGGCGGTCGCGGACCATCGCCACCTGCTCCTTGGTCAAGAGCCGCCCGCCGGTGTCCTTGACGAACTTGACCGGGCCGCTGCCTTCATCCACCGTCACGACCTTCACTTCTTCCTGTTCTCTCACGTCGTTCTCCTTCCAGAACGTCAGTTGGTGCTCACACGCAGGCGACCGTCGTACTCAAAGGTCAGCCCGTCCGTCTGCGAACGGATGGCCGACAGATGGTCGCGGATATCGCCAAGAAGATCGGCGGCCGACGAGCCCCAGTAGCCGCTGTAGAGCTTCCCGTCGATGTACCCCAGCATGTCCCGCATGTCCGTCAGCGGGCCGTAGCTGTATCCGGTAATGCAGTCGCGGATGGTCGAGATACCCCAGGCTGTATCGGTGATCGGCCCATTCCATCCACCGGACAGGTACATCAGGATGTCCGAACCGCGATAGGCTGATTCCCGCATCCACCAGGCGGCGCTGTAGCCGTCGACATAGAGGTTGTCGCGGGTCTCGCTGGTGTACTGGGCGATGGCCGGCAGCGGGCCATAGTTCAGGGCGTCGCGGATTTGCCCGGTGTTGGAGGCCGTGTCGGTGAGCGGGCCGTAGCTGTACCCGGACAGGAGGTCGCGCGTTCCCCAGCAGGAACTCGCGATGTCCGTGATCGGCCCGTAGGAGTTGCCCGACAAGAGGTCCGCAACATAGACCAGCGGACCATGCACGTCCGTGAGGGTCATACCGGCGTAGCCGGTCAGGCCCTGGACGATGGCGTCCACGTCCGTCTGGACGATGTCCACGTCGACCGTCGCGTATCCTGTTCCGCCGTATCCCATGTCACCACGTGCCTCCGACCACGGTCACCGCGTCGCCGACCGCGCCCTTGACCCGGATTTCAGCCAGGTTGACGGCCTGGAACTCGTGCCACTCACCCGGCAGCCACGGCACGTCCAGCCCGTCATCGCCCCGGAAGTAGACCGGGCCGCTGTTGGTCGGCAACGCCGAGATGGTCACCGACGCCACCAGCGTGGTGGTCACCAGCGGCTGGTAGCTGCCCGTGACGTTGATCTTCCGCATGACTACGTTGTTCATGTCCTGTTACCTCAGCACCCGGAACGTCAGCGTCAGCACGCTGGTGAACTGACGCAGTTCCTTCATGTGCTCGGGCGCATAGAGCGGCGCGTTCTCGTTCCTGACCCAGACGGCATTGGGCATCGCCGTCAGCCGGTGCGTGCGGAAGTGGTCCGCGATCCGCTCCACCAGGCCCACCAGGGTGTCCAGCTCCGGGTTGTCGCCGGCGGCGACCTTCTTCTGCACACCGATGTCGATCTGGTAGTCGCACTGCGCGGCCGCGCGGGTCGCCGTCTGGCTGTCCCAGCCCTTGGGCACCACCGTCACGTGCAGGGCCTTCATGTCGGCCAGCTCGAACTCCGGCGGCTTGGTGCTGCGGACGGCGGCCAGCGGCGTGCCGAAGTCGTTGCCGTTCAGTTCGGCCGCCACCGCGTCGGCGATGTCTGTGATTACCGGCATGCGTCAGGCTCCAAAGATCAGCTTCCACACCGCGCCCAGCGCCAGCGTCACCGTCGAGCCGGCGATGATCCACATCAGCCGCGACCGCACGGCCTCGGCGGCTTCCAGCCGGTTCAGCCGAAGCTGGATGCCCGGCTTGCCGTTGCCGCGAATGGCCTCGTCGAGCTTGTCGAGCTTCGTGTGGATGGAGGCGAACTCGCTCTTGCACACGCGGTCGTACTGTTGGCTGTCGCTGCACATCAGGTCTGTTCCTCGTCCACTTGCTTGCTGTGGACCCGCAGCGTCCCGCGGTACGGGTCCGACCATCGCCAGCACGGTTCCTTGCCCGGGGCCATCACCTCGTAGACCACCAGCTTCGCGCCGGCCGTCTCCTTGATCCTGTCACCCGGCTGCGGGAGCGTCTGAGCGTCTCCCAGCACCAGGTCCGCTGTGCGGATCAGAAAGTCGCGGCTCTCGAACCGCTCCACCGCGCCGTACCCGTCGTCGATCTCGAAGACGGTCTTGCCCACCGTGGCGGCGACGTGGACTACATCACCGCCCCGGCAGTACTGGACCGGCCGCGACAGGTGCGCCACGCGCATCCCGTCCAGCCAGCCCGCGGCCTGTTCCAGCAGGTCATTCACGCGAGCACCTCGTCAGGCTGGCGCTACGGAAGGACCGTGACGCAGCTGTCTGCGCCGAGCCGCACGCGCACCGTGGTGTCGGCGCTGGCGGCTGCCCGCACGACCTTGCCGAGCGTCTTGTTGCCGGCGTTCGTCGTGGTCGCCCGCTGGTTGGTCGCGTCCCAATAGACGATGATCCCGACGGCCATGGTCACGCCGGCGGCCTTGGGGAAGTCGAAGACGCCGACGACCGCCAGGCTGCCCAGCGCATTGGCCGCGATGGGGGTACGGGCCACGCCGATCAGTTCGCCCTGCACGACCACCGCCCCGGCCGCCACGTCGGCGGTCGGGGTGTAGTCGATTGCCTTGCCGTCATGAATGAAGGTTGCCATGTTGCTGTTCTCCTATGGGTCGAAGGCTTACGCCTCGCCCTTGCTCTTGCACCCACCGCGCGGGTCCTGAAGGTTCACGCCGAAGTCGTGGTAGCCGCGCATGACCACGCCGAGCGTTCCGAAATCCGCGTCGGCCGTCTCGATGGTCGGCGACTCCTGGCCGTTGAGGAACGCCACCTCAATCACCGGCAGGTCGGTCGGGTCGGCCAGCAGATACCACGCCTTATCGCTGTTGCCGGTGTAGCTGGAGTTGGACAGGTAGCGGCTGACCTCGGCCCGGAACTTGTTCTGGTGCGGGTTGGCCACCGGGTACTTGGTGCTGGCGGTGGTGTCCCGAATCTCCAGGCTCTTGTAGAGCATGGTCGCCATGGCGCTCAGCGCCGTGGGCACCAGCATGACGGCGGGCATGATCCCGATGGGCTTGCCATCGGAGTCGACCTGGTCCATGAAGGCCTTCTCAGCCTTGGACAGGCCGTCGATGGTCAGCGCCGTGTCCGCGCCCGTCAGGTAGTTCTTGTTGCCGGCCGTGAAGAACGCGGCGTTGTTCATGAAGATGCTCCAGAACACGTCGTTGATCTTCAGGCCGCTGCCGCGACCGAGCTTGCGGGGAACCGTGGTGATCGCGCCGAGGTCGTCGTTGATGATGTCCCGGCGGTCGATGGCCAGCAGCAACCCGTAGGTGTCGGCCTTGTTGGTGTAGGACTCGTTGCCGAGAGTCCCGTGCTTGAGCTCGCCGCCGGGGGCGACGATCTCGTACTGGTCCCTGCCGATCAGGCGGTAGGAGGTTACGGTCTTGAAGTCCGACACGTTCCGCACCGCGCAGATGTTCCGCCAGACGCGCTCCACGCTGAAGAAGCCCTCCAGCAGGAACTTGTTGGCGACGTTGGACAGGATGCCGCCGATGTCGATGGTCGACAGGCCAGCCGCCTGGAGGTTCTCGGCGTGCCCGAAGGCGAAGCGCAGCACGGAGCGGGCATCCCGGAAGTTGCGGCCGTCATAACCGTTGGCCCACGCCGCCTCCAGCAGGAGCTCCTGAAGGGTAATGCCGCCCCTGAACCGCTTGTCGGCGGCCTCGACGGCCTGCTCGCCAAAGCTATCGAGCAGATCATCGCCGCGGACACCGCCGGTCAGGAGGCAGGCCGCCTCCAGCACGGCACCTGTCACAGCGGGACGCTGCGGCCTGTTGTCGGGCGGGGCGGGCGGCCGGTCGGCGCGGAGGACGGCGACCTCCGTCTTGTTCACGTCCCATTTCTCGCGGATCGCCTTTGCGGCGATATCGGCGTGCTTGTCGCCGCAGACCTTCTGCACGGCCGCGATCCGCTCCTGCTCGGCGACCATCCGGTCGCGCAGCTCGGCGACAGGGTCCGCGGCCACGCCGGTGTCGGGCAATGCCGTGGTCGTCGCCGAGGCCTGAACCGCAGGCGCGCCGGCCTCCTTGCCGGCGGTCGCCTGCGCCGTGACAGTGGCGGCGTCCTTGCCGGTGCCATCCTGCACGGTCTTGTCCTGCTTGCTCTTGTCGTTGCCGTCCATGATTTCCTTCTCCTTGGCCGATGCGGCCACACTGGCCGACGTGTTGCCGTCGGCACCAAGATCGACGAAGCTGATTTCGCCCAAGGTCGCCTTGCGGACGACGTTGATGGGCCCGGTGAATTCCCGCCCGTTCACCAGAACGGACTGGCTCTCGCGCACGAACTCGAATTGCTCAACGGAGGCCCCGATGGAGGCCTGCCAGGGGAAGCCGTTCTTGGCCGATGCGACGATCTCCCGCGCGGCGGCGGTGTCCCGCGAGACGATGCCCGCGGCGATCAAACGCCCGTCCTGGACGCGGATGGCATCGGTGTGCCCGACCCCGGCTGTGATGTCGTGGCCGAAGCGGATCGGCCTCGACTGCGAGGGGATCGCCAGCCCGGCCAGGTCCACGACCACCGGATACCGCCACTCGCCCACCCGCATGGGCCCGCCGGTGTATGCGACCATGGTGAAGCGCGGCAGGCGGGGCTTGCCGTCCGAGGCAACCGTGCCGTCGGCGGATGCCTCGATGGTCAGCGCGCCCGGCTCGCTGAAGAAGTTCAGCGGCCCGGCGGCCTGTGTGGACTTCCGCGGCGCTTGGGCAGTGGCCTGCTTCTCACACACCGCCCGGCGCTGGGCGGCGTCGGGGAACTCCTGGACCACCGTCGCGTCGGCCATGCAGCGGTCGATGAACTGGTCGCGGGTCTCGTCGGGTTGTCGTTCAGGCAGCGGCACGGTCGTCCTCCTCGTCTTCCCGGTCGGGCTTGTCTTGGGCGGGCGACGGCGCTTGCGGCGCGGCCTGCGCCACGGTCAGCCCGAGTTCCTTCATCAGGGCCACTTCCTTCGCCCGCTGGCGAAGCTCGGTCTCCCAATCCTTGCCCTGGCGGGCATACTCACTGGCCAGGGTGGTGGTGTTGGATGCGAGGCGCTGGGCCTGCGCGGAGGCCTCCTTGGCGGGATCGACGTGCTCGTGGCCGTCCCAGAACCACTGGTGCGCGTCGTCAATGCCCGACGCCTCGTCAGCGGCCGGCAAGGCGATGCCGAATACCTTCACGGCCTCGGCCAGCCATGCGGCCAGCACGCGGTCCAGGACCACGTCCTCCAGATGCGATTGCTCCACGCGGATGGACTTGTAGTAGGTCTGGTGATCCAGCCGCCCCGAGGCATAGTTGTAGCCACTGCTGTCGCACAGCGCAACGTTCCTGGGCATGCTCAGACAACGAGCCACCTCGTTGAGGATCTCCCGCTTGAACTCGCTGTAGGTGGTCGCCGGCTGTTCGGCCTTCACCTGCGACGGCTCCCAGCCCTCCGGCGTGAAAACCGCCATGTTGGGCGAGAACTCCATCTCCGTCATGGGCTCGACTTCGGCCGCTTCGCCGCCGGCCGGGGCGTTGGTCTTCATCAGCACCGCGATGTTGGCGGCGGACTCGGCCGCCGCGATCACCGCCAGGGTGTACCGCCGCAGCTGCGCAAACAGCGGCAGCGCCGGCAGGATGTCGGGTAGGCCCCTCCGCTGGCCGGGCCGGTCGGCGCGGAACCAGTGGATGGCGCTGGCAGCGGGCAGCCGGTCGTAGTCCAGCGCGGCAGCGGCAGCGCCGCCGGGATGCGCCTTGAGGATGTGGTACGCGACCGGGTTGCCGAACGGGTCGAACTCGATCCCGTCCGTCGCAGGGGCCGCGCCTGGGATGCCCAGTTTGGCGCTGGGCGTGGCGACCTGGTCGGCCTCAATGAGCTTGAGGTCCAGCTTTACGGGCGAGTCCAGGTTGTCGTTGCTGAAGAACACGGCGAACGCTTCACCGTCCTGCGCCCGGGCCTGCCGCATGGTGCGGAGCTTGCCCGGCAGGTCGATGGCCTTGGCCCACGCGGCGAACTCACGCTCGATGGTCTGGTTGGCCTCGGCGCTGTCCGTCAGCATCTGGAGGCGCGGGCCGGTGCCGATGACGTCGTTGGCCAGCGTCAGGACGATGCCCCGGGCGTAAGAGTTGTTCGCGACTTCGTAGCGGGCGCGGTTGCGGAGGGTGCGGCGGACTTCCGGGTTGGCCGCGGCGTCAGCCGACAGGCCGTCGGCGTTGGCCCAGTGGCGGCGGTTGTCAGGGGTCGTCTGCGCCGAGTCGAACTTGGCGCGGACCACCACCGTGCGGGCAATCACGCCCGTCTGCTTCGACCGCCTTGTGAATGGCCACCAGCCCATGTGCTACACCGTTCCCGGCGGGACGATCTTGACCCGGGTGAACGCCTTGGCCGGGTTCTTCGACACCGCCTGCTTGCTGGCGAGGTACTTGTCCGCCGCGATCTGATCCGGTAGCGAGTGCTGCTGGACGTTCACGCCGTCGACGCTGGCCTGCTTGGGCCCCTCGGCGTTGGTCTTGATCGCGCTGTCCAAGTCTTCCGCCATCGTTCACCTTCACTTGCGGGAGCCGGAATCGAACCGGCGACCTCGTGGGTATGAGCCACGTGAGCTGCCGCTGCTCCATCCCGCTGTGTGACAACCATCGCACGCGAGCAAAAAGAAATGGCCGCTCGGGTGTTCGGCCCCGAACGGCCTCGTATCTTTTCGCAGCGCCCCGGGGATCAGCCGGTGCGTCGCGCGTCCTGGTTGTCTGCCCCGAAAGTACTACTCCACGAGGGTCCGATCCAAACCGAATCCGCCGCCCTTTGCAGATTGTGCCATATATGTCATTCCCGCTCCCCGCAACACGCTATCTGCCGCTTGGATTGCCCAACATGGATGGCGGAACCTCGTAGGTCGTGAGGCGTCTGCCGCAGTGGCGGCACTCGCGGTAACGAATGATCCGGCCCATCGAGTAGCGCGTGTTCCGCACGCGCAGGTCGGCGCAGCCGCAGCGGGAACACACGACGCCGCGGGCGTTCGCCTTGGGAGGCCATGTTTTGCGGGCTTCACACTGAGCCATGGGTCACCTCCTGACGAAGTCTGCCTGCGTGTAACGCTTTCGCTGTCGCATGGGAGATGCTTCGCCGGCAACCTTCACGCCGCACATCGACGCCGCAGCGGCGCAGCCCACAAGGCAGTCAAGCCAGTGGTTGTCAGGCCGCGTCGGCAGGGACGACCACTCGCGGACGGTGCCGTGCGGCCCGGTGAGTTCCACCCACCGCTCAGACCGGGCGATGTGCTCGGCGAATAGGGTATGGTCCGTCTTGGACGTGCCGTACAGGCAGATACAGCCGGGGTCCGACTCGGCCGTAGCCAGACCGTCGTGGATGAAACTCTTCCAGAAGTTCGTGTCTATCAGCACATGTGGAAACTGAGCCGTGCGATGGACGTTCGGGACGTACCAGTGATTGCCCAAAACTTCTCCGGGCTTCTTCGTGTAGGCGGCAAATGGGCGGCGGCTGGCGCGAACGCCCACGCCTTTGGAGAGCATCATGGCAGTGCCCCCAACTTTGCGTTGCACTGCGGCCACGACAGCAGGCTTGTAGCCGCTATCCACGAAGAGTCGGTCGATCTTCATCAGGCCGGTCCCGCGCTTCCATTCCCTCTGGAGGTATTCACTGACCAGTCTCTCCAGCCCGGCGTGGATGGCTCCGTCTACGCCGGTTCCAGGGAACGTTCGCCCCAGCGTCCGTGAGGCGTTAACCAGGGCGAAGGAGGATCGTCGCTGATCGGGGAACGTGCCGTATTCGATGACGTAGCCCGTGAACACCTCCTCCCAGGCACAGACGGCATAGAACAGCAGTCGGTCATGGACGTCGATGAACATGGTCAGTTTGGTGCAAGTTGGCGGCACTTCGCTGCGCTTGTGGCCGTTGACCTTGCCAAGAACCTGGTCGACCGTCAGAACGCCGTCGGCTGTCTGCGGCAGCACTGGTTCGTTTTGGCACTCTGCCGCAAAACCCTCCGGTCCCATCCGCAATCGCAGGTTCACAGCGTGCTGGATGGCGCTGATCTCGCCGACCTTGGCGTCATAGCGGGCTGGCCAGGCGATGACCGCCCCCTTGTCCATCTCGACCTGACGCTCAGCGTAGAATCGCGTGGCGACCTCTCGACCTCGCGCCTTACGGATGTCCGCGTACTGCTCCCAGAGTTTCTCGCTGGATGGCCAAGAGTGGACGAGTCTGGTCCGTTCACCTTCCCATTCCGGGCACTTGTCCCGGTCCAAGAGCGTGTCAGCCAGGTCGCCCTCGTACATCACCGTGCAGGTTAGCAGGGCCGAGATGGATTCGCCCGGGCCAGCCATGCCCATGACGTCGCCGTGAAGCAGGTCCAGCCGCTTCTTAGTTTGGTCTGCTGAGCGGGCTGAGTCCCGCGTCTGCGGGTCATCCAGCAAGACCAGCGACGGCCGGATGATCGAGCCGTCCACGCGTGTGTGTTGCTGGCCGCGAAGGTTGCTGTCCAGGCTGGTCGTGGTGATGATCGAACCGCTAGACGGACTGGTCTCCAACTCCTCCTCGCGTAGAGCGGCTGGAATATGGTCGCGTTCGATAGTCGGGAAGACCAGTCGGTCCTGGCCCCAGTGGATGTGCGTGAGCCGGCCCTGGATGTGCTGCTGGCCCTGCCGCTTGGAAGAGTTCTCCAGGCAGCGGAACGGATGGACCGCCTCAGGGAAGTCCGCCAGTAGCAGCGGCTCCTCCAAGATCATCACTCGAATGGGCCGCAACAGTTCGCGGGCGTTGTCCTGGCTGCCGGCGATAAGACATACGAATGGCCGGTGGCCGTAGAGGATGGCCCAGAGCGCGGCACAGCGGGCCAGAGCTGTCTTGCCTGAACCGCGGGGCATGGCGAAGGCGAACAGGCCTCCCTCGCGGACGGCCTTCTCGATCTTACCCAGCACGCGGAGGTGGTCGTCCGACCACGGCCGCCAAAACGCCCGGGGGAAGTACGTCTCGCAGAACAACTTGAAGGACTCGCCGGCGGCCTTGCGGCGAGCGTAGTCCTCGACTTCGGGGATGGGATAGATGTCCTGGCTGGCTTTGGTGGCAGCACGGTTACGCTCAGCCTGTCTCCTGCGGGCCTTAGCGTAGTCCCCCTTCGCCACGCGCGGCCTGTCCATCTCTTGGACGAGCCAGCGGACGTACCGCGCCAGATGAACGTGCGTGCCGTCGCCGAACCGGAACGCCCCGGCGTCCATCTGGCGGCGCAGGCGTGACCGCGTCAGCACCGCGCCCAGCGGTGTGGCGTTGACGAGTTGGAGCAGGTCGCTCTGCGTCAGTTTGGCCAGGTCAATCGCCATCGATCTCCTTCATCCGCCGACTCAGCCAGGCGGCGTAGTGCACCAGATTGACCGTCCCGTCCGCGCCCATCGGCGCGCCCGCCGTGACGTGCTCCCGAACCTTTTCTTCCGGCATGGCCAGCATCCGCGCGAGTTGGGCGACGGTCAACGCCATGGGGTTGACCGCCCCGGGTCTGCCGGTGACGGCGAGGGGCTCGGCCGGGGGCGCGAAAGGTGTGGAAGATTCCTCGCTAATCGCCATAAGTCTCTACCCCCTCAAAGTATGTGGCATGCAGAAATCTGCATGGTCTGGGCAGAATCAAGTTGGCACGTCCGCGATTCGGCGGCCTGATGTGTTCATGAACATGCGAAAGGAAAACGCGATGAAAACGACCAAGAAAACCACGATCAGGATTGCCGGATACGACCGCCCCGTCGAGTCGGTGACGGCCGAATGGTTGACCGCCCGGATGCGGAACGGCCGCCGCCGGGTCGAGGTTCTCGGGTGGAAGCGCCTGGCCACCATCTACTACGCCAACAAGTCCGGCAGCGCCATCCGGCAGGCCATCAACGCCGAGGCCCGCCGGTGCGGCTACACGCCCAGCACCATCCTGGCACTGAACGCTGAATAGGAGACGACCATGAAGATCACGCGAATCGACATCGAGGGCGAGAACGGTGCCACCGGCACCATCCAGCGCAAGAGCAGCGACAGCGTCATCGAGGTGACCATGTCCACGCCGCGCACCGGGCGGTTCGGCGTGCATCGCCGCATCCGCACGCTGACCGCCAACGCCCGGTTCGAGAACGAGCAGTTCGCCGTGGCGGCTGCCCTCCAGGAGGCGATGGACGGCTGCCGCGGGACGAACTCCATGATCCACGGCTACTACCGGCTGCTTCAGCAACTCGGTGACTGACCCGTGAAAGGACACGCCATGACGCCCGCCAAGAAGAAGCATGTGAAGAAGGTCCTGCTCGACGCCGCCGACTGCCTCGACGCCCTGGTAAAGGAGGTCCGGGAGCGCGGCATCGACTGCAGCGACCCCGAACTGGCCGCATTGGTGGACGAGGCCCGCGCCCACCGCGACGAGTGCATCCGGGCCGCACGCAACGACTAGCCAAGGAGAACGACCGTGGACGAACACGAACTTCAAGACGCCCTCAAGACGCTCCTGCGAGACATCGCCCTGATGAATGAAGACGAGGCCGGCGACGCCAACGTGCCCGACGACCTTGTCAACCTGCGGCGCGTCCGCACCTTCGACGAGGACGGCGTGCTGACCCAGAACGCCGGGCTGACCGTCACGACCGCCGACGGCAGCGAGTTTCAACTGACCATCGTCCGTAGCCGGTAGGAGACCGCCATGAAGAGAAGCACCAAGAGCATCGCGGACCGCATCGCCAAGCATCCCATGTACTCGCCCAGCGACCTGAAGTACCTGCGGAAAAAGGGCTACAGCGACGCGGAAATCCTCGCCTTCTGGGACCGCGACCACGGCCTGGGGCACAAGCCGGTCCAGCATCGGTTCACGTACACCGGGGCGGGCGACGAGGTCGTCCGCGACGTCCTGCGGGACAACCTCTCGCCCCAGGCCGTCGCTGCCATCGCGGCGCACCTGTTCGCCGCCGGCACCAAGAACGACGGCGTCAACAAGGAGATTCGGTGGCTGGCCGACCAGCTCGTCGGCATGGTCGGCACGGACCAGTACAACGCCCTCTGCGAAGAGGTCGGACTTTGAGAAACCGCCCGGATACCGGCGCGCTCGTTCGAGCCGCACGGGACCGGGCCCAACCACAAGGAGTTGCACATGAACGCGAAGCGGAAGATTGAGATCGGGAAGGTGTACAGCGCGAAGGTCGGCGGCTCGTGGCTGCCGGTGCGGATCGACAAGTCGCTGGGGCACGGGCGCTACGAGGGCGTCGCCATGCCCAGCGGCAAGACCGTCAAGACCTGCACGGACGCCGTCAAGGGCGACGGCCAGACGGTCGAGGCGTGGACGTCGGCCCACGCGCCCAAGGCAGATGACGTGCCCGCCCCGGTCGCCGAACCGAAGACCGGGAAGTCCAAGGCCGCGGCCAAGGAGAAGAAGGAACGGAAGCCCAGCGGGCTGGACGCGGCGGCAGCGGTCCTGGCCGAGGCCGGCAAGCCGATGAACACGGCCGACATGGTCAAGCGGATGCTGGAGACGGGCCTGTGGAAGACCGGCGGCAAGACGCCGGCGGCGACCATCTACGCCGCCATCATCCGCGAGATATCGGTCAAGGGCGACGCCAGCCGCTTCCGCAAGACCGAGCGGGGCCACTTCGAGCTGGCCGCCGCGGGCATCGCCGCTCGCACCGCCGTCGGGAAGGAGGCCAAGTAAGCCATGAAGAAGAACGAGGTCACCATCGGCGGCGTCTACGCCGCGAAGGTCAGCGGCAAGGTCGTGCCCGTCCGTATCACGGGAGCCAGTCCCTACGGCGGGTGGGACGCGGTCAACGAGCAGACCAAGCGAAGCATCCGCATCCGCAGCGCCGCTCGACTGCGTCGCCGGCTGGACCGCGCGGCCATCGCCGTCGGGACGCGCGTGGCCATCAGCATCGACCAAGGCATGCAGAAGGCCGAAGGCGTCGTCCGCGACTTCGAGACCGACGACAGCGGGACCACGTACCGCGTGGACGTCACCAGCGGCGACCAGTGCAACGAGCACCGCACAGCCGATGGCGAGCTTTGGGTGTGCGCCTTCGAGGTCACGCCACTTCCCGCGTAGCATCATGCCAACACCTCCTCCAGCGCCCTGGTCCCCGCGGCCGGGGCGCTCTCGGTCATGTCACTCCCCGCAGAACCATCGTGGCTGGCGAAGATGCACGCCGGGCGGTTCCACTTCCGCACGAAGGAACGCCACGTGGGCGGGATGGTGAAACGCAGGTCGTCCGCGGGGCGGTAGAACATGGCGAACGGCGTACCGCCCGTCTGAAAGACCCACTCCAGCCGCGCCTCGGCGTGTTCCAGGCAGTCGCCGTCCTGGCCCACCAGGACGTAGCAGCCGACCTGCCGCTGCGACAGACCCTCGGCCCGCAGCATCTTGACGGCCCGTTCCACCTGCGGGCGTGCGCGGGGCATGTCATACGCGGTGTAGAGAATCTGCACGCGCATCCGGCCCAGCCGTTTGGTGAACCACGGCCGGCACAGCCGGGCGTCGATTCCGCCGGTGAACCGCGCCGCTCGGGGCTGGCCTTCCAGCATGTCCAGCACGGCCTCGATGTGCCCGCGCGGGCAGGCCAGCAGGTTGTTGTCCAGGATGTCCCAGCCGGGCTTGATGTCCAGGAGCCGCAACCGGCCCTCGCGCTGGGGCACGAAGCAGAACGGGCAGCGACGCACGCAGCCCCGGCTAGTGATCGTCATGCCGGTCTTGACGTACATGCCCGGCGTGAACTCGCCCGCCGGCGCGTCGTAGGCGGGCCCGCCGATGCTGACCTTGTATCCGTGCTGGCCCCATGATTTCGCCAGGCGCTCGGCCTCGGGCCTGTCCCAGGTGAACGTGCAGGAGACATGCACTTCATCTACCGCCGGGAGGAACAACGGCGGGTCGCCGACGAAGGCCAACTCGTCGTCGGGCGTCGCACTGGTTCGCCTTGGGAACACGCGGGCGATCATGCCGCGACCTCCGTGAGGGGCAGATGAATCAACTTGTCGTCTGACGATCCTTCTGTATGATGCAGCGACCGACTCGCCATTTGACGTAGGAACAGAAGATGAACATTCACGAGCTCTTCACCAGCGATGTCATGCGACTTCCGAAAGATCGGGACCACTCCGACCTCCGGTACTACCTTCGGAGAATCGTCAACGAGTATCTCGCGGCCGTTGACTCCCTCGACAGCACCTGCCATCTGTGCCGACGGATAAGAGCAGAGAGGGATCAGATCGAGATGCTTGGGCGATGGGTGACGGGTGCGGTGGATGCCTATTTCCAAGGGCAGCCTGACCGGGCATACGGCCAGATATGCGACGGCATCAGCTTCGTGCTTCCCCGAATCCAGAACATGTACTCGATTGGAATCGGAGGCGATGCGATTGCTCCACTTTATCGCATGTGTGAGTTGCAGCAGAACCAGTTGACCCGCCCGTTCATGTTCCACTGGCCCTTCGAGCTTCGTCATATGGTCGGCCGTCACAGATACGGAATTCCAGGTTTTCCATGCTTGTACCTGGGCGGTTCGCTTCAGGTGTGCCAAGCAGAATGCCGCGTACCTGACAACCGTCTGGCGCAAATGGCGGTCGCTGAATTCGCTCCCCGTCACGACTTGAAGGTGTTGGACTTCGGTTATCGCCCTTCGGCGCTGGCCCAAGTCGCTGCTGGTTCTGCCCTGCGACCGGAGGGCAGCAACCCACCTCTTGAAAACATATTGATCAGCTACTCCGTCTGCTGGCCGCTTCAGGCCGGTGCTTCCATCCGGGTGCTCCACGAACAGGGCCGTTTCTACCCGGAGTACATTGTTCCACAGATCATCACGCAATGGCTTATTCGGGAGGCCGACCAGTGCGATGGTATTCGGTACTTCTCGACTCGATATGTTCCAGACCCTGACGCCATCCGCTCGACAGCGAACTTCGTGTTCCCTGCCCGCGAGCTTCATTTGCAGGCCGGTCATTGCGGCAAATTGAAACGCGCCTTCGATCTCACACAGCCCTGCATGTGGGCCAGTACAACCGGCGGGGCCAACGTGCAGCAGGAATGTCACGATAACGCTCGCCATCTCAGTTTGCTCCAGAAAGACAGGCTGACGTAGGTGCGAGTTCGGCCTTCTTTCCGGTGAACTTCTCCCACCGCTGGACGATGACGTCGCAGTAGAGCGGGTCGATCTCCATCAGGTGGGCCTTCCGGCCCGTCTGCTCGCAGGCGATCAGCGTGCTGCCCGAGCCGCCGAAGAGGTCCAGCACGTTCTCGCCCTGAAGCGACGAGTAAGAGAGGGCGCGGACGGCCAACTCGACGGGCTTCTCCGTCAAATGGACCATCGACTGGGGGTTGACCTTCTTCACCGACCAGACGTCCGTGATGTTGGCCGGGCCGAAGAACTTGTGCGCCGCGCCTTCCTTCCACCCGTAGAAGCACCATTCGTGGTTGCCCATGAAGTCCTTGCGCGTCAGGACGGGGTGCTCCTTGACCCAGATGATCATCTGGCTGAAATACAGCTCGCTTTCCTTCAGCGCGTTGGGGTAGTTCCAGATGTTGCTGTACCCGCCCCAGATGTAGAAGCCGCGCCCGGGCTCCAGCACACGCGTGATGTTGCCGAACCACGCGCGGAGCAGCCGGGCGAACTCCTCGTCGGAGATGAAGTCGTTCACGAGCGAGCGGTCCTTCGCCCGCAGCTTCTTGTCCACCTTGTGCTCGCCCTTGCGGATGGCCATGTCCATGCCTTGCTGGCCGATGGGCCGGTCGCCGGAGGCGGCGATGGCGTTGTTGCTGCGAGAGGCGACGCCGACGTTGTACGGCGGATCAGTGTTCACCAACTGGATGGTCGCGCCGTCCAGAAGACGGTCGACGTCCTCGGGCTTGCTGCTGTCACCGCATAGCAGCCGGTGGTTGCCCAGTATCCACAGGTCGCCCTTGCGGGTGATGGCCTCGTCCGGCGGCGCGGGCACGTCGTCCGGGTCGGTCAGCCCGCCCTGGACGCCGCCATCCAGCAGTTTGGCCAGTTCCTCCTGGTCGAAGCCGAGTGTCGACAGGTCGAAGTCGGCCGCCTGGAGATCCTTCAGTTCGAGCGGAAGAAACTCTAGGTTCCACGACGACAGTTCGTGCAGTTTGTTGTCGGCCAACCGAAGCGCCTGGACCTGCTCAGGCGTCAAGTCCTCAGCGCGAATGACCGGAATCTGCGTCATGCCGATCTTCCGGGCGGCCTTGAGCCTGGTGTGGCCGGCAATTAGCACGCCGTCCTTGTCCACAAGCGCCGGGATCTTGAAACCGAACTCCCGGATCGACTGGGCGACGGCGTCCACGGCCTCGTCGTTGCATCGCGGGTTCCGCTCGTATTCCTTCACCTTGTCGATGTCCCACATTTCGATCTGCATCTGGAGACTCCTTTCGTGTTCGATTCCTATGAATAGCCGGGACGGAAGCATTCGCCGCATCCGGCCGACCGCGCCTGCCACGTCACGCCATGCCGGGCCTGGAACGACCAAGCCCCGTCAAGCCTCAACCGCCAGACCTCACCATGTCACGCCATGCTTCGACCCGCCCAGATACGGCTGGACCACGCCTTACCATGCCTGCCGCGCGGTCCTGTTCGCGCCTGCAACAAACAAAAAGCCAGTTCCCGACCGTTCCCGACGCGGTCTTCCGCGATGGAAGCCGGCGGAGTACCTAAACGTCCTTGCCCATCTTGCCCATGTTGATGCGCGTCATATCGCCGCTCCGTCCTCGTCTGGTTGCTCGACCTCGGGCGCGATCGTCGAACCTGCGCCAACCTGACGCGACCTGCGCCGCCAGACCCAGACGTCCTTGCTGACCTGAGGTCCGTCGTAGTGCGAGCAGTAGTGCCATGCCTCGGGCGGCGGGGCACACTCCCGCCTGCCTGTCGCCCAAACGACCTTCGTGCCGCCGATGTACTCCGAGCAGAAGTAGTCCTGGGCGACGTGGGAGAACTTGCGGCAGTCGATGCAGCGCCAGTGCCGCAGGATCGTCACGTCCGTCGAGGGCGGCGGGTTACCGGTTACTACTTGGTTACCGGGTGTCCCGGTATGAGCGCCATCGCGTATGCGCGCGTCACGCGCGTGTGTGCGCACACACGTGCGTATAGGAATCAATGGGGGAAGCGCGGTAACCACCGGTAACTGGTAACCAATTGACGTGGCGCTACTGCTCACGGCTTTCCCCCTTCAATGTCAGGTGTAGCCAGCACTTCTGCGTCCGGGAGTCGCCGGGCATCTTGGCGGCCTTGTCCACGAAGCCGTGGCCGCGCAAGCGGCTGTTGAAGGCGTTTCGGGTCAGCACGTCTTCCCCAACCGCCCGGCACCAATTGCAGTAGGCCAGGTACACGCGCTCCTTGGGCGTCCTGAAGCTCTGGCTTTCGTGCCCGCGCCAATCGATGCAGGACTCGGCGATGAAGTCCGCCACCGGGTCGGAGTCATCGCGGTACTCCTTCGTCGCCTCCTGCACCGCCTGTGGGAATTCCAGGTCGCACTGCCGGGCCTGCCACTCCAGGCAGCCACGCACCGCCCAAGCCAAGATGCCCGGCCATTCGGTCACCAGCCGGTCGGTCAGGTGCCGGTCCTGCATGTCCTCGGGGATGGTGACCTCGAACGGTATCAGCCGCAGACGCCGCCAGATGGCGTGCGAGGTCTCGGTGACGACGGGCTTGTTGTTGGTGACCAGGACGGTCTTGTGCGTCCGCTCGAACTGGAAGTAGTCCTGGCGCATGAACCGGCCCTTGAGATACTTGTTGCCGGTGATCTTCTTGACCAGGCCGATGCGGAGTTTCTTGTTCTCCTCTGTCTCCGACGCCACGACAAGGCGTTTGCCGTAGAGGTCCGCGATCTCTGTGGGGTGCTCCTCGTTGACCTTGGCGGTCACCAGACCGTCGGGGGCCTCCTCGGCGTGCGGGCCCATGATGCCCATGATCGTGTCCAGGAAGACGTTCTTCCCGTTGCTACCAGGGCCAAAGAAGATGGGCAGGATTTGCACGGACACGTCGCCGGTCAGGAAATAGCCTGCCAACCGCTGGAGAGAACTGATCATCTCAGCGTTACCGGCCATGATCTCGGTCAGAAACTGCTCCCACCGAGGACAAGGGGCTTCGGGTTCATAGCTGGCGGGGCACAGCGTGGTGATCAGGTGCTCACGGCTGTGCGGAAGCAGTTCGCCAGTCTTGAGGTTCACCGCACCATTGGCCACGCCCAGCAGCCACGGCTGGCGGTCGAGGGCCTCTATCGCGATGGCCGTGCGGTGCTTGACGACTTCCAGCATCTCCCGCGCGGCCGTTGCGGAACGATTGCACTTACCGGCCCACTTGGAGGCGTCCTCGTCCCCGCGCGTCTCGCGGGCCAGTGCCCGCATGGCCGTCTCCGCAAGGCGATAGACCTCGCGGAGGGCATCGGTCTTCCAGCACCGGCCGTTCCAGACGAACCACTTGCCGCGTTCCTCGCACCAGTGGACGTCCTGGCCGAAGAGGTGACAGAAGCGGTCGGCATTGCCGTAGAGGTCGAGGACGAATTGCCCGGGCGGAATGATGGGCACGTCAGTTGTGCCGGCAGCATCGTGAGCGACCGTGGTATCCGCATCTTGGCGTGTTCGGACCTGCCTGGGGTGCTGGACGCCGGAATCCAGCCCTGAGCGGATGGTCGCGCCAGCCTCTTTCTGCGGCAGGCCGACGGCCTCGGCGGCGCTCTGGAGGGCGGCCTCCACGTCGGCGCGGTCCAGCAGTCCCGCACCGACCAGCGTGCCGAGATTGAACGCCGCCTTGTTCAGCGTGTCGTTGCGGCTGCCTTCCTGGGCCTGGTGGAGTTGGTTCAGTTCCAGGCGCAGTGCCATCGTCGCGTAACGCTGCTCGCGACTCTTGGCCTGGCGAAGCGGACGAGGCGTTGGTGCGGCGGCCTTGCTCTTCTCTGGCTCGGCCGTCAGCTTCTCGATCACGTGCGGTGGCAACTCGGCAAGCTGCATCTCCCATGGGGCGTGTCCCTCAGCCCACGTGTACGTCGCGCCGGTCTCCGGGTGGATGGAGCCGGGGAAGACGACTTGGCCGCCATCGGCCTTGACGTCCACGTGCGGGGCGAACTTCCCGCTGGAGTTGCCCAGCGGGCCGTCATGCGAGAAGTACAGGTGCTTTGCACCGGGCCTGCCTGTCATTGCCGTCACCGTGTCTGGCAAGCCCATCGCTGCAAGGTCCGCCCCCGGGTCGGCGTCGATCACCACGATGCCGCTGATTCGGCCCGTCCGCAGACCGACGTTGCCCTGAGAGGCCCACTGAAGGGCCCGCTCCAGCGTCTCGCGCGGCGCGGACTGCCAGCCCTTGAGGATGGGCTTCTTGCCCGAAAGCGGCGTGAACGACCATCCGGCCTGGTGGCCATGCTCGACGCTTGCGGCAAGCAGGTTGTCACTGACGGCGGTCTGCATCCTCGATTGCCCTCTGCACGTCCTCGGCGCTCCGTGCCAGGACGTAGATGCCGCTACGGCGGCGGATTTCCTGTTCCATGTGCCTCTGGACGGGCGACTGCCTGCCGCTGGCGGCCTTGCATTCCACGCCGATGAACCGCCCGTCGGGTAGCAGGCCAGTGACGTCGGGCCAGCCGGAGGGGATGGCATCGCCGAAGAACGCCCCGGCGCGGTAGGCCGCCCCGGCGTCCGTCACGGCCACCAGGCAGCCGCGGGCTCGCAACCAGAGCATGACGGCCCGTTGCACGGCCCTTTCGGGTTTGCCGCGTCGACGAGGAGGGCCGAAAACATCGCACGTCCGCAGGCTCATGGCAGGCCCTCCGTGTTTGGCCAGTCGCGGAGGTAGTCTCCGCCGGGTCCGAAACGGCAGACCGGCGGGGGCGTCTGGTCGCATTCCTGCGACGCGGCGTACTGCCGACCAGCTTCCCAGCATCGCGCACGTTCGCTGCCAGGCGCGTAGGGGTTGACGGATATGCCCGCGCGGGCATCCCTGAAGCCCAGGTAGAAGGCGTGCATCCGCCTGCCCTCACGAGCAGCCCGGCTGCGGTCGATTAGTCGTCGCTTCAGTCCTCGCATGACATTCCCTGGTCTCTGTGCGGCAACCATGTGAATTGGCCGGTTCGCTCGACCTGTTCGGCGTAGATCACCACGCGGCGGGCGATCTCGGCCTGTTCCTCGGGCGCTCGCCGGCCGCTGCGGTCCTTTCGGGAAACGCCACCATGTGCCAAAGTCGGCTCGTCGACGATGGCCGTCGATGTATCGCTGTGCTCTTCCATCCGGGTCTCACTGGTTATCCGCCCAGGCGGGCGGCGGTGTTATTGCCGCCGCCCGACCTAGGCAGGAACTTCCCTCCGCTGCTCAAAAGGGGATGATCTTTCCGGGGCCCTCAGCCAGCATGATTCCCCAGTTGGCATGGGTCAGTTGCTCAGGCTGCTTGCCCGGGAACAATTCAGCGATGATGCGGAACCATTCCTTCTCGATGGCCTGCTGGTCCCACTTCTCCGGCGGGCAATGCTTCACGAACTCCTCCCACGCCTGCTCCATCGTGGACGGTGGCGGGGTCGGGGCCGTTGCTGCTGGAGGGGAACTGGTGGCGGGTTTGGAGAGGACTGGCCGCTGAGTCGTGCCGGCGACAGGCGTGCCCGTAGGTTTCGGCGCAGGAGCGGAAGTGCCGCCAGCGTTGGCGCGGAACTTCGCCCCCAGTCGGTTCCCCACGGAGCGGCGCATCTCGTCGTCCCCCTTGGGTACGCCGCCGCCGCGACTGCCGTAAGGGTTCAGGAACTGTACCTTCAGCGTGGTCGAGCCGTTGTACTCCTCGAAGCCCAGTTTGACCTGCACCGGCTGCTGGACGAGTTGGGTGGCGTTGTCCTGAAGCCAGAACGGATCGCGGCCATCCCAACCCAGCGCGGCCTTCAGCGCCTGGATGGTCATCTCGTTCAGCGAGTGGTCGCGCTTCTCCAGGATGTGGTAGCCGGTGATGTCCATGTTCTCGGCCGAGCAGTCCACCCACTGCCCGCTGGCCAACTCCTCGAACAGCCGGTAGTTGATGACGACCTGGAGCAACTTGTTGGCGGGCGTCTCGCCCAGGCCGATCTCGACGGGGTATGCGTGAAACAGTCCTTCGCGGTTGGCAAGCATGTGTGCGTTTCCTTTCACTTGATGATGTTGGTCCAGATGGAGGGGTCGTTCTTCTTGACGATCTGCGTCTCGCAGCACGTGCGGCTCTTGGCCATGCAGTGGGGAAGCTCTACGGGGTAGAGGGTCCGGCCGTTGAAACCGTCGGCCATCTTCTTCTTGTGGACCTCCCCCAGGTCGAAGCCCAGGAACAGGACGTGGTCCGCCCATTCACGCACGCGCAGCCGGATGGAGTTCTTTCCGCTGGGAGGCGACTGGAGCCGCGGTTCGTACCGCAGCCAGTCCGCGCCGGTGGGGTTAGGCACCGTCGTCGTGCAGTCGTGCGCGATCAGCACCACGTTGCGCCCAGCGCGGACGTGCTGGTCCAGGTCGCCCAGTACCTTGAGGAATTCGTCGTAGAGGTACGAGTAGCCCTTGCCGTAGGGGTAGTCCTCGATCCGCTCGGCCTTCTGCTTGCTGTCCAGCGGGATGGTCGCCAGGACGTGCGCGAGGGCCAACTCCTCGGCCTTCGTGACCGAGTCGATCACGAGCGTCTTGACGTCCTGCCAGCCCTCGGCGCAGATGGAATCGCGTAGGTCTTGCCAGGTTGTCACGCCCGACACGACGCGGATGTCGGCGTCGGGCGGAACCTGAGGGCGAAGAACCGGCATGGACAACTCCAGGTCGAACATCGCCACGGGGCCCGGCGCGTTGCACGCCAGGGTCGTCTTGCCCGTGCCGCCGCCTCCGTAGACCAGGATACGGTGTCCCTGCGGCTCGATGGTGCCGAAGGCGACCTTCTTCTTGGCCGTGGGCGGCTGGCGGTTGGCCGCAGTTTGCGTCGGGCGCTCCGGGGGCGGCAGTTGCGCCGGCCGGGGAGCAGGTCGTGCTGTTGTTGCCGTTGTCATCTCTTTCTCCTTGTCCATTGGTTTCCTTGGTCACTCTCACCACGCCATGCCTGCCATGCCCATCCTCGGCTCATCAGGTCTCGCCATGCCCCGGCCAGCCAAACCAGCCGCGCCGTGCCACTCCTCACCCGTCCTCACCAAGCCTGGCCGCGACAAGCCGAGCCTGCGTTGCCGTACCCCGGCGAACCATGTCGCGCCTCGCCTCAGCACGCCTAGACCAGCCGTGGCTGCCACGCCTAATCCGGTCTTGCCGCGCCCGTCCCAGCCTCGCCATTCCTGCCCGGCCACGCCCAGCCGAGAGCAGCGTCAGGCCGCAGTCAGCGAGTCGATGGCGTCGAAGACTTCCGCAAATGCCTGGAGGTCGGCGTACCGCTTGCGCCAGTCCTGGAGTTCCTTCTTTGCCCGGGCGATGACCTTCTCGCGGAGTTCGTCGTTCCGCATAGCCTCGCAGACGTGCGTGAAGGCCTGCGGCTGTTCCTCGGAGCCCCGGATGCACACAAAGGCGCGGACCGGCTCGAAGGGCTGGTCGTCCGGCGCGGCCACCACGATCACGGCGCGGATCAGGTACGCCGCCTGCGACAGCCGGTACTTGCGGGCGGCCTCCGTGTCGTTCCATTCGAAGTACTGGTGCAGGGCCGAGCCCTTGCGGGAGGCCTCCGCGAGAACCTGGCGCGGCAAGAGTTGGCCGCCGTACTTGACGCGGAGACGTTCCAGCGTCTCGCCGACTTCCTGCGGGTCGCCCCGCAACTGGAATCCTGTCCTGAACTGGTAGACCATCGTTTGACTCCTTCATCCGTGCCTGCCTAGCCTGACCACGCCGTCCTCAGCCTCGACCTTCCACGCCGTGCCGCCGCCTGGCCTTGGGTGTCTGCCGCGCCGCACCGTGCCAAGCCTTGCTTTGCCCGGACTAGCGCCGCCTTGCCCCGGGGGACGATGACTCATTCGCCCTCACGCGCGACGTGAAACCGGCCGTTCTGGCCGTTGCACTGCGGCCGATGCTCCCCGATGCCGATACCGAACCCAGCCGTCTCGAAGAGGTTCACGATCTGCTCGGGGCTGATGACGTTGGCGTTGTACTTGATGGGCAGGCGGACGCGCCACTTGAGGAACTCGCCGCGGTAGCGGATGTCGGCCGTGCCCATGGCGATCCGCACCATGTCCTCGCGCGGGGTGGGCGTGCCCTCGATCTTCACCAGGTCGCAGTCGATGTGGAACGCGCCGCGGGCGCTGACCTTCGTCATGCCGTCCACGTGGCTGCACGCATCCACTGCCGCCGCCTTGAATGCGATGGCGGGGAAGCCGAACTCGGCCTTCTCCACGTCCGCCAGCGTGGGGCTCTTGGGCTTCTTGCTGAACCAGTAGAGGGAGTCGATGAAGTCCTGCTCGGGACTCTTGGCCTCCTTCTTGGGCATGGCCTTCTTCATCTGCTTGTCGAGCATCATCTTCTTGGCCTTCTCCGCCCACGCGTGGCTGATCAGGGAGGAGTCGCCCACGAGGACGATCTCCAGCGTCTGGATGTTCATGGGGGGAATCGCCACCTGCGTCTGCTGCGTTGCCTTGGTCATGTTCGCTGCTCCTGTTTCTGGTGTTCTTGTGTTCGCGCCGGCACGCTGCCGGCGATGTCCTCAGTCATGGGGGCCGTTCTCGCCGTGGTACTTGATGTCCACGGCAGCGGCCCGGTCGGGCAGGCCCGGCCGACCCACTGGCGGCGGGCCAATCTGCCCGTGCTTGAGTTCGTCGTGGCACTCCTGGCAGGCGTCGGAGACGAGCCGGCTGCGGCACGCCTCACAGCGGTACGGCACGAACTCGTCGCGGCAGTGTCGGCACGTGCTCACGCGGAGACTCCTTCGGGGGCCAGTTCGGGGTTGACGTCGGGAAGGACCTGATAGCCCGTCGGCGTGGCCGCGCCGGGCTGCACGCGGATTCCATTGAGGCACAGGGCCGAGAACTCGCACTGGCCGCACGTCATCCGGCCGACACTGCGGAACCAAGCGATGGAGGGGTTGGGCAGGCGTGCCGCTCGGCGGCGGACATCCATCAGGTGCTGGGCCTGCTGCCACAGTTCGGCCTGGCATTCGGCCAGGTCATCTTCAAGGCGGGGGATTTCTCGGCGCTGGAAGTAGTAGTCGGGCCGCTCGCCGATGTCGGCCAGGAGCCGCTGGCCGTACTGATCGGGCGTCTCGTTCTGCCGCAACCGGATAGTCGGCTTGCGGGTGACGTCATACAGAACGGTGGCCACGTCATGGCCGATGGCCCTGGCAGCCAGGACGTACACGCTGATCTGGGCGTCGCAGCGCAGCCGTTGCCAGTACTCG
>CAYWTX010000643.1:0-23291 GCA_964461295.1 uncultured Planctomycetaceae bacterium | reverse complement strand
GTGGCAATCAGCGTTGGAGTTGTGGGCGCCGGCGTGTTCGGGCGGCAGTTCATCCGCCTCTTCGCGTTCCATCCGGAAGTCAGCCGGATCGCCCTGTGCGACCGGGAGGCGGAGCGGGTGCGCGCGTGGGTTGGCCATCCGCTCTGCAACGGCAAGCTGGCGGCCGACGACGTATACGCCGACCTGGACGCCCTGTGCCGCTCGAACCTGGACGCGGTGGCGATCTTCACGCAGCCGTGGCTGCACGCCCCCCAGGCGATCCAGGCCCTGGAGTCGGGCAAGCACGTGTTCAGCGCCGTGCCGATCATCGAACTGCCCGACGGCGCCGCGATCCTGGACTGGTGCGACAAGCTGGTGTCGGCCGTCAAACGGTCGGGCAGGCAGTACATGCTGGGCGAGACGGCGTACTACTACCTGGAGCTGATGTTTTGCCGGCGGGAAGCGCGCCGCCGCGCGTTCGGGGACATCGCGTGCGTCGAGTCGCAGTACACCCACCACGTGGACGCGCCGGGGTGCAGCCTGCGCGAGGTCCGCCGGCACCGCCTGGCCAGCGCCGCGGGACGCGAGTGGCAGAGCATCGAGCAGGACTGCCGCCGGCGCGGCGCCATCGACGGGCCCATGCACTACCCCACGCATTCGACCTGCGGGCCCATCAGCGTGCTGGGGGAGCCCATGGTCAAGGTCTCGTGCTTCGGCCAGCCCGGCCCGCCCGGCGACAACTACTTCGACGGGCGCCTGGCCAACGAGATCGCCCTGTTCCGGTCTCGCGGCGGGGCCATCGGGCGATGCATCGAAGCGCGGAGGATGGTCGGCCGGGGAAACTACTCCGTCATCGGCGTGTTCGGGTCCGACGCGGCCTTCGACCAGCGCAGGTTCCGCACGCTCGGCTCGACGCGCGACGTGGTGCCCGAGGAGATGCGCGACGCCCTGCCGCCGGAGGTCCTGGAGGCATACCGTGCCTGCGGGCGGACGCTGTTGAGCACCCGCACCGGCCACGCCTCGGACCAGTACCTCGACGAGGACCTGCTGGTCTCCACCGTGGAGGAGGCGACGTACGGCGGCCACGGGGGGTCCCACGCGTTCATGATCCACGAATTCGTGGACGCCGTCTGCCGCGACCGCCACCCGGCCATCAACGTCTGGGAGGCGGTGCGTTACATGGCCGCGGGCGTCGCCGCCCACCGCTCGGCGCTGAAAGGCGGCGAAACGCTGGCCGTGCCCGACTGGGGCGACCCGCCCTGACCGGGCTCGCACGCCGACGACCGCGGCCAGGCGGGGCGGGACCGGCCAGGGCGTCCTGTGCTACAACGCGTATAGGCGATAGTTGCTCCGGGAGAGAACATGGAACCGATAAGACCGTGTGCAAGAACCATCGCCGTGGCGGTGGCGCTGGTCTGCGCGGGGCCTTGCCTTGCGGCCGCCAAGGTCCGCAGTCGCGACCCGAACACTTGGGCTCGCACGATCGCCAAGTTCGAGCAGGAGGACAAGAAGACCCCGCCGCCCGCCGACGCCGTCCTGCTCGTCGGCAGTTCGAGCTTCACAACCTGGCGGGACGCCCAGTCGTACTTCCCCAACGACAAGCTCATCAACCGCGGCTTCGGCGCATCGACGCTGCCCGACGTCAACCACTACATCGACCGCATCGTGATCCCGTATCGGCCGCGAATCATCTTCCTCTATTGCGGCGGCAACGACCTGGCAATCCTGGGCCACTCGCCCGAGATGGTCCGCGATTCGTTCCGCACGTTCGCCAGGAAAGTGCGAGAGAAGCTGCCGGATACGCCCATCGTGTTCATCTCCATTCACTGCCCTCCCGGCCGGCCCACCCAGAAAGAGCCGATCCTGAAGGCCAACAAGCTCCTGGCGGCCGAGTGCGCCGAGCAGACGAACGTGACCTATCTCGACATCCACGACGACATGCTCGGCCCCGACGCGGTCGCCAACAAGGACTTGTACAAGGACAAGCTCCACCCCGGCGCCAGGGGCTACGCCCTCTGGGTGAAGAAGATGATGCCGCTCATCGAGGCGACCCGGCCGACCACCCGCCCCTCGGGGACGGGGGCGCCCCAGGCGCCGGCCACGCGACCCTCTGCCCAACGAGGCGGCACGCCATGAACGCTGATGCCATGCAAAGCCGCGAGACGGACGCGCAAGTCGCTCCGCAGTCGCCGCCCAAGCCGCCGCAACTCCAGATGGTCTGGCCGACCGAACTGCTGCGCTGCCCGCCGACGTTCCAGCCGGCAAACGGCTATCGCCTGCGGCAGTATAGCCCTGACGACCTGGCGGCGTACCTGGACCTGATGCACCTGGCCGGATTCGAGCATTTCAATCCGGCATTCCTGGACGGCATGCTCCGGCGCATCCTGCCACGAGGGTTCTTCGTGATCGAGGAGCAGGCCGCCGGGCTGCCCGTGGCCAGCGCCATGGCGACCCACAACCCCTGCGATCTGCATCCCTGCGGCGGGGAACTGGGATGGGTCGCCGCCCACCCCGCCCACGCCGGCAGGGGGTTGGGCCTGGCCGTCTGCGCCGCCGTCGTGCGGCGCTATCTCGAAATGGGCTACGAACGCATCTACCTCAAGACCGACGACTGGCGTCTGCCGGCCATCAAGGTCTACCTGAAGCTCGGCTTCCGCCCGTTCCTGTTAGAGTTTCCCCAGCCGGCGCCGCCGCCCGACGCGCCGTCAGCCGCCGGGCGGGAACCCTCGAGCTTTGCCCTTGGACCCGGGGCCGGTTCCCCATCTCGTTGGTGCAAGGTCTGCGATGCGCTCGGCTGGGCGGACTGCTCAGGAGCTACTACCGCCAGCGGTGACGAATGCGCGGATTTCGCACCTTCGGAAGGTGCGGCGAGTTCGGGGGATAGGTGCCACTGCGTCGGCGGCTGAACTTTTCTCTTTTTCGCACCAGCTTTTTTCTTGACTCAATATACTAAGTGTCTATACTTAGTACATGAGGAACAAGCCATGAAGATCCCCAAGCATCCCACCTTAGTCCGCCGCATGCGGGACACCAGGGTCAAACAGTTGGTCGCACGCTGTCCGCCTCTGGCCGCCTCGCTCGGCCAGCAGCAAGGCGGAGGCTGGCACGTCACCCTCAAGCAACGCGGCAAGACACGGACCGTCTACGTCCCCAAGGACCTCACGGAAGAGGTGAAGGCATGTATCGAAGAACATCGGCGCATCAAGACCTTGCTGCGGGAGATCACGCAGCTCCAGTTGGCCCTCATTCGCCTTCACCGCACGGACCAGGCCCGGCGCGGGAACAGGCCCTGAAGTTGTTGACGGCTATGGGCAAGACCGTCGCACACTTCTTCCCGAAGCTGAAGGACTGGATGCTCTCACTGCTGGACACCCGGCGGCAGGAGCTTTGTACCTATGATCGCCGCTTCCTGACCTGGATGGGCATATTGCTGTTCCTGCTGAAGCTGGGCTCGAAGCGATCCATCCGGTTCGAGTTGAGCACGGCCGAGGCACTGAGGAACCTGAACCATCTATCGGGTGTGACTCAGGAGACGATCGCCCACCAGGACACGGTGGACCACTTCCTGGGCCACGTCCATCCCCGGGAGTTGGACCGGAAGCTGCGGCGGAACATGGTGCATCGCCTGATTCGCATGAAGGTGGTGGATCGCGCGCGCCTGTTCGGCCACTTCGTGATCGTCCTGGACGGCACGGGCATGTTGGTCTTTCAGGATCGACACTGCAAACACTGCCTGGAGAAGACGGTCCAGGGCAAGACGATCTACTACCACCACGTCCTGGAGGCCAAGCTGGTCACGCCGGAAGGGATGGCCCTCTCGATCGGCAGCGAGTTCATCGAGAACAGCGATCCGCACGCCAGCAAGCAGGACTGCGAACTGAACGCCTTCCGTCGGCTGGCCCCACGGCTCAAGAAGGACTTCCCCCAGTTGCTGATCTGTCTGGGCCTGGACGCCCTCTATGCCAACGGGACCGTGTTGGATATCTCCCGCCAGTACCACTGGAAGTACTTCATCACGTTCAAGAAGGGCAGCCTTCCGGCCGTGTGGGAGGAGTATCAGACGCTCCTGGACCTGTGCCCCAAGAATCGCAAGATCGTCGAGACGACCAATGGATGCCGCCAGGAGTTTGCCTGGGTGGAAGACCTTTCCTACGTCGATGACCAGGGCAGAGAGCAGAAGTTCCATGCCTTCCAGTGCCAGGAGGAACAGGGCGGTCAGCGACAGTTCTTCGCCTGGATCACCAACTTCACCCTCCGGGCCGAGAACGTCGCCGCCCTGGGCAACCGCGGTGCGCGGCTGCGCTGGAAGATCGAAAATGAAGGATTCAACATCCAGAAGAACGGCGGGTTCGCTCTGGAGCATGCCTACAGCCTTGGGACGCAACAGATCAAAGGCTTCTACATCCTGATGCAGGTGGCCCATCTGCTTCTGCAACTGCTGGAGCATGGCAACCTGCTGGCCGCAGACTGCCGGCGGCTCTATGGCAGCCTCAAGGCCATGGCTCGCCGACTGTCCGAGGCCCTGCGGAACTACCTGCTGCCGGCCGAAGCCCTCGACCCCGCCGTACGCATCCGCGTCCAACTGGACAGCACCTAGCCGATCCGCTGTAGCCATGCCCGGTCCGAACCCGCCCGTTCCCCCCGCCGTTCGCTTCCGGCACCCCGATGCCGGCCGATGAGCCTGCGTCCCTGCCGCATCACCCGCCCCGCCGGTCCCCCGTCCGCCCCCGCCCCGTCCCCGCATTCGTCACCGCTGTACTACCGCCAGGCGGCTTGACCTTCACGTGCCCGTTGCGTAACATCCGGTCTGAGCATCCAAAGGCAGAAGGGAAGCGTGATGACTATGGCTGCACGAGAACAGATCGAGTCGTCGCCTGCCTGGATGGTCTGGCCGAGCCGCTGAAGCCTTTCTGACCCAGCCTGCCGGCCGTCCATCCGGGCGGCCAATCCCGTGTCCGCGTCGGGTGGTTCTACCACTGCGCGCCGGCCCGGCCGGCAGGAGGTGCACCATGCACAAGATGGAAGATGTCAGCGAAGAGAGCTGCTTTTGAGCAGATGAGCAAGCGCCGGAGAGGGTTTCCCCTCCGAAGCTTCCGTGAGACGCGGCCGCCGCGTCGTCCACGGCGACAAGGAGCTCATCGAGAAGCTCGGCCGCAACGATCCTTGCCCGTGCGGAAGCGGCAGGTCGTTTCAAGAAGTGCTGCATGAAGAGCGGAAGGTTTGACGGCGTCAACAGCCAGTGCTGGGGGCGATGCTCTCGCCAGTACGCTCGCAGCAACTCCAGCGTCCGTTGCGGCAAGGGAACATACTGGTCCTTGCTGCCCTTGCCGTTGCGGACGCAGACCATCATCCGCCGGCTGTCGATGTCCGCCGCGCGAAGACGGGTGGCCGCCGTGACCCGCAGGCCGCAACTGTACATCACCAAGGCGCTCATCCGGGCCGCAGGCCGGCGAATGCAGGTCAGAACCTGACGGACCTCCTGCCGGCTGAGCACCGTCGGCAGCTTCCGGTCCCGACCCAGGCGGATGAGATCGAAGACGGGCAGGGGGCGCCGGAGGGTGTACCGGAAGAGAAACTTGATGCCGAACAGACGAATGCGCAGGGTGCTCTTGGAGCACCGCCGGACTTTGGTCAGGTTGACAAAGTACCGGCGAAGTTCCTCCTCGCTCAGCAGGTCCGGGGACCGATTGTAGTGCCGTGCCAGGTCCTTCACGGCATCCACGTAGGCCTTCTGCGTGTTCTCCTTCAAGCTTCGCAACTCCATGTCCTGGATCATTCGACTCCGCAGTTCCGTCATGGGTCTTCTCCTTCTCCAAAGGTGCCTGTGACTCCCACACGGGAGTCGATGAGAAGGAGAATAAGCCGATGCGGCTGGCATGGCCCAGGGATCCTCCAAGACCGCTATGCGTGCGAAGCTCTACCGCGCCAGCGGTTTAGTCCAACCCGGAGGTCGTGGCGACCGCAACTTCGGCGAGGCTGGGTTGTTTCGATCATTGCGGCTTCGTCGCCCATCGGTCGAAGAAGGAGTCACTCGATGCGCCATCTCGCCATCGTCGCTTCGGTCTGCTGGCCCGCCCTCCTGGCATGTGCCGCGACGCCCACCAAGACTTCCGGCCCCTATCGCGGACCGATGAACAACGGCATCTTCGCCGACGCCGGCTTGATGCAGTCCTGGCCGGCCGAGGGCCCCAAGCTGCTGTGGAAGGCGAAACTCGGTGAGGGGTACGCCAGCACGGTCGTCGCCGACGGCGCCGTCTACACGCTGGGGGGCGCGTCGGGGGTGCTGTATGGCTTCACCCTCGACGGCCAACCGAAATTCAAGCACCCCTACGGCCGATGCAGCTGGGCGCGGTTCAACGGGTCGCGGTCGACGCCGCTGGTGCGCGACGGCCTGGCCGTCGTCGTCGCGCCCGACGCCAACGTCTACGCCATCGACCTGGCGACGGGCACGCGGAAATGGAAGGTGAACGCCTGGAAGGACTTCGGCTCGGGCAAAGGCAACATGGGATGGGGCTTCAATGCCACCCCAGCCATCTGCGAAGGCAAGGTCATCCTCAACACGGTCAGCCGCGACGACCAGACGCCGCCGATCGTGGCCGTTGACTTCGCGACCGGCAAGACGGTCTGGCAGGCCGACGCGGGGCAGGGGAAGAAGTACTCCGCCAACTCGATGTCGAGCGTGGTCTTCACCCACAACGGGCGCGCGCTGAACGTCAACCCGACGTGGCGGTATCTCCTGTGTCTGGACCCTGCCGACGGCAAGCGGCTGTGGGAGATCCCGGAACTCGATGTCGACAAGGGCAGCAGCAAGTCCATCACGCCCGTGTATGGGGAAGGGCACCTCCTTTTCGGTCGAGCCGGCACAGTCGTCTGCGTGAAGTTGAGCCAGGACGGTACGTCGTATACGCCGCTGTGGGCCAGGCCCCATACCGGCTTCGGGAACGCCGTGATCCTCGACAAGCGGGTCTACATCGAAGGCAGCGTCGCCGACAATGTCTGGAAGGGCGCCGAAACCTTGACCATTCCGGCGGTGCCCAAACTGGCGGCGCCGCGTCTCCCGAAGGGCGCGGCGGCCCCGCCGCCTCTGCCGCGGGGACTGCTCTGCCTGGACGCCGAGACGGGCGAACTGCTCGATTTCATCCGCATGCCCGATGGCCTCGGCCAGGTCATCTCCTCCGATGGAATGATCTACGCCCAGGGCGTACAGCGGGGCCCGGAGGCCGTTCGCGCCAAGTGGGAGGAAGGCGTGTCGAAGCTTGGCATCGACGTCTGCCTCCTCAAGCCCGTGGAATCGGGCATGGACCTGACGGGCCACTTCTGGCTGCCCATGACCCGGGACGACGCCAACCAGGTGCGCGAACTGGAGTACCAGGCCAACGTGACGCCGGTGGTCAGCGAGGGGCGGCTTTTCATCCGCTACGGGCCCCTCTGGGTGTACGACCTGCGCGCGCCGAAGGATCCGCTCTCCCGGCCGTTCGAGCCGCCTCTGCCGGGCGCCGGGCTTTGGGACCTGCGGCTGAAGGGGTTCTTCGACGCGGCCCGCGACCTGCTGGTCACGCTGCAGGTGAAGGACGGGGCGGTGGTCTCTGCCGTGGCGGGGGCGCCCGCCTGGAATCGGGCCACGCACACTGTGGACGCCAAAGGCGTGAAGGTCGCCGGGGGCGAGCTGGCAGGGAGTCTCACCGTCACGCTGAATCCCGACGCCTCGATCCCCGCAGACAAGAGCCCGATCACCCGAACGGTCGAGGTGAAGGTGCGTGTCGTCCGCGACCGCCTGAAAGGCACGTACCTGGGCGGCATGGCCGATGGGAGGACCGTGGATGGCCGCGTGAGCGGGCCGTGAGGGGCTCGTCAGCCCAGCCCAGCGGGCCGCGCTGGGAATCCCCTTCGCAGGCAAGGGCAAGTACCACCGGTAATGCAGATCACGTAGACCGACCAGGGGACGTGGGCAAGTGCGCCCGCGCTGGCGGTTCCTCGCGCTGAGCAAGGGCGCCACAGGGCTTGCTTCGTCCCGGCACCGCGAAGACATGCAGCGCAACAAGGGCTTGGGTATCGGGATGGGAGTCTGCCAAAAGCGTGGACCCCGATGGTGCCAGATGGCGGTTCCGGCAGGCTTTGGCGTGGTGGAGGACGGGGGCATCCACAGTCAATTGCCTTATTCACAGCAGGTTAGATGCCATGGCACCAAGGTTGCAGCGAGAGGGGTGCGGATAGTGCGTTTCGGCGGCGCTTCCCGCTTGTTCCCGTCCGCGGGTCGCCAGGTTTTGTGAGGCGAGCGGGAATGGTGATGACGCGACTTCAACTTGGACGGCCGCTGCACTTGGCCGTTACCGGCGAGGCGGAAAGCTGGCTGCCGGCGCTGGAGCAGATCGTCGGTCCGCAGTACCTGACGGCGCTCAAGGTACGAGACGACGCCGAGTTGTTGCGGGTTGTTCAGGGCCGGCAGGTAGACGCAGCCGTGCTGGACGACGCCGTGGACTGGCAGGTGGACGCGCTTCGCCTGCTGCGGATGATCCGGCGGCTGGACGATCTGTTCCCGGTGGTGGTGGTGACGGCGCGGCGCGATCGGCTGTACATGGAGAGCGCGCTGCGGCTGGCGGCGTTCAGCGTGGTGGTCCGTCCGCTGGCGTTGGAGGAGCTGCTGCGGCAGATTCAGCGCATGATGCGGCGGCTGGATGAGGCGCTGCGGAATGACTCCGCGGAATGAGGGATGTTCCGCGGGCGAGCGCCGAGCCGCTGGTGAGACAAAGAGACCACGAATTGCGCGTATGGGAGAGAACGTGGTCCATGAATTACGCAATTGCACGAAAGCCGGAGTCGTATAGCAATCTTCCTCTTTTCGTGTAGCTCGTGTTCATTCGTGTAATTCGTGGTGGACTTCCTGCGAACGGCAACAGGGCATCGATAGCGTAAGAGGCCATCGAACTTAGAGAGAAGGAGCATCGGAAATGGCGAAGGGCTCACCGAAGATTCGCCCGCTGGGCGAGAAGGTCATGATCAAGCGTCTGGAAGCGGAAGAGAAGACCCGCGGCGGAATCGTCCTGCCGGACATGGCCAAGGAGAAGCCCCAGAAGGGGACCGTGGTGGCCGTTGGCGACGGCAAGTTGCTGGACGACGGCAAGCGGGCGGCTTTTCAGGTGAAGAAGGGCGACAAGGTCATCTTCGCCAGCTACGCCGGCACCGAGATCAAGGTCGAGGGCGAGGAGTACATGCTCATGGACGAGTCGGACATCCTGGCGATCCTGGACTGAGGAGGGTTCCATGAAATTGTCGCCCAACGCCCTCAGTGCCTTAGACGCTTGGGTTGGGCCAAGTACTTGGCATACCCATCACCCAAGTGACATGGACAGATGGTTCCGTTTTGTGAACGCATACCAGCGTGACCACGGTTACACGATAGATGAGGTCTGGTTGCGCGAGAGAATAGATGCAAGGCATGCCGTACTCCATGGGTCTAGACTCAGTGAGGATCTTTTGGAGAACGTGCGAGAACAGATATCCCTAGCATACAAAATACTCGACTTTCTCAAGGCAACGGGTCGGTAGACCCATAAAGGGAGCAAGACAAACATGGCAAAGAAGAAGATCGCATTCGACGTCGAGGCGCGGGAAGCCATTCGGCGCGGCGTGAAGAAGCTGGCTGCGGCTGTGAAGGTGACGCTGGGCCCCACCGGGCGCGTGGTCGTGCTGGAGAAGAGCTACGGCGCGCCGCTGGTGACCAAGGACGGCGTGACCGTGGCGAAGGAAATCGAGCTGGAAGACGCCAACGAGAACATGGGCGCCCAGATGGTCAAGGAAGTGGCGTCCAAGACGTCCAACGTCGCCGGCGACGGCACGACGACGGCCACCATCTACGCCGAGGCCATCTTCGAGGAAGGCCTGAAGAACGTGACGGCCGGGGCCAAGTCGATGCAGCTCAAGCGGGGCATCGACAAGGCCGTCGCGGCCATCGTGGCCGAGTTGCACAAGCTGTCCAAGCCGGTGAAGAGCACCAAGGAGATTGCGCAGGTCGGCACGTGCGCGGCCAACCAGGACGCGGAAGTCGGCAAGCAGATCGCCGACGCGATGGACAAGGTGGGCAAGGACGGGGTGATCACGGTCGAGGAAGGCAAGGCCCTGGAGACGACGGTGGAACTGCTGGAAGGCATGCAGTTCGACCGCGGATACATCTCGCCGCACTTCGTCAACAAGATCGAGACGATGGAAGTGGACATGGACCGCCCGTTGATCCTCATCCACGAGAAGAAGATCAGCGCGATCAAAGACCTCGTGCCGCTGCTGGAGAAGGTCGCCCAATCCGGCCGTCCGCTGCTGATCATCGCCGAGGAGATCGAGGGCGAGGCGTTGGCGACGCTGGTGGTGAACAAGTTGCGGGGCACGTTGCAGGTGTGCGCCGTGAAGGCGCCGGGCTTCGGCGACCGGCGCAAGGAACTGCTGCGGGACGTCGCGGTGCTGACCGGCGGCAAGGCCATCATGGAGGACATGGGCATCAACATCGAGAGCATCCAGATGACGGACCTGGGCACGGCCAAGCGGGTCCGCGTCGACAAGGACAACACGACGATCATCGAGGGCGGCGGCCAGGAGAGCGAGATTCGCGGGCGCATCGAGATGATCAAGAACCAGATCGAGACGACCACCAGCGATTACGACCGCGAGAAGTTGGAGGAGCGGCTGGCCAAGCTGGCCGGCGGCGTGGCCCAGATCAACGTCGGCGCGGCCACTGAGGTCGAGATGAAGGAGAAGAAGGCCCGCGTGGAGGACGCGTTGCACGCGTGCCGCGCGGCCGTTGAGGAAGGCATCCTTCCCGGCGGCGGCGTGGCGGTGCTGCGGTGCCTCAAGGCGCTGGACAAGGTCAAGTGCGACACCGACGACGAGAAGACGGGCGTGGACATCGTCCGCCGGGCGATGACGGCGCCGATCAAGATGATCGCGACCAACTCCGGGCTGGACGGCAGCATCGTGGCGGCCAAGGTGATGGAGAGCGACGACATCAACTACGGGTACAACGCCTTGACCAACAAGTACGGCGACATGGTAAAGGATGGCGTGATCGTTCCCACGAAGGTGGAACGTAGCGCGTTGCAGAACGCGGCCTCCGTGGCCGGGCTGCTTCTGACGACCGACGCCATCGTGAGCGACCTGCCGGAGAAGAAGAAGCCCTCCGGCGGCCCTCCCGGCGGCGGCATGGAAGATATGTACTAGAGAAGCGGCCAGTTTCCAGCGGCCTGCAGTCCGCTTCCAGATCCTGGTCAACGTAACACGACGGCGGTCAGCGCCCCCGAGGCGCTGGCCGCCGCTTTGTGTACTGGCCGGCGCCTGGCAACTGGAGGCTGGAAGCTTCTTCGTATCGTACGTTCTCTTAGGCAGGCGGGCGTGGCGGGGGCGGTTTCCCTCGCCCTGCGCTTGTCGTTGGAGTTGCACATGCAGGCCCCGGCGATTCCCCACACCGGGCCCAAAGAGGCCGACGAATTCGGGCAGTGGTTGCCGCCCGAGCAGACGCCGCCGCAACCCAGGCGCAGCGTCGACGAGTTTGCTCCTCCGCTCCCGGCCGCCCACGGCCAACCGGCCGAACCAGGTGGACCCGCGCAGGTCGGCCCGCTGGCTTCGCTGGCCGGCGGGGGCGTTGAGATCGGTCGGCCCGAGGCGCTGGCGCGCCCGATGCTGACCGCCGAGCGGGAGTTCCGCCCGCTGGAGCGCCCTGCCGCGGTGGCGTTGATCCTGCTGACGGCCTGTTCGCTGGCGAGCGGATACGCCCTGACCTGCGACAGCCGCAGCGGCCAGGCCCTGTCGACCCTGGCGGTGCAGAACGAGGCGATCCACGAGCACAACTACTCGCGGAACATCCTGGTGGAGCATCTGGCCAAGCGGCAGACGGGCCGGCTGGCCAGGCTCAAGAGCATGGCGGAGTGGATGGACCGCCGGCAGCGCGAGGGGATGGCGGTGGTAGTGCCCGGCTCCGACGGCGAACCGGAGCAGAAGGGGTTCGTGAAGGTCGACTTCGGCGACGTGCGGCGGCATATTGGCACGGACATTACCGAACTAGAGGAGTGGTCGCCGCCGCCGCCCATGGAGGGCTACGACGGCCTGACGTTCAGCCTCGCCGACATCGTGGCCAACCGGCTGCCGGTGGGCCTGGCCGGGGCGGTCGCGCTGGCGGCGCTGATGCTCTGGTGCTTCCGGGCGTACGGCAACCTGCCGGCGCTGGGGGCGGGGCCGACGTCATTCGGCCCTTTGGCGGCCGCGACGGTGTGGCTGGCGCCGCTGGTGAATCTGTTCGTGCCCTGTGCCGTCATGGGCGAGTTGTGGCACGGCAGCGACCCGGGCAAGCTGCAGCGGCCCAACGGCCTTCGCCTGCCCATCGTCGGGTTCTGGTGGCTGTCGGTGCTGGCGGCCGTGGTGCTGCTGGCGCTGGGCGGCTACCGCATGGCGACGGCGGCCGGGGTGAGCGGCATGGCCGACGCGATGGAGTTTGCGAGGTACGGCGACGGCGCCGCGGCCGCGGTGGCGGTCGTGACGTCGATCCTGGTGTGCAGCGTGTCGTTCAACCAGTCTCGCCGCCGTCGGCTGCTGGCCCAGATGAGCACCGCGACGCAAAGGCTGGCGAGCTGGCGGTAGGAATTGCGGATTGCGGACTCACTGGTTGGCGGATGGTCACCGTTGGCAAGGGTCTTCTCTGGAGCGGTCATCGAACAGAGCAAGTCCGCGTTCGCGGCAAGACTCCCTGCCAGGGAATCCGCAATCCGCGATCCTCAATCCGCGATTCTCTGCATGACCCACTCGTACTCCCGCGAGATGCTCTCGGTCACGTCGCGGGGGCGGATGTCGTCGGGCAGAACGTTGAACGTGTAGGTCTCGATCTCCAGGTTGGATGTGGCCGCCAGCGCCTGCCGCCAGAACTCCCGCGTGAGCAACTCGCCCGTCGATCCCAGGGCGGCGTCGCCTTGCCAGAACAGCGGCACATGGAAGTGCACCCGCCAGTCGTCGCCGGCCAGACCTTCCGCCGGCCGGTGTGCCGCAAGCGCCTGCGGCAGATCGGCGAACGCCTCCACCGCGCCGTCGGCGTGGCGAATCCGCGTCTGGTGCAGGTACACCGGGTCGACGAACTCACCCATCCGCTCCAGCGGCTGCTCCGGTCCCTCCGCACGCAGCGCGGCCGAAAGCTGCACCTTCGCCACGCGGATGCCCGCCTCGCGCAGCAGCCGCAGCGACTCGGCGGGATCCTCGAACTGGACGGCCGCGTGGGCCGTGTCGAGGCAGACGCCGACGTGGCGCATGAGGACTTCGGCGGCCTCGTCGGCCGAGCACTTGAGGTGGTCGCGGACGACCGGGATGCCGAACCGCAGGTTGACGAAGAACCGCAGCGCCTCGCGCGTCGTCTCGACGTGGCAGTCGGGCTCCGGCTCGAGGGCGATGCAGATGTCACGCCCGGTCCTGCGGTACACCCGCCCGGCGTGGGCGGCCGCGAAGGCGATCTGGCGCGCCATCTCACGCCCCTGCTCCTGGTTGGTGATCCACGCCTTGTACGAGCCGGGCACCGTGGAAATGCTGCCGCACACGTCAGGCGGCAGCAGTTCGGCCAGGATATCGATCAGCCGCATCGTGTAGTCGCGCCGCTCGCGCGTCCGCCAGTCCGGGGCGTAGACGTTCTCTTTGACGGTCGAGCCGTGGAACTGCCCGTACGGGAAGCCGTTGATCGTGAACACGTACAGTTGATGATCGCTCAAGAACCCCCGGAACTCATCCAAGCGTTCCTTGTCGGCCAGTTCCTCGGCCGCCCGGGCGCTGAGCCGCAGCCCCAGGCCGAAGGGCTTGCCCGGCGCGACGGCGGCCCGCACGGCCAGGGCCTTGTCGCCAATGGCGGCGAAGTTCTCCGCCCACGTCTCGCCGGGGTGGATGTTCAGGCAGTAGGTGAGGTGGACGGCTGGGTTATCGCGAACACGCATGTTCGATGGCTCCCGAACGCCTTGGAACGTATCGCCCGGCATTCTACGGCAACCGGCATTGCCGGCGACAGCCCGATGGGGTGGCCGGGAGCCGGAAGCCCGTAGCCGGAAGCCCGTTGGCTGCCGCCAAGCCACACACCCCAACTGTTGCTGTCTGCTTCATCTCCTCCCCCGCACCACCCCAGGTCGTGTTCTGTGTCTCGTTCCGGGTTCGGGGTTCTGGGCCCCGGGTTCCGGGGTTCTCCCGACTGCCGGTCGCCGGCTGCTACCATCCCCACGCCGCCCGCGCAACCGCCGGCCTCAGGGCGCCGCCCAAGTGCGACGCCATGTACCGCCCCGGGCACAGCGTCTTGGCGTTCGGCGCGTCGCGGTGGCCGATCACATGGCTGGATGGAATGCCGTACAGTCTCGCCAGGTGCAGCACCAGCCGGCGCAGCGAATCCAGTTGGGCCGCCGTGGGGCGCGTCTCCTCGAAGTTGCCCACCAGGCAGATGCCGATCCCGCGATCGTTGTACTCGTTGTTCGGCGTGCCGCCCGTGTGAGCGCCGTGTTTCTGCGCCGTCCAGCGCGAGCCCGTCTCAATTCGCCCGTCCGGGCCGCCCAGGCCGTTGTCGATCACGAAGTGGTACCCAAGCTCGTCCCAGCCCTTCCTGCGGTGCTCGCGGTCGAACTCGGCCGCGTTGCCCGTCGGCGTGGCGCTGTGGTGAACCACGATGTACTGCCATTCGCGGGCCGCGCCCGACGCCGGCGCGGGCGACACCACTCCATCCTGCGGGCCCGACACGAACGTCCCGCTCGGCCGGCAACCCCAGCGGCCCCACGACATCGGACCCATGCTGCCGCTGTCACATCCTGCGGCCAGCGCCATCAACACCGCCGCCCGCAAGCCCGACGACATCCCTGTCCGCATAGAAAGCTCCCAACTTCCAGCAGTTGCCAGCTACCAGCCCCCAAACATGGAACGGCCATCATCCTGCCAATGGCCCGGGCAAGGGCTTGCCGTGAGGCAATCTGGTGGTCTGCCTGCTGCCTGCCCCACCGGGCCCCCGCGGGCCTCGTCGGGGTTGGGCTGCCCTTCCTACTCCGCCGCTGCCCGCGCCGCCAGCGAATCCCTCAACTTCGCCAGCGACTCGTGCACGTGCAGGCGCCCTTCGCGAGCGAACGCCGGCTCGGGCGGCGCGACCAGGTGGGTCACAAACTTGTACTTCACGGCATCGCCGGCCAACCAGACGTCCGACGTGACCACGACCATGCCGGCGCGTTCCTTGCGGTCCAGATGCCAGCCCGCCACCCGCAGCACCTTCGTCGGGTCGTCCTTCGTCGGCTGGCACAGAAGCGGCAGGAGCGGGTACAGCCGCCGCAGGTCGCGTCTGGCGACCAGCCAGTCGGCCCCCGGCCCCGGGTGGAAAATCGCCACCTGCCCCTGGCGCGCCAACACCCCCAGGCAGTCGTCCAGCGTCTGCTTCTGCTTCTCCGCTGCCGACAGCACCATCCGCGCATCCAGTAGACACACGGTCCTCGCGGCCCCCACACCCGCCAGCAGGCAGTCTTCGCGCCGGAAGGCAGCCGGGCCGAACGGCACGCCGACAACCGTGAGAAGGTCGGGCCCCGCTGCCAACCCGTGGACGGCGGCGACGCACGTCGAGCCGCTGCCGATCACCGGCCGAATGGGCCGCTGAGCGTCGAAGATGATGGCCACGTCGCCGGCCGAGCCGACCATGGGCGGCTCCAGCAACCCCGAGAGGTACAGCGGGTCGCTCTCCTGCGGCTTGTACAGGCCGTCGGAGAGCACGGGTGCGGCGGGCACGATGTCGGGCATGTCCAGTGTCGCCCGCGCCGACGCCCATGTCACCGCGGCGATCGTCGCCCCGGCGAACATCAACAGACACCAGCGGCACAGAAGCGAGTAGACCAACGCCTGCTTCCTCTCCGCAAGTTTATCGGCCTGAACCGGGCGACGACGCCATCGAATCACGGGATGCGGATCCCTGGGCGAAGGCGGCCTCCGCTCGCGGAAGCGAGGCCGACAGTGAACGGTGAAGAGGCAGAGGGACTATGGGTATCGAAGGGGTTGCACGAATCGGTCTTCCTGGGAAGGGCCTCCCCAATCCCCACGATCGCGGGAATCCCCATAGTCCCTTGCCTCCTTCCCCATACGCATTCAACGCCTTCTCACGTGCATCTGCAATCGGCAATGCTCAGTGCGCCAGATCCATCAGCCTTCGGATCCGCTCCTCAATCGGCGGGTGCGTGCTGAAGATGCTCTCGGCCCGCGCCTCGAACTTCTTGATCGGATGCACGATGTACAGCGGCGCCGTCGCGCGGTTGGCCACTTCCAGCACCTCCGTGTCGGCCGCCAACTTCGCCAGGGCGTCCGCCAGCCCGCGCGGGTCGCGCGTCAACTCGACGGCCCCCGCGTCGGCCAGGTACTCGCGCTGCCGCGAGATCGCCATGTGGATGATCTTCGCCAGGATCGGCGCGACGATCGCCAGCACCAGTGCCAGCAGCATCAGGATCAACTGCAAGCCGCCGCCCTGGCTGTCGCGCCGGTCGCGCCGCCTCGATCCGCCCCCCCACCACAGGCTCCGCAGGAACACGTCGCACAGCATCACCAACACCCCCACCATCACCGCGATCAGCGTCGCGAACAGGATGTCATAGTGCCGCACGTGGCTCAACTCGTGCGCCATCACGCCCTGCAGTTCCGCCCGCGTCAGCCGCTGACGCAGCCCCGTCGTGATCGCCACGACCGCATGACGCGGGTCCCGCCCCGTGGCGAAGGCATTCATGGCCGTGTCGTCAATGAGATAGATCGCCGGAATGGGCAGGCCGCCGGCAATGGCGAGCTCCTCGACGACGTTGAAGAGTTGCGGATCATCCTCCTTGCGAATCTGGCGTGCCCGGCTCATGGCCAACAGCGCCCCGGCACCCGCGTAGTAGCTGACCAGCGAAACGAAGAACGCCACGACGGCCGCGCCCGCCGCCACCAAGATGCCGAACTCGCTCGTGCCGCCCCATGCCACGCCGATGAGCAGGCCCAGCCCCACGAACAGCACCATGAACATCGCCACCAGCAGGAAGCTGTTTCGCTTGTTCCGGGCGATCAGAGTTCGGAAGGTTTCGCTAGGCATGGGTACGTCGCTTGCGGCCTGCCCGCTTCAGCGGGCAGGTTCCGGATCGCCGTCAGAACTTCACCTTGGGGGCCTCGCGCTGGGCGGGTTCCTCGATCTCGAAGAACTCCTCAGCCTTGAAGTTGAACACTCCGGCGACGAGGTTGCCCGGGAAGGTCTCGCGAGCCGTGTTGTAGATCGCGACGTTGTCGTTGTAGTACTGGCGAGCAAAGGCGATGCGGTTCTCCGTGCTGGCCAACTCCTCCTGCAGGCGGGCGAAGTTCTCGTTAGCCTTCAGGTTGGGGTATGCCTCCGACAAGGCGAAAAGCTGCCGCAACGCGCCGGTGAGGACGTTCTCGGCCTGGGCGTGCTCGCGAACGCCCTGGGCCGACATCGCCTGATTGCGGGCCTGCACCACGCGCTCGAGGGTCTCGCGCTCGTGGCCGGCGTAGCCCTTCACCGTCTCCACAAGGTTGGGGATCAGGTCGTAGCGCCGCTTGAGTTGCACGTCGGTCTGGCTCCACCCCTCGCGGCAGCGAATCCGCTTGCTGACCAGCGAGTTGTAGATCGCAATGGCCGCCAGCACCACCAGCAGCAGGACGGCGCCAAGGATCATCCACGGCATGGGTTCGCCTTTCCGTATGCCCCCGCGTCCGCGGGAACTGGCGTAGAGACTACTCCCCCCCGGCGGCCACATCAAGCCCGGACGCGAGGCGAGGATGCGACGAGGATGTCACCGGCGAGGATGTCGCCTTGACAATCCGCGCCCCGTCGCCTACAGTAGCGTTCTCATTCGGGCCGTTAGCTCAGTTGGCTAGAGCGCATGCTCGACACGCATGAGGTCACTGGTTCAAGTCCAGTACGGCCCAGTCGGTAAGGTTCTGCGCCGCTTCGCACTTCCCCGCACTACCCGAAACACCCACGAAAACGGGCGTTTCCTGCGCGCCGCCGTCCGCCTGTTGCGGCGACACGCCCTCAAGTCCGCTGTGTCATGCGCCCTCGCTGACGCTGTCGAGACCGTTAGGGTCGTGTGCGGGCCACGGCGAATTGGGGGGGCCGCGATGTTAAACCCCCCACCCGAGTTCGTCGATGTCTTGTGTGTGAAAAGGAGCATCGACATGGAGATTCACGCATTGGTGGTGGACGACTCGGGCATTATGCGGAAGATGGTCATGCGTTCCCTTCAGGAGGCATCCCTGGCGAACTTCACGTTCACGGAGGCCTGCGACGGGCTGGACGCCCTGACGAAGTTCAATCCGCAGGCGATGGACATCCTCTTCGTGGACTGGAACATGCCGAACATGAGCGGGATCGACTTCATCAGGAAGGTTCGCGAAGTCGAGAAACGCCATACGCCGATCGTGATGATCACCACCGAGAGCACCATGGGCAAGATGGACGAGGCGATGGCCCAGGTGAAGGTGGACAAGTACATCGCCAAGCCGTTCACCGTCGAGGACCTCCAGAAACGCCTCGGGCCGCTGTTTGTTCAGCTCCGCGACGCCAAGGCGCCCAAGGGTTTTTTCCACAAACTGGCGACAAAACTCGGCTAGTTATTTCCTCAAACAGGGAGACAAGGGAGACCAAACAATGACACTCACCAGCGAATCGGTTCTGTCGAACGCCCCGCCCCACTCGGAAGTGGTGGGCCAGGCTGCTCTGTCGGTGCTCCATTCGGCGTGCCGCGTGAACCCGCGGGTCTCGGGCCAGGAAGGGCCGGAGGGCTCGGTGATCGTGGCGATCATTTCGCTAATCGGCGAGGTGGAGTGGTCGGTCTTTCTTGCCCTGCCGCGGCAGTCGGCGTCGGCGGTGGCGGCCCGGTTCGCGGGCTTCGAGATTCCCTTCGAGAGCAACGACATGGGCGACGCGGTGGGCGAGTTGACGAACATTCTGGCCGGCGAGGTGAAGCGGTTGCTGGACGCGCGCGGGGTGAAGGCGAACATCTCGCTGCCGAGCGTCATACGGGCCGACAGCATCCACCTGCTTCGGCAGCGGGGCGTGCGAACCCTGAAGACCGCCATCGATTGCGAAGCGGGGGCGGTGTGGGCGGGGGTGATCATGCAGGAGTCGGCCTCGGCGTAGAGCCGGACACAAGGCCGAGGAGCCCCGCCAACCACGAATGGAGACCCACGGCACATGAGCCACGAGAAGCACAGGGAACTGCTGGAGAACGTCGCCGCACAGGCGATAGCGACTGACGGGGCCGACAGGGACACCCTGATCCGCATGGGGACGGCCCTGGAAGAGGTGATTGGCGGCGAGCAGGCGACGGGGGCGGCGGTCGAGGCTGTCTCGGCTGCGTTGCAGGTGCTCCAGGGCGTCTACACCGGCGCAATTGCCGACGGCACTTCGGCGATGGAAGCGGTGGCGACGGCTGTGGCGGCCGCGGCCCAGGGGCTTGCGGATCCCGCGGGTGGCGCGATGGATCTGGGTTTGGCGACAAAGGGGTTGCGGGAATTGGTGAAGGTCGCCGCAGGGCCCCCGGTGGCTCCAGGCGAGGTACCAGGCACTCCGGTCCGCGAAGAAGTCCCAGGGACTCAGATCGCTGGGCTTCGAGAGACGGGCAAGGGGGCTGTGACGCGCTTCCGCGTGAACGACGACGCCGATCCCGGTTTGCTGGGCGAGTACGTAACCGAATGCCTGGACCACATTGTGGCGGCCGAGGCGGCTCTGCTGGACCCGGAAGCCAACCCCGACAACGCCGAGCAGATCAACCGGATCTTCCGGGCCTTCCACACGATCAAGGGCACGTCGGGGTTCCTGGGGCTGGAGGCGATCCAGCGGCTGGCGCACCTGGGGGAGAACCTGCTGGATCGTGCGCGGGAAGGGCAGATTCGGGTCCTGGGCGGGTACGCGGACCTGGCGTTGCGGTCGTGCGATTCGCTGCGCGCGATGATCGAGGCATTGCGGGGAGCAGAGGCCGGCTCGGAGATACCGGTATCGGAGGGATACGGGGAGTTGATGGCGGTGCTGGCGGACCCAGAGGCCGCCGGCGTCGACGAGGGGACCGAGGTCGACGCCCCGCGGCTGGGCGAACTGCTGGTGGGCAAGGGGAAGGTGGATCGCGAGCAGGTCGAGCAGGCGGCCGAGGAGCAGGGGACGAATCGTCTGGGCGAGGCGCTGATGCGGGAGGGGAAGGTCGCCGCGGCGGACGTGGGCGACGCGTTGCGGACGCAGCGGCAGATGACGGGCCAGCAGGGGGAGGCGACGGTGCGGGTGGGCACGGGCCGCCTGGACAGCCTGATCGACATGGTGGGCGAACTGGTGATCGCGCAGTCGATGGTGTCGCAGGACCCCGTGGCGACGGACACGGCGCACCCGCGGCTGTCGCGGAACGTGTCGCACGTGGGGAAGATCGTGCGGGAACTGCAGGACCTGACCATGTCGCTGCGCATGGTGCCGCTGAAGGCGACGTTCCAGAAGATGGCACGGCTGGTGCGCGACCTGGCGCGCAAGGCCGACAAGAAGGTGCGGTTCGTCACGCAGGGCGAGGACACGGAGATCGACCGGAACATGGTCGAGGCGCTGGGCGACCCGCTGGTCCACATGATGCGCAACGCGGTGGATCACGGGATCGATCCGGAAGCGGATCGCGCGGCGGCGGGAAGGACCCCGTGGGCACGGTGGAGCTGCGAGCGTTCCAGTCGGCGGGAAACGTGGTGATCCAACTCACGGACGACGGGCGCGGGCTGAGCCGCGAGCGGATTCTCGGGAAGGCGACGGAGCGGGGTCTGATCGAGCCCGGGCGCGAACTGAGCGACGAGGAGGCGTACGGGTTGATCTTCCTGCCGGGCTTCTCGACGGCGGAGAAGGTGACGGATATCTCGGGGCGCGGCGTGGGAATGGACGTGGTGAAGCGGGGGATCGAGTCGCTTCGCGGGCGTGTGGAACTGACGTCGCAGCCGGGCAAGGGCACGACGTTCACGATCCGCCTGCCCCTGACGATGGCCATCACCGACGCGATGCTGGTTGGCGTGGGGCAGGCGAAGTACCTGATACCGACGATCTCGATCGAGCGGAGCTTCCGCCCCGAGGCCGGCGCGGTTACGACCGTGGTGGGCAAGGGCGAGGTGGTGCTGGTGCGGGGCGAGCTGCTGCCGGTGTTCCGGCTGTACCAGCTGCTGAACGTGCAGGGGGCGGCGACGGACCTGCGCGAGGCGCTGCTGATCATCATCGAGAGCGACCGGCGGCGTTGCGCGCTGATGGTGGACGGACTTCTCGGCCAGCAACAGGTGGTGATCAAGTCGCTGGGGCAGGCGATCGGGCATGTTCCGGGCGTGGCCGGCGGCGCGATCCTGGGCGACGGGCGGGTGGGGCTGATCCTGGACGCGGGCGGACTGATCCGCATGGTGGAACAGCGAGCGGCGGCGCCGGCGCGGGAAGCGGCGTGAGAAGACAAGAGTTCCAGGGGCTCAGGCCCCCGGGCTTGGAGAACCACGAGAGAAGTGAACATATTCCGAAGGAGATGCGAGATGGGCGAACAAGTTCTGGAGCGGGCGAGCACAAAGGCGGGGAAGTACCTCACCTTCGTCCTGGCCGACGAGGAGTACGGGCTGGAGATCCTCAAGGTCCGCGAGATCATCGGCCTGATGCCGATCACGGCCGTGCCGCGGACGCCGGAGTTCGTCAAGGGCGTGATCAACCTGCGCGGGAAGGTGATCCCGGTGGTGGACTTGCGGCTGAAGTTCAGCATGGTTGAGGCGGAGCACACGGAGGAGACGTGCATCATCGTGGTGGATGTTGGGCGCGTGGAGATGGGGATCATCGTGGACAAGGTGAGCGAGGTGCTGGACATCGATCCCGAGGAGATCGAGGACACGCCGTCGTTCGGTACCAGCGTGGACACCGACTTCATTCTGGGCATGGGCAAGGCGAACAACAAGGTGACGATCCTTCTGGACATCAGCAAGGTGCTGACGGCGGCGGACGTAAAAGCGGCCGGCGAGGCGGCAGCATAGCGGCGACGGCGGCCCCCCCCCGCCGCCGAAGGGATCCCAAGTGCGTGAACGGAAACAGGGATCACACAGGAAAGAAAGGGAATGGTCATGAGATCGACTTGGACGATCGGGAAGAAGCTGATCGTGTCCTTCATCGCGGTGGCGATTGTCACGCTGGCGCTTGGGGGGGTCGGGTTCTACGGCGCCATGGAGAGCAGCGGGTCCATCACCAGCATCGGTGCGGTGCGCCTGCCGGGCGTCGAGAAAGTCATGACGATCAAGGCCTGCTCGGAGACCGTCAAGAGCGTGCAGAGGACCTTGATGGATCCGAAGACGGACCCCGAGACGCGCGCCCGCCAGCCGGAGCATCTCAAGAAGGCTCGGGAGACGTATGAGGCGGCGTGGAAGGCGTACGAGGCCCTGCCTCACACCCAGAAGGAAACCGCGTTGTGGAAGGACTTCGTGCCGGCGTGGGAATCGTGGCGCGAGGCGAACAACAAGTTCATGAAGATCATGGGCGAGGTAGGCGAGGCGCACATACCGGACCCGGACGGACTGATCGGCGCCATCCGACAGTACATGCTGGACCACTACATCCTCCAGGAGCGTGTGGAGGACCTCTGTCTGCGCGGCAAGGAGCTCGTCGGCGGCGACGATCACACGGCCTGCAGATTCGGCAAGTGGCTCGCCGCGTTCAAGACGCAGAACCCGGTCGTCAGCAAGGCGATGGGCGACGCCGCCGAACCGCACCGCGCGTTCCACCAAGCCGTCAAGGCGACGAAGGAACTGGTGAAGGCGGGAAAGGCCGCGGAGGCGAAGACGGCGATGGATTTCCTCACCGAACTGCGGGCGAAGACTTTCGTCAGCATCGAGGCCATCCAGCAGGAAGTCACTCGCGTGGCCGACCTCCAGGGCCAGGCCAGGACGATCGCGATGGCCGAAGGCCGCAACGCGCAGAACAAGGCAATCGGGCTGTTGGATGAGATCGTGGACGAGATTCGGAGCATGGCCACGGACGAGTCGACGAAGGCCATGTCGCAGGCATCGTTGCTCAAGGTTCTGTCCCTGGCGGCGATGGCGGTCGGCGTGGCCGTGGCGTTGGCGCTGGGAATCCTGATCAGCCGCAACATCAGCGCGTCGCTGAGGCGGATCGCGGAGACCTTGAGCAACGGTTCGGAGCAGACGGCGTCGGCGGCGGGGCAGGTGAGTTCGGCCAGCCAGAGCCTGGCGCAGGGCAGCAGCGAGCAGGCGGCGGCGATCGAGGAGACGACCTCCAGCGTGGAGGAGATGGCCTCGATGACCAAGCAGAACGCGGCGAA
>CAYWTX010000642.1:0-2735 GCA_964461295.1 uncultured Planctomycetaceae bacterium | reverse complement strand
CGCCTGGTTCCACACCTTCGCCGGCAGCCCCCACAGGTCAATGAACCCCTTCGCCAGCGACTGGTCAAAGACGTCGCCCGTGTCATACGTCGCCAACTCAAACCGGTACAGCGACTCCTCAGAGCGCCGCCCCGCTGCCATGCACGTCCCCTTGTGCAACTTCATCCGATTGATAAGAAATCGCTTTTTGGTCGGCACCGGCCCGCATAGGCCGAATCATGCCAAACCCGGTCTGTAAGAGCGAATTCATGGTGGGAAGTCTGCCAAAGACCGGGGGTAATGGCAAGAACACCGTCAACCAGCGGCTTTGGGGGCGGACGGTGTCTCCGCCGACCGGCCCAAAGCCGCTGGTTACACGTTCCGATGACCGAAAGAAGACACACCTGCCCCATCGCGAGCGGTTATTCGTTCGCGCAGGCAGGTTCCAGTTCGGTTTCGTAGTCGGGAAGGGCGTCTTCGAAGCACGGTTCGATGACCCAGTCGCCCGGCAGGCGGGCGTGAGACCGATGGGCTGCGCGCACGTTATTGTAGGACAAGAAGGTTGCGCGTCCATCACTGCGGGATGTCGTCCGGCTGGGATCGCCCCGTCTCCCCGGCCCCGACGGGCGACCAGGCCCTTCAGCCGCCGCCCCTCCCACAGTAAACAGTGAGGAGGCGCTTCTTCGGGGCTTTGTACAACGGCAAGACCGAACACCGGTGGGATCGAAAAGACCCGCTGGCCCAGCGACTATTTCGGCTTGCGCAGATCGTAGCAGCTAATGCCGCCCCATCGGTCCCTCCATTCGCGTATAAACACAAATCCGTCGGCGTAGATCTCGTGCAGCGGGACCTCGTAGCCGCAGGTTCGCTGCGCGTCGGAGGGAAACTTCGCTTCGCCCAACAGCTTGAACGTCGCCGGATTCGCGTCGTAGACCCGCCACGGGGCGTGCGCGCCGTGCTGAATGTCGGTCTGGAAGAACAGGCGGTCGCCCCACAGGTTGATGCACCAGTAATGCGCCACGTCGTCGGGCGGATTGAGGACCTTGCCGGTCGCCTCCTCCACCACGGCCAGTTTGCCGGTGATGCCCCCGTGTGCCCCGTGATAGATGATGCCGTCGCGACGGGTGGCGATCTTGCGTGAGGGCCCGGCGTCGAGCCACAGATGCGTAGCATACGTCTTGGGGTCGAGCTGCCAGACCCGCTGGGCCCCGGTCAGGCTCAGGCGATACCCGGCCAGCACCCCCAGGCCGCCTTGCGCGACTCGCTTGTCGGTGGACGATGGGTCGCGGTATGTGTCGAAGGCGATCAGCAGTTCCTTGCCGAACACCGGCTGGGTCAGGTGCTTGCTACCCAGGGCATGGGTCCACAGCAGCGTGCCCTTGCGAGGGTCGAGCAGGCGCAGGTCGCCCGTGCGGTTCACGCAGACGGCGTAGGACTTGCCGTCGACGACCACCGGGGCCGGGCAGTTGTAGTGCGAGGTCAGGCCTCCCTTGTCGCCGGCTGCCCAGAGCAGCTTGCCGCTGGCCGGGTCCACGCCGCGGACTCCGGCCGACCAGTCGGGGACCAGCAGGATGCCGTCCACGACCAGCAGTTGTCCGTAGGGCGCGTGCGTCCGTTTCAGAGGCTGGCGTGTCTCTATCGCCACCTTCTTCGCCGCTTCGATCTGCTCGTGGACGGGGCCGATGTTCGATTGCCAGAGCACCTTGCCTGTGGCCAGTTCCAGGCCGTAGAGTCGGCCGGCCGTGCCCAGCGCGAAGACCCGCCCGTCGGCGGCGCAGGGGGTGACGGCAAACTCCCCGCGCTTGCCGGCGCCGTAGCCGATCCCCTGGTCCTCGAACACCCGCTTCCAGAGGGTCTTGCCGGTGGCGGCATCGATGCCGATGACCACGTCATCCGCCGAGATGCTCCAGAATGACGCGAATTCCTTCATGGGCCCCTCGGTCGGGGCGTTGCCGGCCAGCGGTCCGCGCGGGAGGCTGTAGAACTGGACCACCAGTCCGCCGGCCAGGATCGGTGAGGCCGCCCCCGAAGCCGGCAGCCCGCTGCCCTTGGCGAAGCCGCCGTTCATGGCTCCCGAATAGGCCTTGCCGAACCCGATGCCGCCTTCCTCGCTGCGCCAGACGAGTTTCGCCTGGGTGATGTCGTCCAGCAGCTTCACCGGCGGCGTCTGCGTGTCGGCGAAGGCGTGGTTGGGGCCCAGGTAGCTCGGCCAGTCGGCGGTTCTGGCGGGCGGGACCGATTCGGCGGCGTGGCCGAGACCGGCGAACGCTACGAGCGAACAGGCGGCGATCAGGCTGCGGCGGATGGGCTTCATGCTTGCGGTACTCCTGGTTGACAGTAATGAACGAATCAGACCTTGAACAACGAACTGGCGGCGGAGTCGCTTCCGATTGAGAAGAAATCGCTTTTCGGCATCCCCCGGTCGGCATCGACCCACACGGGCCGAAAACATGCCGGAACCGGTCTGCAACAGCTATCTCATGGGGAGAAGCATGGCTGAAACCGATGGAAACGTCAATCCCAACGCCAAACAGCGTCTTTGTGGCTGACGGGGTACTGCCCGGCTGCCACAAAGACGCTGTTTGGGTGTCCGGGAGGCCGGAACAAGACACACCTGCCCCATCGCGAGCGGTTATTCGTTTGCGCAGACAAGGTCCAGATCGGTGTCGTAGTCGAGAAAGGTCTCGTCATGACAGGGTTCAATGACCCAGTCGCCAGGCGGGTCGGGGCCGGGTTCGACCCTGACGCCTTGTTGC
>CAYWTX010000641.1:0-9221 GCA_964461295.1 uncultured Planctomycetaceae bacterium | reverse complement strand
CGTAGAAGGAGTGCGTGACGACGGAGTGGAGAGCGTACAGGGAAGCGAGGGTCAGGAGGACCCCGGCCATCGCGGCGGCGGGGCGTTGAAGTCTGCCGAGCAGGCGCGACGCGAGCGGCGCGAGGACATCGCGCAGGGACGCAAGCGCCAGGGGCGTCGCGACCATCGCGCAGACGGCGATGTTGCGGCGCATCTCCATGCCGGTGGCGATCATGCCGGCGATCGTGAGCACGTGGGCCCAGCGGCGTCGCCACGCGGCCGCGAGGATGCCCGCGCCCAGCAGGGCGAGCACGCCTTGGAAGGCGTAGGTGGCCTTGCATTCGCGGAAGACGCCGATGGCGAAGGGGCGGAAGAACTCGCCGATCATCGACCACGGATGGCCGGCGCCCTGCGTGGTGCCCTGTGCGATGTTGTTGTCGCGGATGAACAGGAGGGTCTGGACGGGCAGGGCGGCCAGTCGCCAGGTCCAGGGGTTGACGAAGCACGCGGCCATCTGGGCAGCCAGCAGCAGGGCGGTCCACCTGGCGGCGGCGGCGAGGGGCGCGGCGTCGGCGCGACGGCGTCGGCAGCGAGCCCAGCCCCAGCGAAGGAGGCGGTCGCCGAGCACGGCGCCGGTGAGGCCGAGACCCAGCAGGAAGTAGCTGTGCACGTTGACCAGCAGGACCTGGAGGATGACCAGCGCGGCGAAGGGGCCGAAGCGCCTGAGGGCGCCGCCGGCAGCGGGGGCGGCGCCGCCAACCGGCCGGTTGTCGCCTGTCAGGCCGCAGAGGACGAAGAACTGCGCGGCCAGGATAAGGTACCCCATGACTTCGGGGCGCGGGTCGAAGCGTTCGTAGGAGGTAACGGCGATGATGGCCAGGCCCGCGGCGACGGCGAGCCAGCCCAGGCCGAGGCGCCGCATGGCGGCGGCGAGGAAGGCGAAGATGCCCGCGACCTGGAGCGCCAGCAGGACGCTGATGGCGCCGAAGCCGGCGGCGCGGGTGGTCGCGGACATGATGACCTGGGTGAGCCAGTTGGCGTTGGGGAAGCGGTAGCGGCCGGCGGAGTCGTACCAGCAGCCGGGGCCGAGTTCGCCCGTCGCGGCGGCCGAGGAGACGGTGGGGTAGACGGCGAGGTCGAAGTCGACCACGCGGCCGGTCTCGAGGAAGTAGTCGCCGTAGGCGAGGTGGTAGCCGAGGTCGGGCGTGACGATGGTGCGCATGCCGAGGGCGGCGCCGAAGGCCAGCGCCGCGGCAGCGGCGGCGAAGGCGAGCCCGCGCACGAGGCGCGACGGGACTTCGTCCTGACCGGCGGCCAGAAGCAGGGACTTCTCTTTCATCGTTAAACGGCTATCCTACCAAGTTTGGCGGCCGGGGACGAGTCCGTGCCGCGGATGCAGCAGGAGGCTGAATGAAGCATTGGTGCGACGCATACAAAGAGAACTTCTCGGAGACCCTTCGCCGCAAGGGGCACATCTATTGCCTCTGTAAACGAGTCATCATCATGGATCGCTCGACGAACCGCATCAAAGCGACGGTTCGCGGGACGCGGCCGTACACCGTCGAGTTGACGGTGGCCGATGGCGGGAACATGAGCCATCACTGCACCTGTCCGGATTGGGTTGGCGGCGAAGGCTGCAAGCACGTATGGGCGACGATGCTTGAGTCGGCGGTGGATGGTTGGCGGCCGGGCGGGACGGGTCTGCCTGATCATGCCGGTTTCGACGAGGAGTGGCAGGAAGACGAACGGCCGTACGGCGGAAGCAGGCGGGCCGGGGGCGCGATGAAGGAGACGTGCGCGGAGATCATCCGGAAGGTCCTGGTCAGAAGTGGCGGGGGGGCTGGGCGGGACGGGCGTGGGGGTCGGGGTCGGGCGGCGCCGCCGGCGCCGAAGTGGGAGTCGCAGTTGCAGGCGGCCCTGCGGTCGGTCCAGTCGCCGGGTTTTCCACCGGTCTCGCCGAAGCGTTGGGCCCAGAACGGCGAGCTTCGGTACGTGATCAATTCGGACGAAACAGCCCGGGGCTATGGGTGGGTTGTCGAGATCGAGCACCGCCGGCAGAGCGCTGGCGGGGAGTGGTCGGACTACCACGTGCAGGCGGTGTCGACGGACGCTCTGGGCCTGCTGCGCGACGAGCAGGACCGGCAGATACTGACGGTCCTGCTGGGCTGCGATGACATGAACCGCCACTGGTACGGGGCGCGGCCGGCGTACGGGTGCGCGAAGTTCGCCGTGCGGCCGCCGATCGACGAAACGGTGCTGCCGGCGCTGTGTCGCACCGGGCGATGCTGGGCGCGGCGGGGGCATCGCGAGCCGTCGCCGCTGTCGCTGGAGGACGCGCCGGCGTGGCAGTTCAGGCTGCACGTCGAGCGGACCGAGGAGTCCGGCGAGTACCGGCTGAAGGGGATGCTGCATCGCGACGGCGGGCAGAAGAACCTGGGATCGCCGTGGGTGCTGACAGCCAGCGGGTGGGTGCTTTGGCCCGGGCGGTTGGCGCGGCTGGACCACGCGGGAGCGTGGAATTGGATCGCCATGTTGCGGCGGGATCGCGAGATCCGCGTGCCGGCGGATCAGGGCGAGAAGCTGATCCGCAAGCTGCTGGAGTTCCCGATCCTGCCGCCGCTGGAGATGCCCGATGAACTGCGATTCGAGGAGGTGCGTTGCGTGCCGCGGCCGCGGTTGCGCATCGAGCGACCCAAGGGGGGCACGGAGGATGTGCGGCTGCCGGCGGAGTTGACGTTCGAGTACGACGGGCACGTGGGTGCGGCGACTGGGGCGGGCCTGTACGTGCCGGAGCAGCGGCGGCTGTATCGGCGTGACGCGGCCGCCGAGGCGGCGGCGGAGGCCCGGCTGGCGGAGGTGGGCTTTCAGCGGCGGCAGCACGACAAGCGGCGCGTGCTGAAGCCCAGGCAGTTGCCGTGGGTGGTGCAGACGTTGACCGACGAGGGCTGGCACGTGGAGGCGGAGGGCGGGGTGTACCGCAGCGCGACGAAGTACAGCCTGTCGGTGAGCAGCGGGATCGATTGGTTCGAGTTGAACGGCGAGGTGGATTTCGGCGGCGCGACGGCGAGCCTGCCGGCGCTCATCGCGGCGCTGCGGCGGGGCGAGGACTACGTGCGCCTGGGCGACGGCAGCATGGGGCTGCTGCCGGAGCAGTGGCTGCGCAGGCACGGCCTGCTGGTGCGGACGGGCAGCGTCGAGGGCGACGCGGTGCGGTTCACGCGGGCGCAGGCGGGACTGCTGGATGCGCTGCTGGCGGCCGAGCCGGAGGCGAGCTGGGACGAGGGCTTTGCCCGCGCGCGGGAGGAGCTGCGGCAGTTCCAGGCGATCGAGCCGGCGGAAGCGTCGGGGAACTTCGTGGGGGTGCTGCGCGGCTACCAGCGGGACGGGCTGGGCTGGCTGCGCTTCCTGCGGCGGCTCAACTTCGGGGGCTGCCTGGCCGACGACATGGGCCTGGGCAAGACGGTGCAGGTTCTGGCGATGCTGGAGGCGCGGCGGCAGGAGGCGACCGCCGCCGGCGGCAGCGGGCAGCAGGGCCGTGCGCGCCGCCCGAGCCTGGGCGTCGTGCCGCGCAGCCTGATCTTCAACTGGGTGCAGGAAGCGAAGCGCTTCACGCCGGAACTGCGAGTGCTGGACCATACGGGCCTGGACCGCAGCCGCGAGGACTTCAGCCACTTTGCCGAGCACGACCTGGTGCTGACGACGTACGGGACGCTGCGGCGCGACATCCTGCTGTTGAAGGAAACGCAGTTCGACTACGTGATCCTCGACGAAGCGCAGGCCATCAAGAACGCCGACACCGCGTCGGCCAAGGCGGCTCGGCTGCTGAAGGCGGGCCATCGGCTGGCGCTGAGCGGCACGCCCATCGAGAACCACCTGGGCGAGTTGTGGAGCCTGCTGGACTTCCTGAACCCCGGGCTGCTGGGCTCGTCGCGAGCGTTCGCGGCGGCGACGTCCGGCAAGGCCGAAGCCGATGCCGACGCGCGGGCGGCGTTGGCGAAGGCCCTTCGCCCGTTCATTCTGCGGCGGACGAAGGGGCAGGTGGCGAGCGACCTTCCGGAGAAGGTCGAGCAGACGATCCATTGCCAACTCGACGCCGAGCAGCGCCGGCTGTACGACGAGCTGCGGGACCATTATCGGCAGTCGCTGCTGGCGAAGATCGAGCAGGACGGGTTGGGCAAGTGCAAGATGCACGTGCTGGAGGCGCTGCTGCGCCTGCGGCAGGCGGCGTGCCATCCGGGGTTGATCGACAAGACCCGCCGCGGGGAGAGCAGCGCCAAGTTGGAGTCGCTGCTGCCCCAGCTCCGGGAAGTGATGGACGAAGGGCACAAGGCGATCGTGTTCTCGCAGTTCACAAGCCTGCTGTCGATCGTCCGCGACCGGCTCGACGGGGAGAAGGTTGCGTACGAGTACCTCGACGGGCGAACAAGGGACCGTCAGGAGAAGGTGCGGCGCTTCCAGGAGGACGAGAACTGCCGTCTGTTCCTGATCAGCCTGAAGGCGGGCGGGCTGGGGTTGAACCTCACGGCTGCCGAGTACGTGTTCCTGCTGGACCCGTGGTGGAATCCGGCGGTGGAGGCGCAGGCGATTGATCGGGCGCACCGGATCGGGCAGACGCGAACGGTGTTCGCGTACCGCCTGATCGCCGAGGGGACGGTTGAGGAGAAGGTGCTGGAACTTCAGCGGACCAAGCGGGACCTTGCCGACGCGATCATCAACGCCGACAACAGCCTGATCGGCAACCTGAAGCGGGAGGACCTGGAGTTGCTGCTAGGATAGACTCCCGCCACATGTCGTGACGAGACCCTGAACCACAGGCATAGGTATGCAGACTCACGTCCCCCCTCCATAGCGATTGGCGGCGAGCGGCGATCAAACCTTGCGTTGCGCGGCTGAACTATCCCAGGCGACGCCGCTGAACGTACCTGCCCAAACCAAAGACGGCCATGGCGATGCTCACCAGTGTCACGGGCTCCGGGATGACGCCGCCGGCTCTCAGAGCGCCGAAGCTCAGGTCGTCCATGCTGTAGCCGTACTTGTTGGCGGCGAGGTCGACCTCCACGCGGTGGATTCCCGGCTTGGTGAGTGCCACCGAGAACCGTGAGTCACCGGAAGCCTGCACGGTATCGATCAGGGTGTTGGCCAGGTCGTAGCAGCGGATCTGGAAGGCGTCGGTGTCGCCGCCGAAGTCGCCAAGGGTGAAGCCCAAGCCGATGCCGTCGGAGTAAGCGGGTATCGATGTGCCAGGGAGAACGAATTCGAAGTAGATGTCGCCGCTGAGGATCCCCCGTTCGTCGCCGGGCAGGATTCCCTGTGCGTCGAGGCCGGCAATTGAGTTCGGCGGCGAGCTCGGCCAGAGGCTGGCCAGTCTGACCACGGCCACGCCCATGCTGACGCCGGCTTTCCCGAAGACAACGCCCAAGGGCGCGAGCTGATTGGTCAGCACCGATTCGGCATTGGGTGTCGTGGGGCCGCTGTGGGTGATAGGGGTGTAGTAGGGAAGCGCGTTATAGGGAGGCGCGTCAAAGGTGATGGTCGTTGCCTCGGCAATGCCTATGCCGGTGCAGAGCAGAACACCCAAGATAAGAAGTAGCCTTGGTCCATTGCCGAGCTTGCTCATCTGCCGTCCTCCAATAAGTCTCACCTGCCGTGCTCCAAGATGGGTGGTGCGCGACGCCATCACAACGCGTTCCTTCGCCGCCACAGAACGCCCAGACCGCCCACGGCCAGCAGCAGCATCGCGCCGGGCTCGGGGACGAAGACGCCGTCGAAGTTGATCACCGCCCAGACAGTGTTTTCCACCACATCCACGCCGAACGCGCCAAGGACAAAGGGCTCTCCGGCGGCCTGCCATGATCCCTGGAAGTTATACAGGGGGTCATTGTACATAGGGACGGTCTCGCCTGCGAGGAAATGCATGTAGTCCCAAACCGTCAGCCAGTGGCACACCAGGTCGTCCACATAGATGGTCTGCTCGCCGCTGGCGGCCCATTCCGCCTCATGTCCGCGCAGGGCAGCCTCGTCGTAACCCATCTGGAGGACATACTTGTTGCCCTCGTTTCCGGTTACCCGCATGATATCCGCGCTCAACCAATGTTCGTCATCGTACCTGTAGCCCCACTCCATCTTGACGTTTATGCCGTGAGGCTGCGCATTGAAGCCCTTAAGGATCTTCGCCTTCGCGGTGGGGAAGTCCAACGGGCTCTGGGTTTCCATGCCGGCGGGGTAGGGGCTTGTCGCGCCGACCGGCCAGGTCTGCGTGCCATACCAGTTGTCGGCCGCCGCCGAGCCGGCAAAGAACCCCAAGAGGGCCAGCGCAACGGCTGCTCCCAGCAAGAACATATGCCGATCATTGGCATGGAATCGATATGCGTACATAAACTCTCCTCTCGGCTCTGTCCAAGCGAACAGATTCTGTCTGAGAAAGATTCTCGCCGCCTCCGCAGCCCTCATGCACGGGCACGCATCTTTGACCTCTTCTGGCTCTCTCTCTTCTCGTTGCAGCAGCCTCGAACCGCAAGTTCTGTCCAGAGAAAGACCCTCGCCGCCTTCGCGGGCCTCATGCACGGGCATGCATGTTCAGCCTCTCTTGGGTCTCTCTCTTGTTGCCTTGTTGTAACGGCCTCGAACTGCAAATTCTGTCCAGAGGAAGACCCTCGCCGCCTTCGCGGGCCTCATGCACGGGCATGCATCTCCAGCCTCTCTTGGGTCTCTCTCTTGTTGCCTTGTTGTAACGGCCTCGAACTGCGAATCCTGTCTATGGAAAGGTTCTTACTGCCTCCGCGCGCCCCATGGGCGGGCACGCATCTCCAGCCTCTCTTGCAGCTCTCTTGTTGGCTTGTAGCAGCCTCGACCTGCGGACTCTATCGAACTAGAGAAGGGTTCCCGTCGCCTCCGCGGCCCTTATGAACGGGCACGCAACTCCAGCCTCTCTTGGGTCTCTCTTGTTGACCTGCAACAGCCTCGAACTGCGCGCACTATACCAACGAAGGAAAAAAAAGCAAGACCAAAAACGGCATAAAAGGAAAAAAAGTTCGGCAACCCTCGGTACGGCGGCCCTTTTCACGTTCCATCGGGCGATTCCGGTTGTTCATGTACTCTGGCGGTCCTGTCGCTATAATCCGCCCCATGGCGTCTCGGACGGGATGTTCCCAGCCAGGCGCGTTTTCTACACGGGAGTATCTGAAGTGAGCGATGAGTTCCTGAGTGAGTTGTACGACCGGCTTCACGAAACTGACATGCAGCGCAAGTTCCGCCGCCTTCGGCCCATGCCGTCGGGGGTGGTCTTCATGCAGTGGCCGGGGATGGACTGGGAGGAGATGCGCCGGCACCTGCGGCTGATGAAGGAACTGGGGTTCACGGCGCTGAAGGGCTACGGACTGCTGGAAGGGTTCGATGACAAGAAGTTCTGCCACATGGCGTTGGACGAGGGGATCATTCCCTGGTGGTACGGCGAGGGCGGCTGGGAGGCCGTCACCGACGAGTTGTTGGACAGGCTGGGCATTCCGCGCGGCACGCCGATAGAGAAGCTTCGCGAGGACCCGGTGTTCCTGAAGCACCAGGAGAAGGTGCTGCGCGACCGCATCGACGCCATGCCGGCGCGCGAACAGCGTCGGGCCGCCAAGGCCGCCGGCAAGCAGGAGGCCGCCTGGCGGTACTCGACCGAGGCGGAACTGCTGCGCGCCTATCCGGCCCGGCTGCCGACCGAGGCCATGCCCGATTACGTCGAGTGGCTCAAGGCCCGGTACGGCACGCTGGAGGAGCTCAAGATCGCCTGGAACGTCGGGCACGTGGGGATCAACGGCGCCGAATGGACCTCGTGGGAGCAGGCGGCCGAGCGGGCCCTGAACAACAACAAAGACCACGATTACAATCGCCTGAAGGACGTGATCCGGTTCAAGACGCACGTGTACCTGCGGCAGTTGCGGCGGGCGATGGAGGCCCATCGCGAGGGCGACGCGCACGAGCCCGTCCGCGCCGGCGGCGAGATGAGCGTCTTTGTCAACCTGACCGGGCGCGGGGTGGACATGGAGGGCATCGGCGAGGTGATGGCCGACTACGGCTCGCTGTACCCCTCGACGCACATGGCCTGGCACTTCGACAAGGTGGACTACGAGTTGACGCGGACGGTGTACATGTACTCGTCGATCATGGCGGACTACTTCAAGGGCGGCTGGACGGCGACGTGGGAATCCACCGGCGGCCCGCAGCAGATCAGCGGCGACAAGGGGTGGAGCGACTTCGCCCGCGTGCACGTGCCGGGCTACACCATCGATGCCGGCGTGATGACGCAGCTCATGCTGACGTACCTGGGGGCCGGGTATCGGGGCTTCGGCTTCTGGTGCTGGTCGGCCCGCACGGCCGGTCGCGAGGGCGGCGAGTACTCGATCCTGGACCGCAACCTTCAGGTGGGTCCGCGGGCGCGGCGGATGGGGGCGATTTCCAAAGCGGCCGCCGGCCTGCGCGACGAGTTGTGGCAGGCCCGCAAGGAGCCGGTGGTCGGCGTGCTGGTCGACCAGGAGAACGACATCCAGTGGAGCGTGATGACCGACTACGGGCGTGAGATGACGGCCGAGATGCCGGTGCGATCTCGCGTGGGCGTCTCGCGGGCGCTCATCAACGCCAACGTGCCGTGGGAACACGTGACGGCGGCCGACCTGCGGGCCGGTCTGGCGGCGCGATACAAGGTGATTTACCTGCCCGGCATGCTCTGCCTGCGGAACGATTTGGTGGACATCCTGGCCGGCTACGTCCGCAGCGGCGGGCGGCTGGTGATGGACATGCCCGGGCGGTACTTCGACGAGTACTCGCGCATCACCAACACCGGGCCGGGGTCGAGCTTCGAGGCGCTGTTCGGGTGCACGCTGAACGACTACCAGTACAGTTCGAACGTGCCGCGGCGGCTGGAAGGCGAGCTGCTGCAAGGCTTTGTGATGGACGCGACGGCCACGACGGCCAAGGTGCTGATGGCGTACGACAACGGCCTGCCGGCGGTCCTGGAGAACGCGGTGGGCAAGGGCGCCGCGGTCCTGCTGGGTTATGAGGCGGCGATGGCGTGCTTCAAGCCGGGCAATGACCAGGCGGAGCGGAGGCTGGTGAAGTGCTCGCTGGGCGGGCACGAGTCGCCGTTGGCGTGCAGCGGGGCGATCTGCTATCGTCTGGCCGCGCCGGCGGCGGACCACTACTTCCTGATCAACGACGGCCCGGCCTGCTCGGTGGCCCTGGACACCAAGGCCCTGCGCTAC
>CAYWTX010000640.1:0-7147 GCA_964461295.1 uncultured Planctomycetaceae bacterium | reverse complement strand
CGTCATGCAGCGGATCGCCGGGAAGACCGATCCGGCGCAGAAGTGGAACCGCGTCTCGGGCATGGGCCCGCTGACCATCGCCGCCACCCAGACGCTGTTGGACCTTTACGTGGCCGGCGGCGTCTTCATGCACCCCATCGCCGTTCTGGCGCTGGCGATGATCCTGCTGGCCAGCAACAGCATCTGGATCTATCGCCGCGGGCGCCAGATTCCCGGGGCCTTCGTGGACAGCGCGCGCCGGTTCCTGGACGCCGGCGACCTCGCCGGCTTCGAGGACCTCTCGCTGCGCCAGCGCGGCCTGTTCCCCTCGATCTGCCGTGCCATCACCGACCGGTTCCAGACCTCCAGCCCCGACGACATCCAGTACCGCTGCGAGATCAACGCCGGGGCCGAGATCAACCGCCTCCGCATTCCCGTCAAGGCGATGAACCTCATCGCGGGCGCCGCGCCGCTGCTGGGCCTGCTGGGGACCATCGTGGGCATGGTCATGGTCTTCGAGGCCGTCGCCGGCGCCTCGGGCGCCAGCAAGGCCCAGGCCCTCGCCGCAGGCATCCGCGTCAAGCTCTTCTGCACCGCCGCCGCCCTCTGCGTGGCCATCCCCGCCCTGTTCCTGTTCTTCTTCTTCAACCAGAAGCTCGGCGTCATCATCAGCGAATGTGAGGTGCTGACCGAGCAGTTCATCCACAAGGTCACTCAACTCAAGCTTCGCGGCGCGTCCGCCGGCGCGGGCCTCGTCCCGGCCGGCGAACAGGATCCCGCCAACTCCCGCCAGGCCGCCAGGGCCGCAAGGGAGGGCGGAGCATGAGGTTCGACCGTGAAGCCTGGGAGCCCGTGAGCGTCGACATGACGCCGATGGTGGACTGCATCTTCGCCATCATTCTCTTCCTGCTGGTGGTCTCCGACGTCGTCCAGAGCATGGAGCAGGACCTGTCCATCGACCTGCCCACCCAGGGAAGGGAGTTGAAAGTCAAGACCCCGCCGCCGCGCCCCATCGTCGTCAACGTTCGCGCCTTGCCCGGCGGCGAGGCGTTCTACCACGTCGAGAACGAGAAGATGTCGCTGTCGGGCCTGACGACCAATCTCTCCCGCGCCCGGGTGCGGAACAAGGAGCAGTCGGTAGTCATTCGCGGCGACCGCCGGGTGAAATGGGAGCACGTTGCGGCCGTGATGGGCTGCTGCGCGCAGGCCGGCATCACCAAGGTGTCGGCGACCGTGGCCATCAAGGAAGAGCGCTGAGCCGCCGGCGGCGGTTGGACGTATCGCCCGACGGTCGGGCAGGAGAACGCGAACATGGCTAAGCCCGTGCAGGTCTCGCTGGCAGAGCTTCGGCGGCGCCCGGTCCGCAACGAGATCATCGACCGCAAGGCGATGGCGTATGGCCTGGTCGTCTTCGGACTGCTGATCGCGGCGGGAGTGGTCTACAAGTTCAGCACCGCCACCACCGCGATGCCCACCATGAAGGAGTTCGAGTTCAAGGTCGAGGAACCCATCGTCGACAAGTTCGAGCTGACCGATCCCAAACGGGACATCCTCACCGAGAAGCCCGAGGACATGAGGGACGTGAAGGACGACGTGAAGGAGGAGCGGCCGGACATCCACATGACCGTCAAGCCGACGGACATCAAGCCCACTGAGGAGGTCATCAGGACCGACCAGATCGCGATCGAGACGCCGGACATCAAGGTGAAGGCGACCGAGGTGGACGTGGACGCGCCGGAAGAGATCTCCGAGAAGTCCACGGACGTGTCGTACCAGATACCGATCATCGCGGCCCGGGTCGCCGGGCCGGCCGATATCTTCCTGTACAAGCAACCGGCGCCGCGCGACAAGCCGGCGGAGTACCTGATCAACCGTGCGCCGCGCCCCGGGCGTTCGATGAACGTGCTGCCCAAGCAGTTCGGCGACCAGGACGCCCCCAGCTACGGCGAGATCGGGCCGTACAACATCAATCTGTCCGGCACGGGCGATTTCTTCCGCACGATGACCAAGTGGGGCGGAGTGCAGGCCCGCTCGGCCGTGGACGCCGCGCTGCGCTGGCTGGCGATTCACCAGGAGGCGGGCGGGATGTGGGACTGCCGGCGCTGGGGCGGCGAGGCCAAGGGCGACTCGGGCGTGACGGGCCTGGCGCTGCTGGCGCTGCTGGGCGCGGGCAACACGACGCGCAAGGGCGAGTACCGGCGCAACGTGCTGCGCGGCGTCGAGGCCCTGATGAAGCTCCAGGCCGGGGACGGGGCGGTCGACAAGAACATCTACTGCCACTCGATGGCGACCATCGCCCTGTGCGAGGCGTACGGGCGGGCGCGCGACGAGCGCGTCGGCCAGGCCGCCCGAAAGGCGGTCGACTACCTCATCAAGGGCGTCAACCCCGACGGCGGGTGGCGCTACACGGCCAATTGCGGGCAATCGGACCTGTCGGTGACGGCCTGGGCCGTGCAGGCGCTGAAGGCCGCCAAGCTGGCGGAGATCGCCTTCGACAACACGATCTACTCGCGGGCGCTGACGTTCGCCGACTCGGTGACGGACAAGGGCGGGACGCAGGCCTCCAGCGGCGAAGTCGGCTATACATATGAGGAATCGCAGAACTATTCCGGGCATCCGGCCCTGACGGCCGCGGGGATGGTCGTGCGCCAGTTCAGCAACGTGGGGATCAAGAACCACCTGCTGGTGAAGGCGGCCGACCTGATGCGCAGGCACGAGCCGAGGTGGGGCGGCGGGCGCGACTTCTACCTGTGGTACTACGCGACGTACGGGATGCACAACATGGGCGGCGAGCACCGGGTGTGGTGGAACCGGCGCGTTCGCGACGTGCTCATCGAGAACCAACTCAAGACGGGCGAGCACGCCGGAAGCTGGGAACACGAGGGCGACAAGTGGGGCGGCCGGGGCGGGCGGGTGTACATGACGGCCCTGGGCGCCCTGTGCCTGGAAGTGTACTACCGGTACGGCGAGGCGCTGAACAGCTTCGGCGTGGCGCCGGACATCGACGATCTGTTCCTGCAGGGCGGGCAGTAGAGCTTGCGGCGGCGGGCCTCCAGCCGCACGGGCGGCGCGAGCCGCCGGCTGGGTCTTGCCGGAGGCTGGAGGCTTCGTCATCTCCCAGCCGGTCCGGTCGCCGGCGGGACGCCCGCCTGGCGGGCGAGGGCCTGGACGTCGAGCTTCTCCAGCCAGAGGGGCACGTTGCGGAATACGTCGTCGTAGCCGAAGCCGCCGCCGGTCATCTCGGCGAGGGCCTCGGCCTTTGTCCAGCCGCATATTGCGACGCGATAGACGGCACACATCAGCCCCGTGCGGTCGATGCCGCGCTGGCAGTGGACGTAGACGGGCGCCCGGTTGGGGTCCCCCACCACGCGCAGGAACTTCACCACCTCGTCGCGGTCGGGATCCAGCGGGTTCACGCGGATGTGAACGAACTCCAGGCCCGGGGCGCCGCCGGGATCGTCGCCGTCGGAATGCAGGACTCGCAGGTTGACCACCGTGCGGATGCCCATCCCCCGGAGCGACCGCATTCCCTCGGCCGAGGGCTGGGCGCCGCAGTAGAGGCCGTCGGCGGCCTTGTGCAGGTTGGCCAGCCCGGGCGCCGACAGGGGGCGGGCCCAGCTGGCCGGGCGGGTGGACGGCGGCCTCGGCGGCGCGGGGCGGAACCGGGCGGCGATGAACGGGCCGAAGTACACGGCCATCGCGGCGGCCATGATGACGGCGACCGACAGGACGAGGCGTCCCGGGCGCGGGCGGCGTGGCGTCTCATGCATATACTTGGCTCCGTGGAATAGTCTGCCCGGCGGCGCCTACACCTCTTCCTTCAAGCCCAGGCGGTCGGAGATGCGGTCGAAGTCGTCGAGGTTGTAGTACTCGATGACGATCCGCCCGGAGTTCTTGGCGCGTCCGGGGTGGATGGCGACCCTGGTGCCGATCGCCTGGGTCAGGCGCTCTTCGAGGTCCTGGACGTAGGAGGCCTTGTGGCGCCGCGGGGCGGGGGCGGGCGCCGCGGCGGGCGCGGCCTGGCCGTCGAGAGATTGTGCCACCAGCCGCTCGAGATGGCGGACCGAAAGGCAGGCGCTGACGGTCCGGGCGGCCAGCGAAGCCTGTGCGTCCGGCTTGCCGGCTAGCCCGGCCAGGGCCCTTGCGTGGCCGAACGTCAGGTCGCCTTTGAGCAGCATGCCCTGGACTGCGTCGGATAAATCGAGCACCCGCAAGTAGTTAGTGATATTCGCCCTTGATTGTCCCGTTCGCTCGGCTACTTCGGCGTGGGTGAGGGCGAAGCGGTCCATGTAGTCGCGGTAGGCCCGGGCCTTCTCAATCGCGTTAAGGTCCTGCCTCTGGATGTTCTCGATGAGCGACCATTCCAGGAGCTGGCGGTCGGTGGCGTGGCGTATGATGCACGGGACGGCCGCAAGGCCCGCGAGCTGCGCGGCGCGGAGGCGACGTTCGCCGGCGATAAGGACGTAAGGCCTGGCGGCGTCGGCGCCGAGGGCGGGGGCGACGAGCAACGGCTGGAGGATGCCCTGCTGGGCGATGGAGGCCGAGAGCTCGGCGATGGCGCCTTCGTCGAAAACGTGGCGGGGCTGATGCGGGTTGAGGGAGATGTCGGTGATGGGCAGATGCGTGATAGTCCCCCCGCCGGGGCCAAGGGCCAGGGAGGCCTTGTGGGCGGGCGCTGGTTCGGGCGCGTAGGTCCGGTTGTGGGCCGCCTCGGCGGATGGAGCGGGCGAGCCGATCAGACTGGAAAGACCCCGGCCGAGGCGGGGCTTGACGGTAGCCGGGGCGATGGCGGGCTGGTCGGACATTGGGGACTCCTTTCCCATGGCGAAATCCATTAGGCGCGTTCCACGTGGAACCATGCTTGGATGGTAATGTACTGCGAGCGGGCGATGGGTGCAAGCGGAAACCGGAAGATTCGCGCTGAAATCGCGCGCCATGTGTTCCACGTGGAACATCCACGAACCGATGGGGCCTGCGACAGCGATTGTCATCGCCTTGCCTCCGGGCCTAAGAGGGAGGAGGGCCGCTTCGGCGGTTCTCTCAGGCCTTGTGAAGGAATTGGAACTCGCAGGTCTGCCCGCTCAGGACGCTTTCTGTCGCCCCTTCGGGGCTCCATGCTTAGTTGCTTGCATACCGGGGGCTTACGCCACCGGCCAAATCCTCGACGCCCCTGCGGGGCTAAGAGGGACGAGGCCGCTTCTGCGATTCTTTCACAGCCTCTCAGCTCGACTTTCGCCAATGTGTCATAAGTGTTTCTGCTGCAATAAGCTACAACACGGCATCTCCCAGTTGTGTCTGGGCGGTTAACTCTTTGTTACAGAATGAGTTATGAATTTCGGTTCGCCTAGAATGGCAGAAGTCGAGCTCAGAGGCTCCGGAGTGATGTGGGAAGAGGGGCTACGGTAGCGTGATGATTCATGGCGAAGGAGATAAGGTCGATGTCCAGGTAACAGCCTTGCCGAAATAGTACTTGAAGGCGAGATTGTCCTTATCTTCCAGAAGTGAGGCGAGTTGGGCCTGGGTGACGCTCTGAGCCTTGCCGTTGGCGAACAGGACACACCAGTTGCCGCCGTGGTGGGGACCGGTATCGCAGGCGATGAGCCTGCGGGTTGTCCCGCCGGGAGGCAGAACAGCGACCGACGGGCAGTAGAAGTACATTGACTTGGCTCCGGGAGCCGCGGGGCAATGGACCTCCGCCTCCCTCAACATGTTGTCGGCCACAACGCGGTCAAGGGAGGCGGGCGGCTGCCCGCGGTAGTGCGTGTAGAGGGCCTGATGGAGGCGCTGGAGGGTCAGGATGCATTGCGACTCGCGTATCTGCTTTTGTCCCAGAGCGTAGGAGTAGTGGGCGACGGGAATGAGGGCGAGCGCCACGGGCAGCGCCGGCGCGACCAAGGCGATCGCGTACAGGCGCAGCGTCTGCTTGCCCGGCAGCCGCAACATCGCCCACAGCACGAAGTAGGCGATCACCAGCATCGCGGCCCCGCCGAGCGCCACGGCCGGGATTCGGAGCCGCCAGTCGAAGAACTTGCCGAGGCCCAGGACGAGGAAGGCGACGACGGCGCCGGAGAAGGCGGCCAGCGCCGCGGCCAGCAGCACGACCCCGGCGCAGCGTCCGAAGCTCGACGCCCGGCGTTGGAGGTGCTGCCGCACGCCGCGCCGCAACAGCAGCGTGGCGGCGAGGCCCCATCCGCCGGCCAGCGCAAGAGCCAGGGGAAGGTGCCAGCGGAGGTCGACGTAGTTCTCGATGGTTGCCAACATGATCGGGCTCCGACTCGTCGCGACGGGAGTCTACCATCGGGCGGGGCGCGGAAGCAAGCGCGCAACAGCGCCGCGAAGCAGGGCAGCTCCCTTGCAGTTGCCTTGGGGATGCTGGCGATCGGCGGTCGGCGCCGGTAGAATCGTGCGGGTCAATCGAAGGAGACCACCGTGAGCGATCGCACGATCTCGTCCCTGGAGGACATCTGGCCGCTTCAGGCGGAGCTGAACCGCAAGGCGGGATTCGACACGGCGGCGTTGGGCGAGGCCCTGGCCGCGGCCGAGCGCCAGGGCACGTTGCCGGCGGAGGGGGGCATTCGCACGGCCGTGGGGCGGTCGATGAAGAACTACCTGGACGCGCTGGCATCGGAGTGCCACGAGTTGCAGGACTGCCTGTCCTGGAAGCACTGGTATCGCGAGGCGAAGGAGGGGCGGCAGTACGAGATTCGCGACGTGCAGAACGCGCGCGTGGAGGCGACGGACATGCTGTTTTTCTGGATCAGCCTGTGCCAGCTTCTGGGCCTCGCGCCGCGGGACATCTACCGGTTGTACGAGAAGAAGCTCCAGATCAACCACCGCCGCCAGGACGAGAAGCGCAGCCAGGCCGAGCACGCCGGCCACGAGGGGGAGAACCGCTCGGTGGTGTGAGAGTTTGTGAAGGAAGACGCTTCCCTCAGAGCTTGTGAAGGAATTGGGACTCGCGGGTCTGCCCACGCTGGACGCCTTCTGTCTCCCCTTCGGGGCTCCATGCTTAATTGCTTGTGTACCTGTGGCTTACGCCCCCGGCTGATATGGATTGACCTGTCAAGCGCGGCGCAGACACTCCTCTTGCTTTTTCTTTCTCTTCCTCGACACGCTGTTTCCCGGTCTCTTGATTACCGCCAGGTCGGGCGGCGATGGTGGCGACGGT
>CAYWTX010000639.1:0-31383 GCA_964461295.1 uncultured Planctomycetaceae bacterium | reverse complement strand
GGGACCCCTTTCGGCCGGCGACACGGCGTCGTACATCAGCCACCGCATCGGAGTGGCGGCGGCCGAGGAGTGCTCGGTCGCGTTCACCGACGAGGCCAAGGCGGAGGTGTACGCGGCGACGACCGGCATCCCCAGGCTGGTGAACGTCCTGTGCGACAATGCCCTGCTGGTCGGCTACGCCAAGGGCATGCATCTCATTGACAGGTCGGTCATTGTGGAGGTGTTGCGTGACATGACCTGCTGGGGGCTGCGGGTATCGGAGCCGGGCCCGTCCCATCGCCAGGTGAATGTCGAGACCGCCGCCCATGGCGGCCAGGAGGAGAAACGTGCCTAACGTTTGGGACGCGATGAAGAAGCACGAGGCCGAGCTGGCCTCCAAGGCCGCCGAAGCAGGCGAACCGCGCACGGAAGGTCCGGGCGAGGCTGAGGGCCCCGCTCCGGCTGCGGCGGAGCGCAGCCAGGCACAACCGGCCGATGAAAACAGAACAGCCGCCGACATCGCGGCCCGGCCGGGCCGTCGCATGCCGAGTTTCTCGAGGAACAGCGGCTACTCCGAGCTCGTTCGGACCCACCACGACCCGGGCGGATCGATTACCGAGGAGTACCGATCCCTGCGCATCAGCCTCATCGCCCAGTGTTCGGATGGGAAGTTCTGCTACGTGGTCACCTCGTCGGATCCCGGCGAAGGCAAGAGCGTCACGTGCGCCAACCTCGCGGTGGTCCTGGCCGAGCGTGAGGACAGGATAACGCTGCTGATCGATGGCGATCTGCGCAAGCCCACCCTGGCCAAGCTGCTGAACGTCCCCCACGCACCGGGCATGGCCGAGATCCTGAGGGGCAGGACCACGGCGGCGGAGGTCATCCAGAAGACGCCCTACCCCAACCTCTACTTCGTGCCCGCCGGCCAGGCGGATATGAACGAGGTGGGCGAACTGCTGACGCGACCCGATCTGGAGGAATTCTTCCGCCAGGTCCGCCGACAGTACGACTACATTCTCGTCGACAGCCCGCCGATCAACAACGCCCCCGACGCGGGCATGATCGGCCGCGCCACCGGCAACAGCCTTCTCGTGGTCCGCATGGGCAAGACGCACCGGGAATCCGTGGACAGGGCCGTGCGCCTGCTTCACGCCGCGCAGGTCGAGGTCAGCGGGATCGTCCTGACGCATCGACATTATCACATACCACACTATTTATATCGGTATTCGTAGAAGCGAGAGGCCGGTTGAGGCGACTGCTCTACATCGCGCACCGCGTGCCGTACCCCCCCGACAAGGGCGAGCGCGTCCGCGCGTTCGAGGCCATCAAGGCCCTCTCCGGCCGCTTCCGGGTGACCGTGGCGGCCCTGACGCATACTCCGGGCGAGGAGATGGCGGCCGAAGGCCTGCGGACCTGGTGCGAGAAGGTGATGGTCGCCAAGGCGGCGGGCGGCCTGGGCTTGCTGCGGGGCGCGGCTTCGCTCGCCTGGGGCGGATCGGTGACCGGCGGTTTTTTTCACAGCCGCCGCCTGTTGGCGCAGGCCCTGGCGGAGGCCCGGGCCGAGCCGTTCGCGGTGGCGATGGCCTACTGCTCCAGCATGGTTCCCCTGGCCCTGCAAGTCCCGGCAGCGGCTCACGTCGCCGACCTTGTCGATGCCGACAGCGCCAAGTGGGCAGACTACTCGCGAGCGTCCCGCTGGCCCAGAAGGTGGCTGTATGCCGCCGAAGCCCATGGCGTGCGCCGCCTCGAGGATCGGGCCCTCGATGAGTGCGACGCGGTAGTCCTCACCAGTCGAGCGGAACTCGCAACCCTCGGTTGGCACGGCCCGAAGGCGACGGCCGTGGGCAACGGCGTCGATGCCGCCCACTTCGCCCCGGATGCCGCCCAAGCCGTTCGCGCCGGGGGCGGTCCCTCGCTCGTGTTCGTTGGGACGATGAACTACCGGCCCAACGCCGACGCGGTCTGCTGGTTCGCTCAACACGTCTGGCCGGCCTTGAGGAGCGCCCTCGCGGGAGCAACGTTCGCCATCGTCGGTCGCGACCCCACCGCGGAGGTACGCCGTCTCGGCAAGTTCGATGGAATCACCGTGACCGGCGCCGTGCCGGACGTCCGGCCGTACGTCGCCGGCGCCGACGTCGCCATCGCCCCGCTTCGCATCGCGCGTGGAGTGCAAAACAAGGTCCTGGAAGCGATGGCGATGGGCAAGGCCGTCGTTGCCTCGCCCGCGGCGTTGGGTGGGATCGATGCCGTGGCGGGAAGCGACCTGCTTCGGGCCGACTCGCCGGATGAATGGACACAGTGTCTCCTGTCCGTCTTGGGCGATGCGCCGCTGCGCCGCAGGCTTGGACAGGCGGCCCGGCAGTGCGTCCTGGAACGGTACAACTGGCAGGCTCGGATGGCCCCGCTCGTCGATCTCTGCCTCCGGCTCGCCGGACCCGCGCAGCCGGCCGGGCGAACCACGTCGGCCCCGGGCGCGATCCCCGCCGTGCAGGTGGTGGGCGCAAGTCTGCCGGAGGGCCGACCATGAGACTGCGGCGCAGGAGAGCCTTCGCCATCTTGCTGTGCGCCTACGCCGCGCTGGTGGCGGCGGTCAGCCTGCTGCCGTCCGGCACCGGTCCGCTGAAGGGCTGGGACACGGCCATCACGCCGACCCTGCAGAATGCCGGCCACGTGCCCGCCTACGCCATCCTGGCCTTCCTGGGCGTGCTGGCGCTGCTGCCAGCCCGGCCCCTCCGTGTGCTGCCCGTGGCCGTCATTGCCCTGCTCTGCTGCGGGTACGGTGTCGGGCTGGAGTTCGCCCAGGCCGCCATACCGGGCCGCACAGGCTCGGTCAGCGATTCGCTGCTGAACTGCGCCGGCGTGGTGATCGGCCTGGCCGCGGCCGTGGCGGCGCGCCGCCTCAGACCGCACAAGCCGACGACCCCCGCGGGTCTCGCACCGGCCGGACCCGCCGCGACGCGAGGAGCCGCATGATCGAGGGCCGCACCATCCTGTCCTTCGCCAGCGGCCACGACGCGCCTCCGACCGGCAAGCATCACGCGACGTGCGCGTCGAAGCAGGCTCTGCCGCATGGCCAAGGCCCTGCACAAGGCACTGACGAGTGCCGGCCGGGCCAGCGACGCGGCGCGATGAGACTCCTCCCACAACCCGTCCCGGATTGGCCCAAGCTGGCGTGGGTAGCCTCTGCTTTGTGCGGGTCGCCCGACGTCCAGGTTCTACACGGGCCGATGGTCGAGACCAGGGGCGACTGGCTGGCCGAGGCGGTCTGGGCCGGCGAGTTCTGCGCCGGGGACTTCGACAAGACCGACCTGGTGTTCGGCACGGGCATCCGTTGCAGGGGCGACAACGTCACGTTCGTCAGTTCAGGCTCGACGCTGGACCGGTTGTGGCACTGTCGCCACAACGGTCGCCAGTACGTCTCGAACTCGCTGCCGGCGCTCCTCGCCGTGGCCGGCCTGTCGCTTCGGGACGATTACGACTATGCCACGCCCATGAAGACGATCTGTGGCGGGCTAAGCGCCTACCGGCGTGTGTTCGCAACTGACTCGTCCAGTATTCACGTCGTCTACTTCAGCAACCTCAGCTACGATGGCGAAGGACTCGTCGAGGTGCGGAAGCCCGACGAATCCCCGGACTTCACGTCATACCGCGACTACACGTCATTCCTTCTGGGCTGCGCGAAGGGACTGAAGGAGAACCTGTGCAGTCCTGAGAGGCAGACGCCTGTTGCCACGTTGACGAGCGTGTCCAGCGGCTACGATTCTCCCGCGGCGTCGGTCATCGCTCGCCATGCCGGCTGCAAGGACGCCGTGACGTTCCTGAAGGCTGCCAGTTTGTGGCGCGGGGCCGACTCCGGACAGACCATCGGGCATCAGTTGGGTCTGCGGGTCGGTGCACTCGACGCTACGGCGGCCGGGTACCCGCTCGAAGAGACCATCTGGTCGGTGGTGGGGCGGCCGGGCGTGCTTAACTGGACCCTCTTCGACTACCCTGAACCCCTGTGTTGCTTCTTCACCGGCTGTCATGGCGACAAGGTCTGGGCCCGCGTGGGACCGGAGTTGGCGGACGTCTTTGAGATCCCAAGCGTCGCGGACCTGGGCATTGGGGAGTTCCGCCTTTTCAAGGGGGTGTTTCACTGCCCCGTGCCGTTCTGGGGCATACGCAAGTTGGGGCAGATCCGGGCGATCAGCGCCCTTCCCGAGATGAAGGCTTGGACGCTCGGAACGGCGTACGACAGGCCCATCCCTCGGCGCATCGCCGAGGAAGCCGGCGTCTCACGCGAACTCTTCGGCATCCGGAAGAAGAATACCTCTTCGGAAGCGTTCTTCCTCTGGCCCTATTCGCCAGACGCGAAGGCAAGTTTCGCACGATATGTTCGTGGTCGGGGCCAGTATGCTCCGTCGCGACCGACGTTGGCGTTCCTCCGCTTCTTCACGCATTGGGACAGCCTCATGCACAAGAACATCACGCGCCGCTTGGGGATCAGGAAGAGCCTCAGGCACTTCTTGACGCTCAAGGGCAGCACGCTGCTCTTCCAGTGGGCCAACTCCGTCCTGAAGGAGAGATATGCCAAGGGCCTGGGGGGCTCAGGGCGCCAAGAGAAGTGCGTTGCCACGCGTGGCATCGGAACTGCCCATGCCGAAGGAACCTGAATGATCGAGGGCCGCACCATCCTGTGCTTCGCCAGCGGCTACGACGCGCCGCCGACCAGCAAGCATCACGTGATGCACATCCTGGCCGAGAGGAACGTCGTGCTGTGGGTGAACTACCACGCCTCGCGGGCGCCCTCGGCCAGTTCGTCGGACCTGCGCCGCATCGCCGCCAAACTCGGCCAGGTCTTCCGCGGAGCGACCCGTCCTCGGGACAACCTGTTTGTGCTGACGCCGCTGGTGATTCCGCTGCCCGGTTCGTCGTTGGCTCGCCGCGTCAACCGCACGCTGCTGCTCGGCCAGATCCGCCGGGCCCTGGGCAAGCTCCGCAACGGCCCGCTCCAGATCTGGTCGTTCACGCCCGACGTGGCCTACACCCTCGGCCACTTCGGCGAGGAGAAGGTCGTCTACTACTGCGTGGACGACCACGCCTCCTTCAGCGGCTACGACCGCGAGCAGGTGCTCCGCGACGAGGAGGACCTCTGCCGCCGTGCCGACCTGGTCGTGACGACCTCGACGGCCCTCCAGGAAGCCAAGGCGCCCTGGAACCCCAACACGATCCTGGTGACCCATGGCGTGGACTACGAGCACTTCTCCCGGGCCGTCACCGAGGACCTGCCCTGCCCGCCGGACATCGCCGGCATCCCCCACCCTCGGCTGGGGTTCTTCGGCCTCATCCGCGACTGGGTGGACCTGGACCTGCTCGCCGAGGCCGCCAAACTGCGCCCCGACTGGCACGTCGTGATGATCGGCGACGCCGACTCGACCGTCGACCTTGCCCCCTACCGCTCGCTGCCGAACATGCACTTCCTCGGCCGCAAACCCTACGCCGACCTGCCCGCGTACTGCCGCCAGTTCGACGTCGGCCTGATCCCGTTCAAGATCAACGAGTTGACCCGTGCCGTCAACCCGATCAAGCTTCGCGAGTACCTCGCCGCCGGCCTGCCGGTGGTGTCCGCCCCCCTGCCGGAAGTCCTGGCCTGCGGCGAGGAAGTGGGAGTCGCCGACTCGCCTCAGGGCTTCCTCAGGGCGGTGGAGCAGTCGCTGTCCGGGTCTCCCTTCGCCGCAAGACGAGCGGGACGGGCAGCGCGAATGACCGGCGAAACCTGGGCGGGCAAGCTTCGAATGATCGCCCAGGCGCTTTCGGACGCGCCCACAACGGCAAGGGCCGAGGCGCATGTCTTGACGTGTCCGCCCGCGAGCGCAGATGCCCGCCGGTTTTCACCGCTGTCGTTGGAGACGAGGGACTAGACCGTGGTTGCACTCGAGACCATCCATAGCGACCAGGCGTGGGACGAGATCCTCTCGACCCAGCCACACGCGACCCTCTACCACACGATGGGTTGGCTGCGCCTTCAGGAGACGCAGTGCGGGTGTACCTTGATTCCCCTTGCCGTCTGCCACCGAGGGAGCATCGTGGGCCTTTTCCCCCTGTTCCTGAAGAGACGTGGGATTCTCAAGGTCTGCTCCTCGCCGCGAGGCATTCGTACATTGTTCCTTGGCCCTCTCATACGCGACGAACTCCTGCCCGACCTGTTGGATGCCTATGAGCAATGGTCCCGGGACCACAGCATAGATCTCACGTCTATCGCGTTCGCCAAGGAGGTTGACCCCTCCCTCACGGCTTGCCATGCTTACTCCCACAAGAAGATGAAGACCGCTGTGGTGGACCTCCGCGGAGGGGAAGACCATGCGTTCGCGGAGTGCAGCGCAACCTGCCGCAAGCTGATTCGAAGGGCCAGACGCTTCGAGATCGCTGTCCAGGAATGCGACCTCAGGCCATATATCGACACGTATCTGCGCCTGTCAGCGGCAATCCACGCCAGATCAAACCAGCGGTCGCCCCTGACCAAAAGGTTCCTTCTTGCCCTCTTGGATTCGCTTGGGAAGACGGGGCGTGGACTCACGATGAAGGCAGAGGTTGAGGGCCGGTTGGCCGCAATGTACATCGGCGCACACTACAAGGACACGCTGTACGCACTTGATGGCGTGATGGATTACGCGTTCTCCAGGTTCTTCGTGAACAGGCTGATGGTCTGGCACATGGTCTCATGGGGCTGCCGCAACGAGATGCGATTCCTTGACCTGGTGGGCGCGAACATGCGCAGGCTGGCTGACTACAAGGCGTCATATGGTTCGCAGTTCCGGTACTACTCCAACATCACCAAGGCGCATACGATCGCGGGCAGGATGGGTGTCTGGCTGCGCGAGTTCGCCACGGCGAGGTGGCGTCGATCGCGCGATCGCCATCCCAGCAGCGAAGGGATACCGAACTCGGCAACTGCTGGGGATCCCGGGGATCAGTTCCGGGACCACATAGCTGGGATGAAGTCATCCGTGACATTGCGGACTGCCTTCGCCCCGAAGCGAGGGCAACGAGCGGCACGAACGACCGGCAAGGCCCGGGCGGGAGAGCTTCGGGTGACCGCCCGTGCGCTTCCCGACGCGCCAACCACGGCGCATCACGATGTACCTCCAGAGGCGGGCGCCGGTTGTGCCGAACCCCCGCCATGAACCAGGGACCAGGCCGCATGGGCGACCCGAAAGCCATCTGGAAGCGCGAATCGCCGCGATGGACCACGCAAGCAGAGAATCGCATGGGTGTATACCGCAAGACGGACGCGAAGCTGCGGCCAGTCAATGCTGCTGAGGGCATGCGAGGACAATTATGCGTTTCATGACATACAAGCTCCCCCTGAGGGAGATTGTGCTCGCGCTGCCCGGCTACGTCTGGTACGCGTTGTTCTGGTGGATATACCCGACGACCATGCTTCGCCAGAAGGCGGCGATCTGCCCTTCGTCGATCGTGCGAATGCTCATGTTGAGACGATCGGGGGTGTACCTCGGGGACAAGGTCGTGGTGAGCTTCGGAGTGCTGATCCTGGGCCGAGGCAGGCAGCCCGCGGCCGTCCACCTGGGCGACCGGGTTGCGGTCGCGCCGTATGCTGTCTTCATCACGAGCAGCTACCCTGAATCGTCGCGGCTCATGGTCCACCCGGATGTGCAGAGGAGGACCGCCAAGTTCCGCCCGATTCGTGTCGAACAGGATGCGTGGATCGGGGCCGGGGCCATCATCATGCCAGGCATCACGATAGGACAATGCGCGATCGTCGGCGCCGGCGCCGTGGTCACGAAGGATGTGCCCTCCTACACGGTCGTGGCCGGCGTGCCCGGCAGGGCTGTTTCGACTATCGCCAAAGGAACCTCGCCAGGTGATGAGACTTGAGACACTCCTGATTCCGGGCTGGCCCAAGCTGGCGTGGGTTGCCACTGCCCAGCAGGGCGCCGACGTGGTTCGGGTCAGACATGGGCCCATGGTGGAGGTCGCGAGCGATTGGATCGTCGAGGCCGTGTGGGCTGGCGACTTCGCCGTCGGAGACTTCGACCGGACGGAGCTGGTCTTCGGAACCGGCGTCCGCGTCCGCGGGGATGCCGTTGTCTTCGTCAACAGCGGCATGGCCGTGGATCGGCTGTGGTGCTGCCGTCGCGGGAGCACGTGGGTCGTCTCCAACTCGCTTCCGGCGCTGCTGGCGACGACGGGCCTGGCGCCCCGGCAGGACTACCGTGGATACCGTGCCGACCTGGCAACGGTGGAGTTCCGGGGCACCCGCAGCTACGTGCCGACCATCCCGATGGACGGCGGGGACGTGCGCGTCGTGTACCTTCAGGATCTCCGCTACGACGGCAGGACGCTGGCCGAGGTGGACAAGCCCGACACGGCCCCGCACTTCGCCTGCTTCGATGACTACGAGCGATTCCTGATCGACGTCGCCAGGCGCGTGGAGCAGAACATCAACTCACCCGACCGGGCGCGCAAGGTGGAGCCGCTGGTGGCGATCTCCAGCGGGTATGACTCGCCCGCCACTGCCGTGGTCGCACGGCATGCCGGCTGCTCGCGAGCCGTGACCCTGGTGAACTCCACCAGCCTCTGGCGGGGCTCTGATTCGGGCCTGGAGATCGCTCGCCACCTGGGACTCACCTGCCAAGCCTACAGCCACGACCCGTCGGCTTACCGGCGAGAAACAACGATCTGGGCCGCGGCGGCTAAGGCGGGCGGCTTGAACTTCACACTGTTCGACTATCCTGAGCCGCTATGCCTCCTCTTCGACGGCAGTTACGGCGACAAGGTGTGGGACCGCTTCCACCACGACCTGTCGGAGCCCGTGGGTGACGTGGACAGCCTGCTGTGCGAGTATCGCTTGTTCCAGGGGGTCTTCCACACGGTCGTGCCGTGGTGGGGCATCCGCCGGGCGCAGGAGATCAACGCCCTGGGCAAGGCGCCCGAGATGGCGCCCTGGACGCTGCACACGAAGTACGACCGCCCGGTGGCCCGCCGGTTCGTCGAGGAGGCCGGGGTGCCGCGAGAAGCCTTCGGCATCCGCAAGAAGAACACCTCCGCCAACGTGGCGTTCCTCTGGCCGCGGACCGCGGAGGGCCAGGCAAGCTTTGCGCGATACCTCCGGGACAAGGGCTGCTACGTGCCCTCGGGGCCGGCGCTGTTGCTCCTCCGCCTTCTCACGCACTGGGACGGCCTCGTGCACAGGAACATCACTCGCCGCCTTGGGCTCAGGAAGGGCCTCAGGCACCTGCTGGCAGTGGGAGGAAGCACGCTGGTGTTCCACTGGGCCAACGAGGAGCTCAAGACGCACTACCTGGAAGGCCTGCACAGTGCAGACGTCGAACCCGCGCAGGTTCTCGCAGGCGAGCAGACATGACCCGCACCCGAAACTGGTTGCTGTTTGCCCCAGGAGCGACCATGAGGAACCGGCTATGAGTAAGAGGATCATCGGCAAGTGCCTGGCAAGAATGGGGATCGATGGCCTTGTCAGGTCCGCGTACTACCGACTTTTCGGCGCGAGAATCACCAGGACGGTGTCGGCGAGCAACCATTCATGCACCTTCCACTGCCCCACACCCATGCTCAGCGACAGCGTGGCATCTCTGGCCAAGGAGCGGGAGGCGATGGAGTGGTTCCTTTCACACATCCACCCCGGCGGCACCGTGTGGGATGTCGGGGCGAATATTGGGCTGTGGACCATCTTCGCGGCCAAAGCGGTCGGATCAGCGGGAAGAATCGTCGCCTTCGATCCGTTCCAGGACGCGCTGGCAGTTCTGGGGGCGAACGTTGAGTTGAACAATGTCCGGAACGTGGCGATTCGGGCCGAGGCGTTGGGCGCATCGGATGGCGAAGCACTTCTCTATCCCGCCCGGGCCGGCGTCATGTCGACAAGCGCCCTTGCGCCGAGAAGTGGGCGATTCGGAACCCGAGACGCCCCGGTCAGGGCGCCCATCCGATCAGGACGCAGTCTGGTCGAGGAGGGCGCCGCCCCTCTGCCGGATGCCATGAAGGTGGATGTTGAGGGCGCGGAACAGTTGGTCCTGGACGGGCTGTCCAGTTCCATATGGGAGAAACTGAAAGTGGTGATGATCGAGGTTCACCCGGACTTCCTGCCTTCCCTGGGCGGAACGGTGGAAGGAGTCAGGAGCATCCTTGAGAACCATGGTTTCAGGATACAATGCGAGTACCGCAGGCGCGACACGCTGCACTGGCCATGCCTTAGAAGTGAGGCCTCGGAATGAGCGTGACGCCCCTGACAAGCGTGATCATGCCGACATACAACCGCGCCGCCACTGTCGGCAGGGCGATCGGAAGCGTTCTTGGGCAAACCTATCGTAACGTTGAGGTGCTTGTCGTCGACGACCGTTCCACCGACGAGACGCCTGAGACTGTGCGGCGCCTTTGCGGCGAGGACGGTCGGGTCCGCTATGTTCTCAATGCCGGGGCAAAGGGACCCGGGAGCGCAAGGAACTACGGGCTGAGCGTCGCTGAGGGCGACTACATTGCCTTCCTGGACGACGACGACGAGTACGCTCCGGAGAAGATCGCCAGGCATATTGAGCCCCTCCTCGTCGAGTCGCGGCTGGACTGTGTTGTGTGCGGGACGCCATGTGAGTGGATATCGCCCGATGGAGGGATGAGCCGCTGGTGGGAGCTGGAGTTCCGTCCATACCGCCTGTTTCATCCCAGTAGCGTGATGTGCAGACGAACCGTGTTCGAGGACGTCGCCTTCAGAGGCAGCTACATGGAGTGGAGGGATCTGGCCTTCCAATTGTTTGAGAGGGGAACGCATGTCCGTCTCTCCGGCGATCGCTTCTTCAGGGTCTGCTCGAGCCCGGGTTCTCTTTCGAAGAGAACCGATGCTATGCTGGGAGCGGCACTGGAGAATGCGAAGGCGTATCGCGAGCGAACCATGGGACGGCCGGAGCATGCCGTCTTCCAGAAGTACCTGGCGAACTGCTGGAAGAATGTGGGCAATTGCCGGCTCAAGCAAGGTCGGTTGGTGCAGGCGGCCCTGGGATACACGCAGGCGTTTCATGCTGACAGGAGAATCCGCAACCTGGTTCCATTCGCGTGATCGTGTCGCGGGAATGCATGAGAAACGGATCTGCCCGCGGGACGGTCCCGGCGCGGAGCCCGATGTCTTCAGGATGAGAGACTGACATGCTGCTTGATGCCATCCTCGTGCCGGACTGGCCTTTACTGGCGTGGGTCGCGAGCGTTGCTTCCGGAGCCTCGCGCCTGCACGTGCTCCATGGCCCGATGGTCGAGGTGCGGGACGAGTGGGTCGTCGAGGCCGTCTGGGCCGGCGACTTCGCCGCCGGAGACTTCGACCGCACCGACCTTGTCTTCGGCAGCGGCGTCCGCTGCCGAGGCGACCGTGTGGTTTTCGTCAGCAGCGGCACGGTCTTCGACCGGCTGTGGCACTTGACGCGGGGCGGGAGAACCTATGTCTCCAATTCGCTGCCCGCGATGCTGGCGGTAACTGGGCTCTCCCTGCGGGATGACTACGCCGACTACTCCCGGGACGTGCGAACGATCTGCAAAGGACTCGCTGCTCGCGTCGCCAGCATCCCCCTGGAGTCAGGTCAGGTCGCATCCGTCTACTTCAACAACCTCCTCCACGACGGGACGGGGCTGTTCGAAGTGGTGAAGCCCGATCCTGCTCCGGCATTCCTGACGTACGAGGACTACCACGGGTATCTCGTGCAGACGGCCAAGAGTCTCGGCCGCAACCTGGCCGATCCGGCGCGTGCTCACCGCGTGGTTCCGTTGAGCGGCATCTCCAGCGGCTACGATTCCTCTGCCGCGACCGTGATCTCGCGGCATGCCGGCTGCAAGCGCACGGTCACCATCTCGGGGTCGGCCAGCCTATGGCGCGGTTCGGACTCAGGGGCTCTCCTGGCCAAGTGCCTGGGCATGTCCTGCACCGAACATCCCCTGAGCGCCAGTTCCTACCCGATGGAAGCGGCGCTATGGGCGGCGGAAGGCCGGGCCGGGATCATCAACTGGACCTTGTTCGACTTTCCGGAACCGCTGTGTTTGTTCTTCACGGGCTGGCACGGCGAGAAGATGTGGGATCGAGTCTGCCACGATCATCCCGACCCCTTCGTCCGGCGTGATCCCGGCTCGCTTGGTTTCTGCGAGTGGCGACTCCTCAAGGGCGTCTTCCAGTGCCCGGTCCCATTCTGGGCCGCCCGACACAACCACCAAACGCGTGCCATCACGCTCTCGCCGGCAATGGCCCCGTGGCACATGCACAGGGACTATGACAAGCCGATAGCGAGGCGGATTCTCGAGGAAGCCGGCGTGCCGCGGAACTTGTTCGGTACAGTGAAAAGGAACACCTCGCACGAAGCGTTCCTTCGCTGGCCGTATTCGCCGGAGGCCAGGGCCAGCTTTGCACGCTACGTGCGCGACAATGGCTGCTACGCGCCTCCGGAACCCATGGTGTCGTTCCTCCGCGTTCTTACGCACTGGGACAGCCTCGTGCACAAGAACATCACTCGCCGCGTCGGGCTGAGGAGGAGCCTCAGGCACCTTCTGGCGCCCAAAGGAAGCATGTTGGTCTTCCGTTGGGCCAATGACGAACTGACGCGGACGTACCGGCAAGGGCTCGACCAGGTTGCGGAATCCATGCCTCACCGGCAGACTGGAGAGGCACGACCCTTCGTGCAATCAGCCACCCGTAACATGACGGACGCTTCCGAAGCGGGAGGAAGCCGTGAGGGCGGCACGGGGACTTGGCGGGAGAAGCCTGATTTTTCGCTGCGTGCCCTCACGGAAGGTCGCCCCGACACGAGGCCGGCCGGACGCCTTCCGACCGCGGGCCGCAAACGCAAGGTCGTGATATGCCTGGCTGCGGGTGGGTTCGCGATACAGACCGTGAACCTCCTGAGGCGCCAACCCAAGTGGGCCGAGGTGGTACTTGTCGGTCCGGAGGAGGCCCGGGCCAAGCTGGACCGCGACTTGAGCGACCATCAGGGCTGGAGGTTCGTGTTGCTCCGGCCTCACCGGCGCCAGAGGAGGAGCCGCACGTGGATCGGCAGCATCCCCGATCTGGTCCTCGGGTTCGTCGGGGCGGTCAGACTGCTGTGGGCGGAACAGCCGGATGCCGTGATTGGCATAGGGCAACGCATGGCGGTCTATCTCCTGCTGGCTGCGAGGTTGTTTGGAATCAGGACGGCCTTCGTGACCTGCATCACTCGGGTCACCGAGCCTGCCCTCACCGATCGGATCATCTCCGGTCTTGGACTGGCCGACCGCTTCTATGTACAATGGCCACAAGCCGTTCGCCTTCACCGCCGGGCTCTGTACCAGGGCACGCTGCTATGATTTTCGTCACGGTTGGCACAACCTACTTCGATGAGCTGATCCGGGAGGTCGACCGCCTCGCCGGCGAAGGTATCGTCCATGGCCCCGTTATCGCCCAGATCGGCCGGAGCCGTTACATCCCTCGGCACATTCAGTGGGTCCGGTACGTGGAGGACATGGACCAGCACTACCACAAGGCTGACCTCGTGATCAGTCACGGCGGGGTCGGAACGCTCTTCGAGTTGCTGCTCCTTCAGAAGAGTTTCATCGCTGTGGCGAACCGAAGCCTTCCGGGCGATCACCAAGCGCAGTTGCTGCGAGTCCTGGCCGCACGTGGACTGTGCAGGTGCTGCTTCCAGGTAGGCGATTTGGAGGCTGCCCTCCGTGAGCAGGCAACCCGGCCGCTCGTGCCCTACCAGCGCGGCCCCGAACTCCCGGAAGCCATCTGGGACTTCGTGGCGACGCCCGTCCGGGAACCAAAACGCGTGCGGCCATCTCGGAGCGTGCGCTGAATGTCTGCGACACTATGGTCCTCTCGTTGCCGGAATGTCCGGGTCGCCCGCCGCGTCGTATGATGCGTGAGAACTGGCACAACCTGCGCCTCATCGCCCTGCATCGGTTGCCCCCGATGCTGTACGGGCGCTGCGTCGATCCGAACGCAGCCGTCCCGGTGTTCGCGCAACACGCGCCTGGGGGCAGCTACCTCAAGCCCAAACTTGAGCACCTCGCGCGCAACAAGTACTCGACGCTCACGACCAGGGAGTACCTGGAATGGCTCTCGGGCACCAGAACGCTGGATCGCCCATCGGTCCTTCTGACCTTCGATGACGGACTGAAGGGCTTCGCGGATCACACGCTTCCCCTTCTGCGACAGCACGGAATGCGGAGCGTTCTGTTCATTTGCCCGGGGCTGGTCGAAATGGCGACACGCCCCGCGGGCAAGGCGGGCGAACAACTGTCCAAGACGCTCCTGTCCTGGGGCGATATCCGGGGTCTGGCAGGCGCCGGTGACGTGGATGTTCAATCCCACGGCATGTGGCACAACCGTGTGCCAAACGGGCCGCACGTGGAGGGCGACGGGTTGGGGGATCTGCTCCAGATGTTGCGGGAGGAGGTCGTCGGACGCGCCTGCATCGGAGCGCCCTACCTTGGCGGACTGCGGTGGGACCTGCGCCGCCAGGCGGCCGCCCCGTTCTTCGCGTGCGCAGCCCGGCCCGACAGCCCGGTTACGCCGCAAGCACTGGGTCGGGACCTGGCCGAGGCGAAGCGCCTCATCGAGACCAACCTGCCCGGACACGTCGTGGAGGCCATGGCGTTTCCGTGGTGGCGTGGATCGCCGGACGCCATTGGGGCCCTCGAGAACACCGGGTACCGCCTTGCCCTCTGGGGCCTGAGCGGCGTGGGCCCGCGCCTCGGACGCAATCACGTGGATGCCTTCCACGTGGGAAGGCTCGGCTTTGACTGGATCTCCTGCCTGCCCGGAGCGGGAAGGCTCAGCGTGACACAAGTGCTGGTTCTGAAGTCCAGGAGGCAGCAGGATGATCGACGGTAAACCACAATGGAACACTTGACCCGTGCGGAAGTTGCGGCGGCACAGAGGAACCCGCAGTGGATGAACGCGCGCCGAGAGGCGCGCAGCACACAGAAGGCAGAGGAGACAAGATGACCTTCCGATACCGGTGGTACCCCTTCGTGAACAGCGATCTGACGCGATGTTGCGTTCAACGGCTCCCGAAGCTGGCAGGCGCCCGCGTCCTCTACGTCGGCTGCGGCGTTTCGGCCAGCATTGCCCACGCGATGGCTGAACTGGGGGCCGAACTGTGGTGCCTCGACGTCGATCCGGAGTTGTTGCGTGTCTTCGATGAGCATCCCTTCGCTGAATACCGCCCGAAGGTGCACACGGTCCTCGGCGATGCCCACGCGATGCCATTCGCCGACGGCTTCTTCGACGTCGTGTTCGGAAAGGCCATCGTTCATCATCTGGACATCCCTCGGTTCATGCGCGAGCTCCAGCGGGTGTGCAAGCCCGGCGCGGAATGCCTGTTCTGCGAACCGCTGGCGGCAAACCCGATCATCCGCCTGGTGCGGTGGCTGACGCCTGCTCTTCGAGACGAGGGCGAGCACCCGCTGACATCTGCTGACGTCAATCGGGTCAGGTCCTGCTGCTCCAGCCTCCATCTCGATCACCGGAACCTCCTCTCGCTGCTGTGCATTCCGCTGTTCTGGGTCGGCTTCCATCGGGCCGGCCAGGCCACCTTCCGGTTTCTGGAGAGGGTGGACCAAGTCCTGTTCCGTCTCCTGCCGCCCTTGCGGCCGATGGCATGGAATGTCATCATGGCCGGGAAGCTCTTGGGGGCCGGTGCTGCATCCGCCGAAGGGGGAGGACAGCCCGCCAGTTGTCCCGGAGCGCGCAACACCGGAAAATCGGAGTGCCGCAATGCCTGTTGCCCATGAAGCGCTTCCGAGCGGCCACCCACCCCAGGCCGTGGAGCGGGCCGAAAGGGTGGACACCCACGAGATCGCGCGGGCCGCCGGTCGAGGCGCGGCGTGGCAGGTCGGCGGGAGTGTCCTGAGCACGATCATCACCATCGGAGCCAGCACGATCCTGGCGCGGCACCTGACGCCCGCGGACTTCGGCCTCTTCACGCTGGCGGTCCTGGCACGCGATTTCATCGAGCGTCTGGCCGCATTGGGAATGGGCGCCGGGATCATCGCGAAACCCCATGTCACCGAAGACGACTTGTCCACCGCGTTCTGGACGACGGCAGCCGTCAAGGTCGCGCTCTTCGCCGCCGCCTTCGGCGTCGCGCCCTCCGTGGCGGCCTTCTTCCGCGCCCCCGAGCTTACGTGGGTCCTGCGCGCGCTGTGCCTGGGCCTGCTTCTCGTGGCTGCCAGTACCGTCCCCAGCGCGATTCTCCAGAAGCGCATGCACTTCGGCAACCTCGTGGTGATAGACACGATCGGGACGCTGATCGCGTCGGGGCTGGCCGTGATCCTGGCCGTTGCGACCGACCTGCGCCACTGGGCTCTGGTCATCGGAACCCTGGCGTCGGGTCTCTTCATCCACGCGGCCATATGCATCGCGGCGCGGTGGCGGCCTGGCATGCGGTTCAATCGCGACAGCTTTCGCTTCCAATTCCGCTTTGGCGCCTATGGGTTGGCCGGATCGCTGCTGGGCTTCCTCAACTACAACGTGGACTACATCCTGCTGGGCAGACTGCTTGGGACGACGAGCCTGGGCCTCTACGAGTTTGCCTACAAGGTGCCCCACATCATCCACAACCGGATCACCCGAACGACGGACGCGGTGCTGTTCCCCGGGCTCTCGCAGGCAAAGGGGAAAAAGGACGTCATCGCGCGCGGGATGCTCAAGGCCACCCGGGTGGGGGCGACAATCACCTGGCCGTTGTTGGCGGGCCTGGCGGCCGTGGCGTACCCAGCGGTGGCCCTGCTTTGGGGCGAGAGATGGCTTGAGGTCGTGCCGGCTCTTCGCATCCTCTGTCTTGCCGCCGCACTCAACTCCATCCAGGGGCCCGTAACGGCAACGCTCATGGCCTGCTGCCGACCTGACATGCCGTTCAAGCTTACCGTCGGCAGGTTGGCGATTACCGTGGCCCTGGTGATGACGCTGGGCATGCTCTTCGGCCTGCTAGGCGTCGCGGTCGCCATGGCCCTGGCCTCGGCGTTCTACTTCTACGCGGCCTACTGGGCGGCTCGGACAGTCGAGGTGGCGTACCTTCGGGTGCTCCGCGCACTGATCGCGCCCGCCTGCATAGCGCTCGCAACGGGCGTTGGGTCTCTGGCCGCCACGTCCGTCTGCGCCGCCGCGGGGCTTCCGGTGGCCATAGGGCTCACTGCCGGCATCCTGGGAGGTGCATCCTGTTGCGCCGCGATGATCTGGCTGGGGTTCCGCGACACCATGCACGAACTGGTGGATATCCTGCGGATGAGTCTGAAGCGATCTCCGAGACGTGCCGGCGTCCTCGCCCCGGCAGCCATCGAGTCTCGGCCTGCAGGCCAGGAGTAGCGTGGAAGGACCCCCTATGTCCCCGATGGGGTGAACTGAGAGAGAACAATGCGCATTCTCAATCTATCGGCCCTGCCCGTCTGGTCGATGGCGGGCAAGGGCGGGATGCCCTCGCTGTGCGAGACGCTGCGCGGCCACGTTCGGGGCGGGCACGCCGTCGTCCTGGTGCTTCCCCGCTACCATCTCTTCTCGGACGGGCTGGAGGAACTCACCCACCGGCGCGACGCCGGATACGCGATCCACGTGGCCGGGTGCTCCTGGATGCCGGCGATCCTGCCGGTTCGGGCTCTTGGCCGGCGCCTGGGCGGCGGCAAGGAGCCGCCCTATGCGGTTCGCTGGCTGGTGAACCTCGTGACCTGCGTCCTGCTGACGATCAGCCTGGTCCTGGAGGCGATGCGGGCCCGCCGGCGCGCCAAGGGGAAGTTCGATCTCGTCTACGCGCACAACCAGTATGCCGCCCTGGCCGGCTGGATCGTCGGGCGCATCCTGAACGTTCCCAACGTGACGCGGTTGTACGGCACGTTCCTGGCCGACTTGGCGAAACGCCCGCTCGTGTGGCTGCGGTACCCGGTCGCCGCCGCGGGGTACCTGGTGCCGCACAGCCTGCTGATCTGCTGTAACGACGGCACACGAGGCGATGAGGTGGCGCGGAAGCTGCGGATTGACCTGTCGCGTTTCCGGTTCTGGCAGAACGGAGTGGACCTGCCGACCGACCGGCCGAGCGACACGCGCGCCGACCTTGCGTCGCGCTTCGTGGCGGCCGGCCTGCGACCAGGCGCCCGTTGGGTCCTCTCTTGCTCCAGGCTGAGCTACTGGAAGAGGATCGACCGGATGCTCCATGCGATCAAGTACTGCCGGGAGCATGGTTGTGACTGTCAACTTGTGGTGGCCGGCGACGGGGCGGAACGGGAACGCCTCCAGCGGCTGGCCAAGGAACTGGGCATCGATGGTGAGGTCGTATGGCTCGGCGGAGTCTCGCATGGCGACATCTGGGCCCTGATGAACCTGGCCGACGCCTTCATGATCACCAACGACGTCACGAACCGGTGCAATCCGTTGTACGAATCGATGTGTGCCGGAGCGCCCGTCGTCTCGGTCCGGGACGTTTCTTCGGCGGACCTCGTCGAGCACAATGTCAACGGCCTCCTGGCTGACCGCGATGACGTCGAAGGCCTGGGCGAGTGCCTCAGAAAGGTTCTGACGGACCCGGAGTTGGCTCGTCGTCTGCGGACGGCGCAGCTCCAAAGGGCTGCCGGCCTGTGGAGTTGGGAGGACAGGATGAAGGCGGAAGTCCGGGAACTCGAGCAGCTCGTGTCAGGATCGGAAAGGGCTAAACTCCGGCACGTTCGATGACGAACATTAGGCTAGACGCGGCCAGATTGGGCGGACATGCTCGCGAGCTTGCCGGACGAGAAACGGCGCCGCCCGGGTCGCCGCGATGCCGCACCCAGCGTCCGGCAAGAAGCGTACCGCATGGCATTGAAGACCATCATGTTCCTCGGGCTCTTCGCGTTCTGTGCGGCAGGAGCCCTCGTTTCGCCGATCCTTGGCGTCCTGGGCTATTGCGCCCACTACGTCATCGGCCCTGAAAGCCAATGGTGGGCAGCGCCTGTCCGACCTTGGGGCATCCGCTATTCCTTCATCCTGGCCGCCACAACGGCGGTGGGCCTCGCCCTGAACTGGCGGAAGCTGCGCCAAGGGCAGAAGATCCTGACGGGCCAGGAGAAGCTGCTGCTGGCATTCCTGGGCATCGTCTGGCTGTCGGTGCTCATCGGCCAGCAGACGGTGGGCCGGTATACGCTGGCCGGAGTCGATCATCCGTCCGTGAAGTTCACGAAGGTGGCGGTCTTCCTGCTTATGCTGACGCACATCGTCACGAACATCCGGAACCTGGACCGCCTGATCTGGGTGCTGGTAATCGGCACGATGTTCCTGGGAATGCAGGCGTGGGACCTGCCCAGGCGCGCCTTCGTCAAGGGGAGGCTGGAGGGGATCGGCGGACCGGACTTCTCGGAGTCGAATTTCTTCGCCGTCTACATGGCGACGATGCTCTGGTTGATCGGGGCGAAGTTCCTGCGAAGCGGGTGGCCCGGGCGGATCGTGTGCTTCATCGCCGGGGGCTTCACGGCCAACGCGGTCGTGCTGACCCGCAGCCGCAGCGCCGTGATCGGCCTGCTTGCCGGAGGGGTCGTGGCCCTGGTTGCCGCCCCGAAGCAGTATCGCAAGCACATAGCGGCGGGGATCGTCCTTGCCGGCGCAGGGTTCTTCTACCTCACCGACCCGCAGTTCCTCGACCGCGCGGTCTCCATCGCCAGGCCCGAGGAGCAACGAGATGCGTCCGCTGAGAGCCGAGTGGTGTTGGCTCGCGCGGGTCTGGCGATGTGGAAAGATCACCCGCTTGGAGTGGGGCCGGGGAACTTCTACCAGAACATAAACCGCTATGTGCCTGAGTACGTGATGAAGGATGTCCACAACACGTACATACGCTGCCTGACGGAACTGGGAATCCAGGGGATCATCGTCTTCGGGCTGCTGATCGGCAACGCGTTCCTGATACTGCGGCGCGTGACCCGGCAGGCGACGACGCTGCCTGGGGAAGCGGGCCGTCACCTGGTGCATAGCGCCTTCACGTTGCGCTGTGCGCTGGCGACGCTTCTCACGGGATGCCTGGCCGTCTCGCTGACGTACGTGGAGTATACGTGGTGGTTCCTGCTGCTGCCGGTCTGCCTTGACAGGGCGTTGGAGAATGCCAAGGCCGACGCGGCCGGAGAGGCCCTGGAAGCCGCTTTGACTCTACCGAAGGAGGGTCCGCACCAGCACCGACTGCCCAAGCGGTTGCCCAGGCGGCTGCCCAAGCCGGCGTCGGCCCCGGCGGGCACCTGACGGGATCGCGGCTACCTATGGCACCTCACGAGACTAACAGCGATCGCGAGTCCGGCGGCGAACCGGCCAGGCGCCACGACGGTCAGCCCGACGCCGAACGAGTTGCACTGGTCATTCATCGGCTGGGGCTGGGCGGCGGCGAGCGCGTTGTCGCCCACCTGGCAGGCAGGCTCTCGGCCAGGCGCATAGGGACGCTCGTTGTCTGTCTGGGCGACAAGGGACAGTTGGCCGAGGAGGTGGAACTGGCTGGCGTGACCGTGGCGGCGATAGGAAGCAACACGGGTTACGACCTCAGGGCCATCTTCCGACTGGGCAGGTTGCTCCGCGAGTTCCGGCCCGCGGTCATCAACTGCCATGACCGCTCCAGCATGCCGTACGTCGTCCTGGCCAACTGGATCAGCGGCCGGCGACCCATCGTATACTCGGCCCACGGGCTGCTGTTCAACGCCGATCGGGAACCGCGGTTGCGCCATCGCCTGGCCATGCGAGGCGTGTCCATGGCCACGGCTGTGTCCGAGGAAGTGGCCCGCCGCCACGCCGACTACCTGGCTTGGCGAGAAGGTTTCGACATCATCCCCAACGGCGTGCCGACGGTTGCGAGATCCCCCCAATCGCGGGCCGCCGTTCGCCGTGAACTCGGTGCGTCAGAGGGTGACTTCGTGTTCCTTGCCGTGGGCAACGCCAGGCCGGAGAAGGGGTTCGAGGATTTGCTGGACGCGGCCGCGGCGATTCGCAACGTTCCGCTCGACCGCCGCGTGCTGGTCTGGGTGGCGGGGGCGATGCCTGATACCCCCTACTGTCGATCGCTTCTGGGTCAGCGCCAGCGGCTGGGCCTGCAAAACACCGTCCGGTTCCTCGGATACCGGCCTGACGTTCACTGCCTTTACTCCGCGGCCGATGCCTTTGTGCTGTCAAGCCGCAGCGAAGGGCTCCCCATGGTCGTTCTGGAAGCCATGACGGCGGAACTGCCTGTCATTGCCACTCGCGTCGGGGGCGTGCCCAACGCCATCCCGGATGGGACCGGCCTGCTGGTCGAGCCCGCCTCGCCGGCGGCCTTGGCTCAATCGATGGTCGAGCTATGCCGCGATACGGCGCGTCGCCTTCGCCTCGGAGAGCGGGCGCGGCAACACGCGATCGCCAACTACGGGGTCGAGAAGATGGCGTCGAGCTACCTTGATGCCTATTCTCGCATGTTGAGCCGGAAGGCACGTTCCCATCGGCGGAGACAGACGTGAAGATCCTGTCGTTCTCATACTGCTTTCCCAGCGCGGCCAGGCCCACGTGGGGAGTGTTCGTCCACCAGCGGCTGGCGGCGCTGGCGAAGCTGGCGGAGCTACAGGTCGTCAGCCCGCAGCCGCGGTTCCCGGTTCTCAGCCGCCTGCGGGGCGGCGGCGCGAAGCCTGACGACGGCCGATGGGAAGGCTTGGTCGTCCACCGGCCTGGATGGTTCTACCTGCCGGGCGTGCTGAAGTCGCTGGACGCCAGGTTCTACGCCAGAGGAATCCGCCAGTGGCTTGCGGACTTCTGCCGCCGGTGGACCCCGGACGTTCTGGACGCCCACTTCGTCTGGCCGGACGGCGTCGGCGTATCGCTTCTGGCCCGCGAACTCGGAGTTCCCTACACCATCACCCTCCGCGGCTGGCTGTATCAGGCGATGCAGAACCGCCGTATGCTGCCCCAGTGCGTCGAGGCGATGCAGCGAGCCGCGGCGATCATCAGCGTCAGCGGCCACCTGGCCCAGACGGCCATCGGGCTCGGCGTCGACGCCGGGATGATTCGCGTGATCCCCAACGGCGTGGACACGGATCGGTTCCATCCGAGGGACAAGCAGGCGTGCCGCCGCGAGTTGGGACTGCCTGCCGAGGGCCGGCTCGTTGTAACCGTGGCACACCTGGGGCCGCGCAAAGGGCATCGAGAGGCCGTCCAGGCCATGGCGCGGCTTCCCGGGGATGTCTGTCTCGTTCTGGTGGGCGGAGACCCCGAAGGCGGCAAGAACCAGGGCCTCTTGCGGGAGATGGTCGACAGGCTTGGCCTGAACGGCCGGGTCATCCTGGCCGGCCCCCAGCCGTATGGCCGCATCCCCCTCTACCTCAGCGCCGCCGACGTGAGCGTGCTGGCGTCCTACCGCGAGGGCTGCCCCAACGTCGTGCTGGAGAGCCTGGCCTGCGGCACCCCGGTGGTGGCGACCAACGTGGGCGCCGTGCCGGACATCGTCCAGCCGGGGATCAACGGCGAGATCGTGAGCGTCGGCGAAGTGGAACCGCTGGCCGAGGCCATCTCAGGCACCCTTGAGAAGCGGTGGTCGCCACAGGCCGTCCGCCAGTCGGAATCGGTAAAGTCCTGGTCCTCCGTGGCCGAGGAAGTCTACAACGTGTTCGTCCGCGCGGTTGGGAAGCGGTGATGACAGCCGCGCCGGTTCGCGACACCCGCGCACTATGTGGAAGGGCTGGGCTCGCGCGCCGCATGTCCGCGCACACAACTGCCCGTGAGACAGTATGGGAGACGGAGCATGAAGGTTGTCCTGCCTCCTCGGCCCGCGTCGCTACGTTCGACGCCGAGATGTCGCCGCGTGTTGGCCATCGTGGGCGACACGCAGGTGGGGTTGTGGGTCGTTCGCAGCCTGGCCCGCAACGGGCTGTCGGTTCATGCCGTGGTGGCCACGCCCAACGGCCAGGCCGCGCACAGCCGCTACTCCGGCAGCGCCTGGACGTTGGACAGCAAGGCAGGCGGCGCCGGCTTCGCCGACGAAGTCGCGTCGCTGGCCCGGCGACTGGAGGTCGCTTCGGTAATGACCATCGCCGAGGGCTACCACAACGCCCTGATCGCTCGGCGGGGGAACTTCGAGCCTGACATCCGCGTGCTCAGCCCGTCGAGGGAGTGCTTTGAGAAGGCCACCGACAAGGACTACATGCAGCGGCTCTGCGTGCAACTCGCGGTGCCGGTGGCCCGGGGGATGACGCTGGACCAGCTCATCGCCGGCGGCGGCGCCGCCCTGCGGTTCCCGCTGGTCTTGCGGACGCGGAAGCAGAACGAGCCGGCCGACGGCAAGAAAGCCCCGTGGAAGGCTGCCTACGCCGAGAGTCCCGCCCAGCTTGAGCGGCTCCACCGGGGCGTCGAAGCCTTCGCCGACAACGTCATCGTCCAGGAGTACCACCCCGGCGTCGAGGACCACGTGCAGGTCCTGATGCACCGCGGCGAGTGCTTCATGGCAGGCGAGTACATCGGCGAGCACCACATGCCCCTGGCGGGCGGAGTCACGGTCCAGCGCGTCTCCTGCCGGCACGAGGGACTCATCGGCGACGCCGTTCGCCTGCTGAAGGCCATCGGGTGGGAAGGCATTGCCGGCGTCCAGTTCCACTACGACCCGGCCACGGACAAGTACATCTTCCTCGAGATCAACCCGCGGTTCATCGGGGGCCTGCCCACGGTCATCATGGCTGGGTTCGACGCCCCGTTCCTGCTCTGGCAGAGCCATTTCGAGCCGGAGAAGATGAAGCGTACGCCCTATCAGGTGGGTCTGCGCACACGCATCCTGGGCGGCGACGCGAACTGGATGTTCGGGATGCTCCGCGGCGACCAGCTCCCGCCCGGGCAAAGGCATCTCAGCAAGTTCGGGGCCGTGGCGCGGTTCCTGTGGAATTGCGGGCCATGGACGAAGGACGACACGTTCTGGCTGAGGGACGTCAAGCCGTTCTTCGTGGACCTGAAACAAATGGTTAGGCGACTCGGGGCCGAGTCGCTCGACATCATCGGAAACCCGCAGTCGCAGGACCGCCCGCCGACATGAACCCGGGCGTCTACATCACGTTCGACGTGGAGTGCTCCATGGGCGGAGCCTGGGGCGATGAACGCCTCCGCCCCGTGTCGCCCGAGCGGGCAGTCTGGGGGCGGTACGGGCCCAGCGAACTCGGCCTGCCGCTGATCGTGGGCATCCTCGATCGTCACGCTCTGGCGGCAACGTTCTTCGTCGAGCCGTTTGCCGATGAACAGGGATACCCCGGAACCATGGAACCTGTCTGCCGGTACCTCCTCGACCACGGCCAGGACGTCCAGCTCCACGTGCATCCCAACCACAAGCACTACGGCCTGAAGCAACAGGGCAAGCCCTTCCCCTTCACCGACCAGTTCCCCGACCTGCCGGCAACCGAACAGCTCGCCCTGCTTGAGGAGGGGGCTCAGCGGCTGGAGAGATGGACGGGTCGGCGGCCGGTGGCCTTCCGGGCCGGAAACATGGCCGCCGACGAGACGACGCTCGGGCAACTGGCCGCCATGGGCATCCGGGTGGACAGCAGTTATACGTTCCCCTACCTGGGCGGCCAGTGCCGATTCCACGACCCCCAGCGGTACAACGGCTCGAAGTGGTACGGCGACGTGCTGGAACTGGCCCTGTCGGGTTTCGAGCACCCCCCTCTGCCGGGCCTGCACCCGGCCCAGCCGCTGGACCTTGTGGGAATGTCGTTCGAGGAATGTCGCGACGCGATCGGCATGATCCGCGGCGCCGGGGCCGACGCGGTGACTATCCTGCACAGCTTCAGTCTGTTCAAGGTCCGGAACCACCAGTACGATGGCGGGCGGCTCAACCGGGTCGTCGCCCGCCGGTTCGGTCGGCTCTGCGCGTGGCTGGCCACGAACGCCTCGGCGTTCCCGATCCACACGTTCGCCCGGCTCGCGGCCGCCGTCCAGGCGGGCCGGTATGAGCCCAGGGCCGTTCCGCCCTGCCGCATGGGCAACGTCCTTCGCTCCTACGTGCGAAGGGCCGTTCAGCTCTGCAACCGGGCGTACTGGGTTTGAGGATGCAGAAGGACCCGAAAGGGACGTGCCATGCTTCCTGTCCTTGCTCGAACGATGTTCCGAATCCAGGAGCGGCTGCTGGGACGCCGAAGCTTCGCCATCCTGAAGGAGCTGCGGGCGAGCGAACGCTGGCCTCGCGAGCGACTCAAGGCGATGCAAGTGCAGCGGTTGCGTGATGTCGTCGCCTCCGCTTACGAGCACAGCCCTTACTGGCGCGAAGTGATGGACGCCCGCGGTATGCGGCCCACTGACATCCGGGATCTGGCGGACCTTCAGCGGTTTCCCTTGCTGGCGAAGCAAACGCTCCGCTCACGGCGGGAGGAGATGGTCTGGCGGGAGGAGGGCAGGCGGCTCATGCTGGTGCGTACAAGCGGCTCGACGAACGAGGCGCTTCAGTTCTACACGACCTCCAGCCGCGAGGCCCAGATCAACGCCGCGCGGATGCGGGGGCACGAGTGGATCGGCATCCGCCGGGGGGACAAGGAAATGTACTTCTGGGGCTCGCCGGTCGAGCTGAACAAGCAGGACCGGATCAAGCGGGTCCGCGACTGGTTGGTCAACGACGGCCTGACCAACGGGTTCGAGATCCGCCCCGAATCGGTGCCGGGGTACCTCGAGTACTGGAAGCGCTGGCGGCCGAAGTGCATCTTCGGCTACCCGTGCAGCTTCTCGCTCATCGCCACGATGGCCAGGTCGCGGGGGATCGACCTCGCGGAGCTTGCCGGCCGGGGGTTGAGAGCGATCTCCACGACCTCCGAGGTGCTCACCGACGTGGACCGCAAGATCATCTCCGAGGCATTCGGCGTGCCCGTCTATGACTCCTACGGCCTCCGCGAGGGCGGTCTGGTCGGCCACGAGTGCGAGCACTTCACCATGCACTGCATGGATGAGCAGGTGCTCCTGGGGACGGTCGACCCCGGCAGCGGCGAGCCGACAGATGGCCAGGGCGAACTGGTGCTCACGAACATCGTCAGCAAGGTCATGCCGATCATCCGATATCGCACCGGCGACATCGTGACGCTGTCGAACGAGCCGTGCCCGTGCGGGCGTACCCTCAGCAGCATCAGGATCAGCGATGGTCGCGTTGCCGACTTCGTCGTAACAAGCGACGGCAAGTGGGTGGCCGGGTATTTCATCATCTATATCTGCCGGTCGGTTCCGGGCATCGTGAAGTTCCAGCTCCGCCAGGAGGAGAGAGGCCGGATAGCAGTCCTCGTCGTGACGGACGGCAGCTTCCCGGCTGACGGATGCGAGCGAGTCCGCCGCGGCGTCGAGCAGCGCCTCCGCAGCGATGACAGGGTCACGGTGGAAGTCGTTGAGGACATTCGCCCCGCCCCGTCAGGCAAGTACCGCCCGGTGGTCAGCAAGGTGGCGGAGGAGCTCCGTGCGGCGGCCGGGGATCCCGCGACGGCGCCCCGGACGTGAAACGGCGCACGGGCGACGGTTGTTCGGCGTACTTCCGCCAGGTCCCATGCGGCTGGGGGGATGGTTCGCGAGGCGATTGCGGGCGCCCTTGTGGGCCGCCACGCAGGCCAATCAGGATCCGCGCCGCGGGTTCATTTGTGGCATCGGGTTCAAGGAGTCCAAGCCATGTCTCTCTTCGCGGGCATCTACGCCGTGCAGAGCGGGGGCCGACCCGTTCCGCCTCCCGCCGATTCCGTCGCCACGATCGTCCGGAACATATCGCGAGCGGGCGACCCCGTGCAGGAATTCTCGTCCGACCGGTTCTTCCTGGCGAAGGTCGACGTCGGGGCGTTCCCGGCTCCCGCGTACCACCATCTTCCTGGCGTTCACGTCGCGGCGCTGGCCGGGCAGATGCTGATCGATGGCCCGCCCGGCGCCGCAGACCGCCAGGGCGAACTGGTCGCGATGAGCAGCCGTCTGGACGAGGCGAATAACGACGGCCTTCGGCGTTGCCGAGGAAGCTTTGCGCTGTGTCACTACACCGTCGCCTCTCACCGACTTCTGCTCGCAACCGACAAACTGGGCGTGCGGCCCGTCTATTACAGCGCGGGGCCCGACCATCTGTACTTCGCCAACTCCCTTCGCGTGCTCGAAGCCATCGCCGGCGTCCCGAAGCGTCTGGACATGCAGGGGCTGGCCGAGATCGTTGCGTTCAAGTACCCCCTCGGCAACCGAACGCCTTACGCCGATGTCAAGATCCTTGAGGCCGCCGAGATGTTGTCGTGTCAGGACGGCGCGATCGCGAAGGAGTTCTACTTCCGCTCGGATACCCTCGATCCCCTGTCGATGACGGAGGACCGGCTTCTGGATGCCGCCTACGACCTCTTCCGCGAGGCCGTCGCCAGGCGATGCGACCCACAGAGGATGGTTGTCTCGCTTCTGAGCGGCGGCCTGGATTCCCGCTGCATCGTGATGATGCTGAAGCAACTGGGAGCGGACTTCACCGCGTTGACCTTCGAGCACGGCTGCATCGACGACAGCCTTGCCAGGGGCCTCGCCGAGGCGATCGGGGTCCGTCACCGGGTCGTGCCGGGCTTCGGCCTGGGGGAGATGGGATGGTCCAGCCGCATCAGGAACGTGCGATGGGAGGGCGAGAAGCAGCCGCCGGCGACCCCTCTGGTGTTCTCGGGGGATGGCGGCAGCGTCGGCGTCGGGTATGTGTATGTGGAGGAAAATGACATCCGCGCCCTTCGGGAAAAGGGCGTCGATTCGCTGGCTGAGAAGTTCTGGCAGGCGGCTCGTCCTTCGGAGCGTTTCTACGATCCCGGCGTCTACCGGAAACTGAGCGATGCACTTCACGACGGCATCCGCGAGGAGTTCAGGCGAATCGAGTGTGCCGACGCCGGGAGAGCCGTCCACCTGTTCTACATGAACAACGATCAGCGCCGCCACCTGCATCCGCTCTTCGAGAACGTGGACGAATGGCGAGTGGAGTTCCTGACGCCGTTCTTCGACGGCTCGTTCATGGACCTGATCCTCTCGGCGCCGGTCGACCTGTTCCCGCGGCACAGGTTCTACCACAGATGGGCCGAGAGATTCCCGAAGGGCTTCATGGCCGTCCCGTGGCAGACGTACCACGGCCATCTCCCCTGTCCGGTGAAGGGCGACATCACGGGACAGACCCAGTGGGACAGGACGCGGACGACACGTTGGGTGCGAAGTCTGCCATCCGTGCGACGCACCATCGCCCAGGGCATCACGGCCGGGTTCCCGTCCTCCATCATGCGTCGAGGCGCGGTGCTTCTTGCGGCGGCACTGCACGCCAGTTTCCTGCGAGACTACGGACACGTGTTCGCCGACCTTCAGGTCGTCGGCCGGTACGAACGGATGTGCAGCGGCGTGCACGTCTACCCGCGGGGAAGGCAAGGAAGGCGGGCTAGCGCGCCTTAGCCGCGCCGCGGAGCAGCCCAATGGCCTTCCTCAGTTGGCGGAGGCGCAGTTTCGTCAGTTCGGACCAGCGAAGGTGCGACAGGATGGGGCCGTACGTCTTCACGCGACGGTGCTCGCGGCGATAGCGCCGAGCAGTCACGCCGCGGGCCAGGGCGCGGTTGGCCTTGTCGATTCGCCTCTGGCCGAAGCCGTCGGGGGCGGGGCCGACCGCGGCGCCGTCGTCGTGGGTGGGCCTCTGGCGGACGTCCGTGACCGCGCCGGCAGCCGCCAGTTCGGCTGTCAGGAGGCACCCGGTACGCTCGGCGCGGCTCCATCGCAACACGTCGCCGTCGGAGAACGCCACCTCGTTGGCGATGAAGTTCCCCAGCGAGTAGGCGATCGGCCTGCCGCGGCGAAGTTCCATGCCCTGGATCACGTGCGGATGGTGGCCAAGCACCATCGAAGCCCCGGCCTCGATCATGCGGCGAGCCTGGTCGATCTGCTCCGGCGAGGGGATCAGGAAACGTTCCTCGCCCCAGTGGGGCGAGACAATGACGTGATCGCACTCCTCGCGGAGCCGCCGCACCTGCGAACAGATGCGGTCCACGTCCAGCGGCGCCACGCCCCAGCGGTCCGCGGCGGCGAAGTACCTCGTGCCGCTCCGGCGATCGGCGCCGCCGATGAAGGCGACGCGAACGCCGCGAACATCGACGATCGCCGGCGCGGACGCCTGTGCCAGGTCCGCCCCGGCGCCGAAGTGCCTGACGCCCATCTCCTCCAGCAGCCGGCAGGTGGCGCGAAAACCGCCTTCCAGGCAGTCGAACGTGTGGTTGTTGGCGAGCGTCACGACGCCGAAGCCCGATGAGACCGCCGATCGCACAAGGTCGGGCGTCGAGATCACGCGCGGCTCGGTCGGAACCAGCCCGCCGTCTCCGGAAAGGGCGCACTCAAGATTCCCGAACACGATGTCGCAGTCGGCGAACAGCTTCGCGACTCCGCCGAGGTCCCTGCCTCGGCCGCGTCCGCCCTCCCCGGCGGGACCGGCGGCCAGGAGGATGTCCCCAACGGCTGCCAAGCGGATTGACTGCTCGTGACCGGCTGTCGCCATGCCGATGATCCTACTGTGCCGGTCCCTGATTTGCCAAGCCGGCTGTCGATGCCGGGCCCGCCAGCGTGGGGGCCCGTGGAGACGGCCGCGCCCGCCCTCGGCCCACCCAGCCGCGGTTTCGCGGGGATTCGGCCTTGCGTTCGGGGCAGACTGCGGTTGCCATAGAGCAGACTGGTGATGTTGCACTCCCGGCGGCCAGCCGGGCCTTGGGACGACAGGACAGAGCAGCCAGGAGACATCGCGATGGGCTTTCCGGACACGGCAGGCTCCGGCACATGCCAGGTTTCGTCATCGACTCGGCCGCCCGACTGGGAGGCATACCTGGCAAGTCACCCCGACGCGACGATCTACCACGACGGCCGCTGGGGGTGCGTGATGAGGGACGCCTACGGAAACGTCCCCTGCTACCTCACGGCCACCCGCGGGGGCAAGGTCGTGGGCATCCTTCAACTCGTCGAACAGAAGAGCGCCCTGTTCGGTCATTACCTTTGCAGCCTGCCGTACCTCGACGCATCGGGCGTGCTGGCCGATGACGCGGCTGCCCAAGATTCGCTCATGGAAGCCGCCAGGAGGCTGCTCGGCGAACGCCACGTGCGATGGGTCGAACTCCGGCAGTCGGCGTCGCTGGGCGAGACCGTCCCCTCGCGGAGGGACAAGGTGGCGATGTGCCTGGACCTGCCGGACAACGCCGAGACCCTCTGGCAGGGCCTCAAGGCGAGCGTCCGCAATCAGGTCCGCAAAGCGCAGAAGGCCGAGATGACGGCCGGCACCGGCGGAGCCGACGCCGTCGAGGAGTTCCATCGCGTCTACGCCCGCACCATGCGCGACCTCGGCAGCCCGCCTCACGGCATCGGGTTCTTCCACGAGATCGCGGAGACCTTCGGCGAAGCCGTCCGCTTCCACAGCGTGCGAACCCGGGGCCTGTGCGTCGCCGCCTCGTTGACCTTCGCGGCCCGGCATGGCGTCCACGTCCCCTGGGCCGCAGCCAGTTGGCGCTACCGGCAGGACTGTCCCAACATGCTGCTCTACTGGTCCATGCTTGAGGACGCATGCCGGCGAGGCGCGAAGCGGTTTGACTTTGGCCGCAGCACAAGGGATTCGGGGACCTACAAGTTCAAGAAGCAATGGGGGGCCGGGGAGGTCCCGCTTTACTGGCACTACCTGTTGGCGGAGGGAGCGTCCCTGCCGGAGCTTCGGCCGGACAGCCCCAAGTACCGGTTCCTGGCGGCCTGCTGGAAGAAGTTGCCGGTCTGGATGGCAAAGCGGATCGGCCCGCGGATCATCGCGAAGTTGTCGTGACGCCGCCGAGGATGCGGTTCGCGCCGCCCAGCGCGCCCGCCGGCCCGATGCACGGCGTCGGCCGCGATACGACGTTCCGGATGGCCTCCATCTCGCGAGCAACTTCGCGGGCGCAGGCCTCCAGCCCGGCCCGTTCATCGTCGTTCAGTCGCACGTCCAGCACTTCGACCCCGCCGGCCCCCACGACGCACGGAAGGGCCAGGCAGGTGTCCCATCGCCCATAGTGCCCGCCGCATGGCACGTCCAGCGGGAAGACGGCCCGCGCGTCCCTGGCGACGGCTTCGACGATGGCGGCAACCGCCCGTGACGCCGCATAGAAACTGCCCCTCGTCTTGAGTTTGCTCACGATGAGAGCGCCGGCTGCGCGGGTGCGGCCGATTGCGCTCCCGATCGCCTCGGCCGACAGGACCTCGACCACGGGTCTGCCCGCAATGGTGGCCTGGCTTACCAGCGGAACCATGTTGTCATCGTGCGATCCGATCACCACGGCCCTGACGGCCCCCACCGCCACGCCGGCCGCCTTCGCCAGGTAGTGCTGAAACCGCACCATGTCCAAGGTGCAGCCGAAGCCGAACGCGTTCATCTCCGGCCACTTCTCCCTCACAAAGCCCGTCAGCGCATCGACGGGGTTTGTCACGATGAGGACCTTGGCGCACGGGCA
>CAYWTX010000638.1:0-18535 GCA_964461295.1 uncultured Planctomycetaceae bacterium | reverse complement strand
ATGTGTATCCGCTCAAAGAAACCGTGACTGCCGAACAACTCGCCAAGGTCCAATTGACACCGGCGGCATTCCATGGCGAGTGGAACTATACGATTACTCCACATGGGTGAATATCGTTTAGGTTATTTATGCGCGATGCCTAACGCGTACCGTGTTGGTGTACGCAACGGCCGACGGGACGTTCCAACGAGCCTTCCGTTTCCACAATGCCGGCGGCACCTTCAGTTTGTGGCGAGAGTTCTGCCTTGCCCAGGCCGACGTCGCATGGTGCTGGGTGAAGGGGAGCGACGACGTGGAGTTCTACACCGAAGGCAAGGGCTGGGACGCCCGGCCGGCAACCCAGCCCACGACAGGCCCCGCAGGCTGCCGCCTTGTCGGGATCGATGTCCAGAAGGGGCGCGCCATCGCCTCGCACGCCATTCGATCGGGGATCAGGCTTCGGTGTTCGCCGTGGGTAATGGCCGGCGACTACGCGTTCTTCGGCGACAATTCCTCTATGAACCTTCAGGACGGGACCCATGCCGCATCGGGTTTCTTCCGGCTGGGCTGCCGCATCCCCTACATGCCGGCGTACGGAATGCTCTACGTTCCGCCCAGCGCGAACTGCGGCTGCTTCAACCGGCTCCATGGCATCATGGCGATGGAGACCAGCATCGACGGCGGGCGCAAACTGTCCGATGTCACCGATCGCGAGTACCTGCAAAGGGGGCCGGCCTATGGGAAAGTGACGCGGCCGGCCAACCTTGCCGACGAAGCGCTGACCCTGGACAAGACGCTGTCGGCGCCCGCCTTGACGCAGGCCGTGCAGCGTAACTCAACGGCCCTGGTAAACGCGGCACGCTTCTCCAACCCGCACGGCGCCAACCCCCAGACCACCGAACCTGGCTTCACGTATATGGAGGATGCGCGTGGCGGGCGGCCCGATTGGCTGCTAACGCCGATTCCGGCGGTCCTGCCGTGGGTCGCGGCCGACGGGCGGATCCTTGCGGTGATTCCCAACGAGCATGGCGTGGCCATGCTGCAAGGCAAGGATAAGCCCGTGTCTTGGGAGTTCACCGCGGATGCCCGACTCGTTCCCGGACAGCGGCCGCACCTCGTCGGCGATCTGTGCATCTTCGGCGGCCGCGACGGATGGGTGTATGCCGTGCGATCCTCCGACGGGGCGCTGGCGTGGCGCAACCTTGCCGGCCCGGCCGAGAGGCGGTTCGTCACCCTCGAACAGTTCGAGTCGCCCTGGCCGGTGGTGCAGAACATGGTGGTCCACAACGGCCGCCTGTACGCCGCCACGGGTCGCCACGGATTGGTGCCCGAGGTCGGTTGGATGGTGGCGTGTTTCGACATCTTCACGGGGAAGACTCTCTGGAAACGGCGAGTGCCCGGGAAGACTTCCCCCGAGGACAAGGCCGAGCTGCTTCTCAGCTTCAGAACGGACGACGTGACCCTCGATGTCGAGACCCACTCGGTTCGGTCCGGTTTCTGGCATTTCGACCTGGATACGGGCGAGGTGAGCACGGTGTTCGACAAAGCGAACGTCAAGACGCAGGAGGAGTGGAAGAAAAAATTCGGTGAGGTGTATACGGCACTGAGACGCAGGCCGTTCTGAGAAGAATGGACTTGGCAATGACCGCGCCGAACCGTGCTGAAACCGGCCTTGGAAATCGTGCCATTCGCTTTGCCAAGTTGTGCGGGAATGGGCGGATTTCTGCGGACTTGAGCGAACCGAAGGCCGGAAGCGATCTCGGGGAGAAACCGCCTGAAATGTGCGGAAAACCGCGGTATTCTGGGGGGGAATCGAGCAGTCGCACCCGTAGCTCAACTGGATAGAGCGTGTCCTTTGGGCGAGCCCGCCTGACCTGGTTTTTCGCCGCCGCTATCGTCAGCCGGGGCCGGCAAGAGCCGCCCGACGCCGGGTCGGGCCGACAAGGCCGGCGAGACCTTCTGCAAGGAGAACGGCTGATGGGCGACTCGGCACACTCCGACTTCCCCGCCGCGCTTTGCCGAGCGCAGCGGAAGATCGAGCGATGGCGCGAACGGCGCCGCCCTCGCGCACGGATTCCGGTGTGTTGGTCCAGCGACTTTCGGCCCCTACAATTCCCGGACACATCTGGGAGTATTGACGGCACAGAGCCGCATGGCAAGCTATGTCCTCAGCGACAGTAACGAGGCCCAGGAGGCTTACCCTTCAGGAGGCTTACCCTTGTCGAACCAGGCCTTGCCAGACATCCTTGTGCCTTCCGGATGGCCTAAGAACGTCAAGTCAGCCGTCCTGCACGTCACTTCCATGGCCCAATGGCGCCTGGGCCTTCACGCTGCGCCATCCAGTTGTCAGCCGCTGCCTTCCTCCGTCCTCAACGACCGCCAGAACCACCGAACACGCTTCTGCGAAGGTCGATGGGCCAACGCGTCCGTCCCAGCCATCCGCGATCGATTCGTCTTGTCCCACCGCAGCCTTGCTTCCATCGCTCATATATTGCCCATAGGATGCAGCTTCTTGGCCACCCTGATGGCTTCCTGGACCTCTTCGAGCAAGTAGATGTCGGTTGTATCTGTGCTGACGTGTCCAAGCAGGAGTCTGGAGCGGCCTTCAACTCGTCATCGGACATCTGCTGGACACAGGGCTCCTCCCTTACACCGTTCTTCCAGCTTAAGGGCTACGTTCATTGTCTCCCTGACCTCGTCCAGCAGGTATATCGCCGTCGTGTCGGGGCTGGTGTGGCCGAGAATGAGTTGGGCGGCCTCTTTGCCCTGTTCGGCTCGGATGCGGGTGGCCGCGGTCCGACGCAAGTCGTAGGGCCTGAAGCGAGTGACACCGGCACGGTCGCAACCGCGTTTGACGGCCTCGGCGAATGAGTTGGAGCCATATGAGTCGCCGGGCCGTATCATCGGGTGTGGCTGAACGTGCGTGCCCGCGCTGTTGCCTTGGTGGATCGGCGTCTGGCGGTCCGCAAAGCGACGGTCACGCATTTCGGCCAGGGCCTCAGCGGGGGAAAAGAGGTGCTGCTCTGGCTTCTTGCCTTCCGGCCGGGGCAACAGGACCTTCTGCGCCGAGGCCGTCAACGGGATGGCCTTGAGCCTCTGGTGGTGGGCCGTCTTGTGGTCGCCGACCGGACTGACGTCGCGCCCGGGAATGTACAGCCAGCATTCGGGCTTGTCTCGCAGGAGGTCCGTCGGCCGCATCCGGCAGACCTCGCCGGGTCGCATGGCCGTCAGCCACATCATGTCAGCAACGATTGAGGTGACCTTGCTGAGGACCGCCTCGAACTCCTCGGCCGTCACGGCCGATCGCTTCAGGTTGTCCCTGGCGGCCGTGCGACCGATGCGAAGCGGCCGGACCTCGAGAAGCTTGTTTGCCTGGGCCTGGGTGACGATCTCCCGGCCGACAGCCCACGTCCACATCTTCTGGATCCGGTTGACGATCTGGTTGATCCCGGTTCGAGTGTAAGCGACCGGCTCGTCCGGATGCTTTGTCCGGGTGTACCGGTAGTCGACTATGGCCTGCTGGATCGCCCGAAGCTCATCAAGGCCGAAGTCCTCCGGTGACCAGCTCCGATAGGGTTCCAGGAACTTGCCCAGTCGCTCAATCTTGATCAAGTCCGGGCTGGCCGGCCGTCGCGGAGAGGAGGAAAGAACTGCCTGGCCCATCCCACGTACTTGTCGTATAGTTCTCCGACCGATACAATGGTGGCCGGATTGACGGACTTGGCGATGGCGTCGTAGGGATCCTTGAACGACAGAACCTTATGCGGATGCTGGTTGAACAGGTCGAGCCACTTGCCGAAGGCGGCGTAGATGTCGCCAACGGTGCGAACCCCGGGCGAGCCAAAGCTCACCGTGGATCGCTTGCCGCTGTCGGGCCTGTAGATATCCGCGACGAAGCATCCGTCCTTCTTTCGCAGCTTCGGGATTTCTTTTCCCCTGCCATGTGGGTCCCCTGACTATTGGAAGGCTCTTACCAGAAAATGCCGCAGAATGCAGGAGTCGCCCCAGAATCGCCGCAGAGTGGCAGGCGGAAAGCGAGATTGGACGAGGCCCGGCTGGACCAGACGAGATGCCGTTGGCGGCTGTAATGTGTTCTAGTAAAGAGTGTTGTGTGAAGAAATGAAGAAATGCTGATTCTGCACCCGTAGCTCAACTGGATAGAGCATCGGTCTTCGGAACCGAGGGTTACAGGTTCAAGTCCTGTCGGGTGTAGTTGCCAGGAGACGTGACCATGGAGCCGCAGGTCCTCCCACAGCCCAGCGACAAAGGCGGCTGCATCGCGTACCCAGCCATCGCTCCCGGTTGCACCGACGACGGCAACGCCCGCGAAGAAGCCATCGTCAACACCACCAAGCCGCTCGTGACATACCTGGAGTGACCTGAAATGCTCCAGGAGACGCCCTTCACGCCCTCGCCCCTGCCGCTGCCGCCCACGGCGGAGGGGATCATCGCCGAAGGCCTGCGCCGGGCAAAGAAGATCGACGTCTTCGACTTCGTGCCCAGCAACTATCGCGCGGTGTGGGCGGTGCTGGCGGCCATGCCGCGGGGGAGGTTCTGTGAATGGGGCAGCGGCATGGGGATCGTCACCGCCCTGGCCGAGATGCTCGGCTTCGACGCCTGCGGCATCGAAATCGCCCCGCCCCTGGCCGAGGCGTCGAGCCGCCTGCTTGCCGACTTTGGCCTCGCGTCGCCCATCCATTGCGGCAGCTATCTGGAACTGAGCAGTGAAGCGGACCTCTACTTCACGTACTGCTGGCCCAGCCGCATCGCCGAGGCCGAGGCGCGATTCCTCGACACCGCCCCCGCGGGCGCCCGCTTCCTGGTCTGCCACGGCGCCGAAGACATCCGCTGCAAAGTCCGGGCGAGCGGGTGACCGCAAGCGCCGTGCCGCTGGAGACCTGGGAACGAGCCGGGGCGTCGTGGGGTCCAGCCCGATCTGAGCAGTCGGGCCTCCAAAGGTGTATCGGGGGCTGCCGTCTAGGACAGGATCAAGCCCGACAGGTTGAAGTAGAACAGGAGTGTGGCGATGTCGGCCAACGCCAGGACCACGGGCCCGGCCGCGATCCGAGGATTGCCCCCGAACGCGCGAATCGCAGTCGGAAGGAGGACGCCCAGAAGACAAGCGGTCAGAACAGACAGGCAGATGCTTATGCCGATGGCAAACGCGACATCGGTATGGTGCTTCCATACCCGAGCCACTAGCCCTACCGATGCTCCACAGGCGGCCCCTAGAAGGATCGCGGTGAAGAACTCCGCCCGAAGTGATCTGAGCAGCAGTTTCCAGTCGATCTGGACCGCGTGCAGCCCCTGAAGCGTGATGGCCATCGACTGGATGCTCACGCTTTCAGCCAAGGCCAAGACAACGGGGATGAACAACGCAAGGACGATCACCGAGTCCAGGAAGCTCTCGTACCGCCCAGCCAGCAATGCGCATAGGGTGCCGCCCACGATATTGCAGAGCAGCCAGGGGAATCTGCCGCCGAAACTCGCCCAGGAGGACAACTTCTTACCGCGCGCGATGTGCACGCCGATGAGCTGGAACACGTCCTGGGCGGACTTCGATTCCGATAGACCGAAGATCTCATCGGTGAACAGGCTTACATCGACCACGCCGACGAGCTTCCTATCCCTATCCACCAACGGGAACGCCAGCATCCGGTACATCACGAAGAACTCGCAGGCGTCCACCACGGCCACGTTGTCCGGGATGCTGATGACACGCTCGATCATGATGCTTGCCAGGTTTTCCGTGGGTTTGCTCATGAGCAACCGACGGGTCGGCACGACCCCCACGAGCGTTCCATCCTCCTCCACCACGTAGAAATAGATGATCTTCTCCCCGAGGCTTTGCTGACGCAGCCAGTCGAGGGCCTCGGCCACCGTCCAGCCCTTCTTGAGCGCGACGAAGTCTCGCCTCGCGTGGGCGATGGCAGGCTCGTTCAGTTCGTTATGGCCTATGCGGTTTGCCACTCACCATATCCATTCGGTTCGCAAAGCAAGGCAATTCCTCAAACGACAGCGCCTTGCGAGCGTGGGCATACCCTATACGAAGCGGCAGTCCCCGTCAAACTGGCGGGACGGTCGCAGACGCACACCGATGCGCCTGACACGTCCGGCAGATGCGCCGACTTCCACAGCCTTCGCCACACCTTCATCAGCAACCTCGCAAGGTCCGGCGTTCACCCGAAGGTCGCGCAGACGCTCGCCCGGCACAGCACGATCGACCTCACGATGAACGTCTACACCCACACGGTGATCGGCGACCTGGCCAACGCCGTCGAAAGCCTGCCCGCCGTGACGGTGGAAGCGGAAGAAGCCGATGCCCTGGCCGCAACGGCCACCGACGGCCAGCCGCAAGACGGCGCAAGAAGGCGCACAAAATGGCGCTGTTTTTCTGGCCCGTCGTGCGAAATCAGGGCTTCGGCTGGCGAGGATTGGCGAAAGCGCCCTTTTGACGGTGCAGACGCGCGGGCAGCGAAACACCCAATGAAATCACGGGGTTTGACGTGCTCTGGCGACGGGTGTCGCGGTATGCCCAAACTGCCGGGGGTGGGAGTCGAACCCACACGACCTTGCGGTCACGGGATTTTGAATCCCGCGCGTCTGCCAATTCCGCCACTCCGGCGCTTGTACGTCACCGTCAGACCTCTGCCAACCTGCCCCAGCGATGCTTCCTGGCCGCCTTCACGTCCGCCAGGCCGACCAGATCCTCGACAACATGACGCGGACCCCAATGCCGGCCGAACGCTTGATGCGAGCCATCGGGCAAAGCATACCAGATGCCCGTCGCATTGGCAAGTTCCCTCCGTGCTCTCGGCAAAGCGAAGGGCAAGCCGAAGGCCTCGACCTTCGGTCCCACCCGGTTGGGCGTCCAAACCGTCAGCGCGGACGTGTGGGTGTCACCATCGCGAGCACGGTCACGAGTAGAGCCGGGTTCCGCGTTCGGCTTTACCGGTCCAGTCTCAGTTCGTGGCGGCGGGCGCGGCACCAGGCTTCGACCGCATGTTGAACGTGGCGAAACCGCCCCCGGTCGTCGATGATCCCCCAGGTGTTGTCGGAGCGGCACTGGAACATGTCGGTATCCACCAGCACCGCCCCCAGCACAACGTTGACGTGCAACCCGCCGGCGTCGATCAAGTCGCCCGTCCGCCCGGCCAGCGCCTCGTACGCGCCCCGCCCGGCCAGCAGCACCACGTACGTTCCCAGGCGCTTGGGCCAGCGAAAGCCCGCGTAGCGGTCGCTGAGTTGCCTGCGGATATGCTGGATGAACGCCTTCGCCCCGGCCGCGCCAACGGCGGTTTCCGGCAGCTCGGCCACTGCACACAACAGCCGCGGCTTCTCCTCGGCCGCCAGAACCAGCCCGCCGAACCCGTCGAGGGCCGGGCCGGCGAAACCGGCCACCGCCAGCGCCCCTTCCAGCGCCTTTGTCAGTTGGTTTACCAGTTCCATGGCGTCTGCCCTTCCCGCACCGCCTACCACAACAAGTCGTTCACCTGCCTAACGCATTGGATGCAGCGGTAATGCATTGGTTCCGGGGAAACCGGCGGCAATCGCCTGGCAAGCTGAGCCGCTCGATGGGTGCATCTTCCGGAGCATCCCGCAGCCGCTGTCTCACTGCTTCGCGGCGATTCTGGGCATCGGCCCCGCCGGCCCGAGATGGACGGCGCCCGCCCGGCGGGCGGCTGCCGAGCGTCCCCTTTTGTTCGGGGGTGAAGACCATCACGGACTGACGGGCGCCGGCCCCAGTTCCTCGCGACGGATGATCTCGTCCTGAGCCTTCCTGCTCATGTCGATGAAGACCGCGCTGTACCCGGTGATTCGCACCATCAGTTCGCGATGGCTCTCCGGGCGCCTCTGCGCGTCGCGGAGTTGGGCCGTGTCGGCCAGCGACAGTTGAACCTGTAGCCCGCCTTCGTCCAGGTACGCTCGCAGCATCGCCGCCAGGGTCCGCAGCCCGTCCGGCCCCGCGAAGTAGCCCGGGTGCAGGCGCACGTTCAGCGCCCCCGAACACAAGCGGTCCATCGGCAGCTTCGCCAGCGACCGGAACATCGCCGTCGGGCCTCGTGTGCAGGAGCCCGCGGCGGGCGAAGTGTTGTCCGACACGGGCTGTCCCGCTCTCCGGCCGTCGGGCGTGGCGCCAATCCGCCCGCTCAAGGCGACGATGGTGTGCAGATTGCTCTGAGTACACGGCAGCAGCAGTCCCGGCAGGCCGCCCGCCCGGCGCAGCCGCGCCAGCTCCTCCAGCACCATCGTCACCAGCGCAACGGCGTGCGAATCGGCGGCGTCATCGTCGCGGCCGAACTTCGGCGCATGCACGCATAGCAGGCGTAGTCGCTCCCCCCCCGCGTAGTCATCCCGCATTGCCGCGACCAGTTCGCCCAGCGAAACGCCGCCGGCGCCGAACACCAGCGTGTCCACAGCCGCCAGCGAGTCGGCGGCGTTGCCGAGCGTGCCGATGCAGATCTGGGCGCCGTGGTTCGTATCGGCGCCGAGGGCCGCCGATCTCGCCCGCTCAATGGTCCCGATGGAGAAACAGTCCTCGAACCGAAGCACGTCGGGCCCGGCGGTGTCGCAATCCTGTTTCCACTTGCTGATGCGGGCGACGATCTCTTCCAGGTCGCGGCGGACCCTCGACCGGACCACCGCGTACACGTCGTTCATGCTTCGGGCGCCGGCCGCCGCCTCGACGAGCGAATCGCGAACGTGGTTGAGCAGCCAGATATAATGCTCGGCGCACTGATTGGAGCCTGGCAGAGCCACCGCGTTGCAGCCGCGCATCGTGTACTCAATCGCGACGTTCGCCGGTACGCCGGCGTGTTCGAGAGCAGGAATGACCTTCGCGTCGTTGTACACGAAGACCGAAGCGTTCCGCCTCGCCTTCTCGCACACCGCCCGCCAGAACGCATCGGGCACGTCGGGCGTGTACCGCAGCACGACATCGGGGGTCTTGAACTGCGGCACCACCTGTTCCATGAGCAGTTCCGTCAACTCGTTCACGGCGGGCGAACCGTCGCCGCGGCAGCCGCCCAGGACGATGTACGGCGTGTAGTCGAAACTCAGGTTGCGGAGCCAGCCCGTGCTCTTCTCGCCCTCGCCGGACATCTGGTGCTCGCCGCGGCCCAGGAGCAGGTTGGTCTTGGCGCAGAAATCCAGGAACAGTTCGCCGGCCTCCGCCCGCGTCAGCCGCCCGGCGGCAAGATCGCGGCGGTAGAACGGCAGGAGCAGTTGGTCCATCCGCCCGAACGTGAGCGCCGAGTTCGGCGTCACGACGGCGCAGAAGACCAGCCCGACGAGCCACATGAGTTGGATCGCCTCGGCAAACGTCGCCGGCGCGCCGTCGGCAACCGCCCGGCACCAGGCGCCGCACGAATGGAGACCCCCGGCGTCGGCGGCCGCGGCGTACCGACTGGCGTAGCGGCGCAGCGCCTGGTATACGCCCACCGCCCCCTCCAGGTAGACTGCCTCGCCCGCCTGCCCCTGCCCGCGCCGCCCCCGCAATTGCCCCTCCGCTGCCGCCTGCAACCCCGCCAGCCCCTCCCGCAGCAGGCGGTCCCAGTCAAAGCAGACGTGCCCGACGTCGCGCATCCATGGCGGCGTGCCCCGGCCGTTCCACTCCTTCGCCGCGGCCGCAAGGAGGCGTTCGCCTTCCTCGTCCGGGACCTCCTCCTCGATCCGCCCCACAATTCGGTCCCGCGGACGGACCGGCAGATGCAGGTTGTCCAGGATGTGGCCCAATCCCCTGCTGAACTGCAACGGCTGCGGCAGATCCCTCACGCGGGCATCCGCTTCCCGCGTGACGCCAAGCCGTTCCAGCGTCGCGCTGCGCACGCTCTTGCCGCGGAGCGACTCCGTCACCTCACTCACGCACATCGCCATGACACCAACGCTCATGGTACGCTCGCTCGCGTCGTGTCCGCCCTTGTCGTCGGCGCTCCGGGCAGCGTGACGGCCGGGGCCGACGTCGTCCGCGGCAGCACGGTCAGCGTCACCGGAGGCAGCTCGATTTCGCCCTGCCACAGCGTCGCGCCGACTCGCTCCATCGCCGCCGGCGAAGTGGTGTCGTACTTCGACGTGTACGTCCCGTGCGCCGTGTACCGTCCCGCCCGAAGCAGCCAGCGGCGCGTGCCGATGGTCACGTGCGCGGCGACGGCCGGCGCGGACGGCCCGCCGCTCACCCACACCACCATGTCCTTGCCCGGCTCGATCGTGCCCCATCCGGTGCGAGTCCGCTGGGCCAGCAGAAGTTCATTCGTCGGCGAAACGCTTTCGCCGTTGGCGTCCCGCAGCACCGCGTCCACCGGGGGCAGCGTGAACCGCAGCAGGCCCAGGTTCTTGCCCGACGTGTTGTGCAAGTTCACCAGCATCTGGGCCGTTCCGCCCACGGCCGGGATGCTCGCCTCCGCCACGCGCCACTGCGCCTTCAGGCCGTTCACCGGTCGCGACCACTCCCCGGCCAGGGCCCCCGGACCGTCCAGACGGATTTCCAATCTGGGCATGTCTTCCGCCCGCCGCTTCAGCACTCCCAGGCCGCGATAGGCGACCTGAAAGAACCCGTAGAGCACCACAATGGAGAGCGCCGCGGCCAACAAGACCTTCGTCCTGGTGCTCAATTCCAACTCCTATGCCGGCTCGCCGGTTCCGGGCCTGGCCCGCAATCCACGATCCGCGGTAACAGTTTACGCGGGACTTCAGCCGTCCTCAACCCCAGTTCAGCCACCCCAGTTCAGCCAAGGCCGCCAGGACGGGTCTTCGTCCTGAAGGAGCCGGCATGGATGCCGGAACGACCGCGGAGGCAGCGGCGGGCGCCTCGGGCAGGCACAGGCGCTGCCTTCGCCGTGTTGCCCACCGGCCGCTCCCGCCGTTGCTCGCTTGAGTTCGCTCCGCAATACCGTATCCTAACGCCATGATCCTCTGCCCCGGCGTCTGGCACATACAGACCGTGCGGATGACCCTCTGGGTCGTCTGCATCGGCGTGGTTGCGCTGGCCGCCGTCAACTTGCTCTACAACGCCGGCAAGCGCAGGGATCGCCGCCGCGCCTGCGTCCTGCTGCTGCTGGCCGCCATTCCCCTTGCCGGCACGACGTACGTTGCCTTTCGGCCCGCGCCGGGCCCCAACGACGTCGCGCGGCGCGAGCCGATCCTCCTGGAAGACCTCAACGTCCGTTGCGACGTGCCGGCCAACTACGCGCCCTATGCCGGCGCCGAAGCCGATCGCCAGGCCGCCCTGGTGCTCCGCCGCGTCAACCCGGAGGTCTACTTCGAACTCCGCGTCGACAAGTACGACCCGGACCTGCCGGTTTCGCCCGAGTTCTTCTACAGAGCCTACGCCGAGCACATCCGCGGTCAGGCGGCGTCGGTTGCGCTGAGCCCGCCCCGAGCGTCCACCGTCAACGGCCTGCCCGGGCTCTTGTGCGACACCGACGCCGAATCGCCCAAGTTCGGAAAGATGGCCTATGTGCACTGGTGGGCCGCGCGTAATGGCTTCCTCTACCAATGCAGCGTGGTCGGCCGGGCGGCCAACCGCCAGGCCGTGCGGGGCGACGCGAAGATCCTGCTGAGCAGCCTGCGCCAGATCGATCCCAACCGCTTCGCGGCGCCGCCGTTCGTGACCGCGGCCCCGGGAGGCGACGAGGCACCGAGAGACCAATGAAGATATACGACGTCGCAATCATCGGCGGGGGCACGGCCGGCGTGGTGGCGGCCACCCAGGCGGCGCGAGCCGGCGCCGCAGCCCTGCTGGTCGAGAAGGAAGGCGTGCTTGGCGGCACGATGGTCACCGCGGCCGTGAACGCCCCGGCGAGCTTCGTCGCCTGGGACCGCCAGGTGATCGCCGGCATCGGCTGGGAACTCGTCCGCCGCACGCTGGAGGAGACCGGGCACAGCGTGGCCGAGGCGCTGGTGTGCAAGTCGTCGACCGGCATCCGGCACGTCACGATCGACCGGGCGGTCTTCGCCGCCCTGGCCGACGAGGCGGTTCTGACGGCCGGGGCCACGCTGCTGCTCCACACGATGCTCGCATCGGCGCGGCTGGACGGCGACGCCTGGCGGCTGGAACTGTGCACCAAGACCGGTCTTCAGCCGGCGGCGGCGCGGGTGCTGATCGACTGCACCGGCGACGCCAACGCCGTCACGCTGGCGGGACTGGAGGTCGATCGCTCGCCGGCGCTCCAGCCGGGCACGCTGGTGATGCGGCTGGGCGGATACGACCCGGCGAAGCTGGACTGCGCCGCCATCCAGGCGGCCTTCGACGCGGAGGTCGCGCACGGCCGGCTGAAGCGCAGCGACACCGGCTGGCACAACGGGCGCGTCGAGCCCCTGCTCCGAGGGCGCGGCGGCAACTGCGTGCACGTGCACGGCATCGACGGCAGCACCAGCGAAGGCAAGACGGCCGCCGAAGTCGAGGCGCGCCGCGTGATGTTGCGGCTGATGCGGTTCTTCCGCGCCCAGCCGGGACTCGGCGATTTCCACGTGACGTTCTTTGCCGCCGAGTGCGGCATCCGGGAAACGGTCGCCATCCGCGGACGGGCGACCATCACGGCGGCCGATTACGAGTCCGGGCGAGCCTGGGACGACGCCGTCTGCTACAGCCACTACGCCATCGACATGCACGAGGAACATGGGCTGACGTACCGCGCGCTGAAACCGGGCACGCACCCGACGATCCCGCTGGGCGCGATGGTCCCGGCGGGCAGCCGGCAGTTGCTGGCCGCCGGGCGATGCATCTCCGGCGACCGGCTGGCGCACAGCGCCTATCGCGTGCAGGCGACGTGCATGGCGACCGGCCAGGCGGCCGGCGCCGCCGCCGCCCTGGCGTGCCGGCTGGGCTGCGACGTCGCCGACGTGCCGCTGGGCGATCTCCGTTCGCTGCTCGCCCAGCAGGGCGCGATCGTCCCGGGCGTGCATCCGATGGGCCGGAATCCATAGCCGGCGGCAACGGCGATCGCGCCCGCGCGTCGCGCCAGCCGAGGCGGACCGGCTGATTCGCGCGGGCTTCCGTGCGGCGCGGCGCGTTGCAGTACTGTGGCACACTCAGGCCCTGCAAGGAGCGTAACGTGAAGCACCTGATCCTGTCCTCCATCGCGGTGTTGCTGGTTTGCCCGTCGGCCTTCTGCGACGAGATCGACGACCTGGCCAAACAGATCGACCCACCCGCCCGCTTCAGAGACCACAAGGCGAACCTGCGCGCCGAGAAGCGCACGTTCCTCTTCAACCAGGTCAGCGGCCCGGAGAAGAAGGAATGGTGGGTCGTGCTGGACGGCGACAAGTACGTGGCCCTTCATCGCGGCGGCGACTTCAACCTCATCGCCCTCACGCCGGAGTTCGCCAGGACCACGCTGGACATGCCCACCGGCCGCTACCACCTCGACAACCAGCTCGGGCCGACGCTGTGCACGCACCAGTTCACGACGCCGGTGAAGATGCACGGATCGATTCAACTCACGGACGTCGGGGGCGTGACGGACACCTGGGTCGGCGGCGGGCGGTCGCTGACGCTCGCGCGTTCCTTCAGGACCGAGGCCCAGGTCACCGAACACCGTTTCGTGATCTCGGTGGATCCGGTCTTCGGCTACCGCATCGACGGAAGGTACGATGTGCGATTCAAGTTCCCGCCGGCGGAAACGAAATGGATCGGCCCCACCTTCTGCCCCGGCTGTCATCCGGCCTGGCCGAAGTACCGTCTCTACGACCGTACCGTGCATTGCCCCCCGGGCAGCGGCTATCGCGGCTGGGCGAACAACCTGCTGTGCATGGACCGCTGCGACGGCGACAAGGCCAGGAACGCCTGGCGCGACGGCGGGTTCATCGCCTACCTCAACCCGCGCACCGGCTGGAGCGTCTGCCGCACGCGCGTCGACGGCTGCGGCGACACCCCGCCCTTGAGCGTGTGCAACGCGCACAATGACTTCCATGTCTACATGAACATGCCCAAGGAACTGCCCAAGGACGCCAACGGCTGGTATCGCTTCCAGCCCGTGCACCGGCTGCTCGCCCTGCCGCCGGAGATGACCCGGTACGTCTGGGACAGGATCGACCTGATCCAGAAAGGCGTGAAGGATGTGTTCCTGTACATCGGCGAGCCGACGAATTTCGACGATCAGCCGCGCGAGCTTACCGACCCCGTCCGCGGCCTGTGCTGGACCAGCGGCGGGCCGAGCGTCACCACCGAGGCGGCCCGGTCCGGCAAGCAGTCGCTGCTGCTGAAGGGCACGACCTGGCCGAACCTGCCGGAAGTCTGCTGCGATCCCAACAGCCGCTACCGGCTGGAAGCGTGGTTCAAGGTCGTGCCGATGGCCGGCGACGAGAAGACAGCCGCGAGGAAGAAGGACGAGGAACGCCGCCTGGGCCTGAGCAAGGCGGGCAGGCCTCTGCCGCCGGAGACCGACTGGGCGAACCTCAAGGCCGAGGCGTACATGACGGCGCACATGTTCGAGTGGACGCCGCACTCCGGCAAGTGGCTGGTACGCCAGGAGACCACGCGGGCCGACGGCGACAAGGGCGATTGGCAGCACGCGGTGCTGGAGTTCGACACGCCGCGATGGGACCCGAAGATCAACATCGTGCTCGAAGTAAGAAACGGCAAGGCGTACATGGACGACTTCCGCATCGTGCGGCTGGACAAGGCCGAGAAACCCGTGCCGAAGGTCTACCCCGCCACAAAGGATGAACTGGAGGCGCTGAAGTGCGAGTCCTGGCCGACCTGGTCGTCGGAGGTCCGCGAGATTCAGGCCAGCTACGACAAGACCGAGGTCTGCCACGTCATCGCCGGCGAGGTGCTCATCCAGCACGCGCTGGGCACGGTGACGGCCGAGGCCGGCCAGATGCTGATCCTGCCCAAGGGCCTGGAATGCACGTGGAAGGTCCTCAAGCCGGTGAAGAAGCACTACCGATACGTGGAGTGAGAGTTTGTGAAAGAGTTGAGGGAGCAATCTCATAGCTCTTCGCCCCTACCTTTTGGGCGAAGAGGGACAGGGGCCGCTTCCGCAATTCTTTCACAAGCTCTGCGCTCCACTTTTGCCGTTTTCCCACAAGGCAAATGCTGAGAAAGCCTACAAGAATCCGCACCGTAGGAGCGTTGTAGGGATCTTCAGCCTGAAGGGCTGACATAGGACAGCCCAGGGCAACGCCCTGGGAACCCGCATCCGAAGATGGCGAAGCCCTGAAAGGGCGAAAGAACTGCCCGCCGTCAACGGTTCCTTGCGCCCTTTCAGATGGGCTGAGCCGCTGTGTGTCTCCGCACCCAGGTCAACGCCCTGGGCTGTCGTCTCTCAGCCCTTGAGGTTGAGGATGCCGGTAACCGTGCTACAGTGTCCGTGAAACGCTCATTTCAAGTAAACGCTTGAACTTCCTCCGCCAAGGAGGATACAAAGGTCCCGGCCGCCGACGGGTTCTGCTGACTGCTGGTAGCTGGTAGCTGGTGACTGGAAGCTCGACATGAGGCGTGAGACCAACAACACGAAGGGCCGGTTGCTGGACGTGGCCGGGCGGCTGTTCGCCGCGAAGGGCTACCGCGGCACGACGGTGGCCGAGGTGTGCCGGCTGGCGAAGGCCAACATCGCCGCCGTCAACTACCACTTCGGCAGCAAGGAGGATCTCTACCGCGAGGCGTGGCGGCACGCGCACAGGACGGCACTGGCGCAGTTCCCGCCGGAAGGCGGCGTGCCCGCTGCCGCCCCGGCGGCCGAACGGCTTCGCGGCCGCCTGAACGCCTTGCTCCAGCGCGTGCTGCACGACGACGGGCTGGAGTTCCGCATCCTGGACCAGGAGGCCGCCAACCCCACCGGCCACCTCGGGCAGGTGGTGCACGAAACGATTCAGCCGCTGGCGCAGGCGATGGAGCAGATCGTGCGGGAGTTGCTCGGTGGCCGCGCGAGTGAGAACTCGGTGAAACTTTGTGCTACCTCGGTCATCGGGCCGTGTCTTCTCCTGATGCGAAGGCGTCGGGTGCGGCAGATGCCTGGGGCGGTTGCGGCCGCCGGCGGGTTGAATGATCTGGTGGAGCACTTTGCGCAGTTCGCCTTGGGCGGCATCGAACGCATCGCCCGGGCGATCGAGGCCCCTTGAGGGTGAACCATGAAACGTTGGATCAAGAGAATCGCGGTCCTGGTGGTGCTGTTGGGCGGCGCGGGTGTCGCCCTGGCGTGGTACTTCAACCGCGGCGACGTGCCGCAGGTCCAATACCGCACCGGCGAGGTCGCCCGCGGAAACCTGCTGGTCACCATCGGCTCCACCGGCACCGTCGAGCCGGAGGAGGTCGTCAACGTCGGCGCGCAGGTGGCCGGGCTGATCCTGTCCTTCGGCACGGATGTCAGCGGCAAGACCGTCGACTACGGCTCGGTCGTGGACGCCAACGCGGTGCTCGCCCGCATCGACGACGCGCTCTACGCGGCAGAGGCGGCCTCGGCCGACGCGCAGGTGCTCCAGGCAAGGGCGTCGATCCGGCGTTCGCAGGCGGACCTGGAGCAGATGAAGGCCAAGCTCTACCAGGCCCAGCGCGACTGGGAGCGTGCCCAGAAGCTGGGGTCCTCCGAGGCGCTGGCCCAGTCGCAGTACGACGCCTACAGGACCGCCTACGACGTCGCCAAGGCGAACATCGACGTGGGGGAGGCCGCCATCGAGCAGGCCAAGGCGGCGCTGGTGCAGGCGCAGGCGGTCCAGACGCGTGCGCAGCGGAACCTGAGCTTCACCGTGATCAAGTCACCCGTCCGCGGCACGATCATCGACCGGCGCGTCAACATCGGCCAGACTGTCGTCGCCAGCCTCAACGCCCCCAGCCTCTTCCTCATCGCCAAGGACCTGCGCCGCATGGAGGTCTGGGTCGCGGTGAACGAGGCCGACATCGGACGCATCCGGATCGGCATGCCGGTGAGTTTCACGGCCGACGCGTTCCCCGGCGAGACGTTCCGCGGCGAGGTGGGGAACATCCGCCTCAACGCTTCGATGACGCAGAACGTGGTGACGTACACCGTGGAGGTGATCACCGACAACTCCAGCGGGCGGCTGCTGCCGTACCTGACCGCGAACATGCAGTTCGAGTTGGACCACCGGGAAAACGTGCTGCTGGCGCCCAACGCCGCCTTGCGATGGCAGCCGCAGCCGCAGCAGATCGCGCCGGAGTACCGAGGGCAGTACGGCGATCCGTCGTCGCGGCCGGAGCGGAGCGGCGGCGGGATGAGCGGGATGTCGCGCGGAGAAGGGCGCGGCGAGGCCACGCGCGGCGGCGAAGGCCCCCGGCGCGGGGACGGCGGGCGCCGGCCTCCCGGCGATCGCGGCCACGGCCAGGCGGGCGCCGGCGCGCCGGTGCGGGACGCCGCCAGCACGGCCGCGACGGGCGACGCCAACGCCACCAGCCGGCCAACCACACGCGAAGCCGGCCACGGGCACGCCAACGGCAACCGCGGCGTCCTGTGGACGCGGGACGGGCAGTTCGTCAAGCCCATTCCGGTGCGAACCGGACTGAGCGACGGCACGAACACGGAAGTGGAAGGCAAGGACCTCGGCGAAGGCATGGAAGTCGTCACGGGCGTGCAGTCGCAAACGGCGGCCGATGCCGCCGAGGCGAACAACCCGTTCGCCCCGAAGTTCCCGTGGAGCCGGTCGGCCCGGCCGACGGGCAGCGGAACGGGCAGCGGCACGGGCAGCGGCGGCACCGGCGGCAGCAGGAGCGGCGGCGCGGGCGGCGCCGGCGGTTCGGGGGCCGGCGGGGCGCGGCCCGGCGGACCAGGCCCAAGGTAACGTGGGCGGCGAAACCCGCCCTTCCCTCGACACTCGACACCCTGATATGCAGTTGATCGAAGTTCACAACCTGTACAAGACGTACGTCCTGGGCGACAACATCCAGATCCCCGTGCTCAAGGGCGTGTCGCTGGACATCGCGCGGGGCGAACTGGTCGCCCTCATGGGCGCCTCCGGCTCGGGCAAGAGCACGCTGATGAACATCCTCGGCTGTCTCGACCACCCCACCTCGGGCGAGTACTGGCTCGACGGCCAGGAGGTCTCCCGCCTGGATTCCAACCGGCGCGCCGCGATGCGGAACAGCAAGTTGGGCTTCGTCTTCCAGAACTTCAACCTGCTGGCTCGCACCAGCGCGCTGGACAACGTGGCCATGCCGCTGACCTACTCGCACGCGCACATCTCGGAGCGCAGCGCCCGCCGGCAGGCCCGCGAGGTGCTCCTTCGCGTGGGCCTGGAGGACCGCCTCGACCACCAGCCCTCGCAGCTTTCCGGCGGCCAGCAGCAGCGCGTCGCCATCGCGCGGGCGCTGGTCAACCGCCCGCCGATCCTGTTCGCCGACGAACCGACGGGCAACCTCGACTCGCGCACCAGCGAGGAGATCCTCGCGATGTTCCAGCAGCTCAACGGCGAGGACGGCATCACGATCATCATGGTCACGCACGACGCCAACGTGGCCAGGCACGCCCAGCGGGTCATCCGCATCAGCGACGGCGTGATCCAGGACGGCGCGTTCTCCGGCGGCTCGTCCCACCCGCCCCCGCTGTCCGGCGCCGCCAGGCCGGAGGGGGGCAAACCATGAAGATTCGTCGCACCATGCGGACCG
>CAYWTX010000637.1:0-13604 GCA_964461295.1 uncultured Planctomycetaceae bacterium | reverse complement strand
GGCGGGCATCTCCGCCAGCAAGACCGACACGGGCGGCAACTCCAACGCGCACAACGACGTGCTGGTGGTGCGCGACGTGCCCAAGCACGTCGAGCGGATCGAGGCGCTGCTGAAGGAACTGGACGTCAAGCCCGACCAGGTGCTGATCGAGGCGACGATCCTGTCCTGCGAGCTGACCGAGACCAACAAACTGGGCGTGAACTTCAACCTGTTGGGCGGGGCGAGCTTCAAGGACGTCGGCGCCACGGCCAGCACGACCGGCACGCCCAAGTTCACCCCCGGCGACCTCACGCAGGCCAACTTCAACGCGGTGAACTTCCGCACCGACTTCGCGCCCATCACCGGCGGCATGTCGCTGGGGATCTTCGGCAAGGACGTGTCGTTTCTCATCACGGCCCTGGAAGGCGTGTCGGACACGACCGTGCTGGCCAACCCCAAGTTGATGGTGGTGAACAAGCAGAAGGGCGAAGTGATGATCGGACGGCGCGACGGCTACCTGACGACGACGATCACGGAGACGTCGGCCACGCAGACGGTGGAATTCCTGGAGACGGGCACGCGGCTGATCGTTCGGCCGTTCATCGGCGCCGACGGGTACGTGCGGATGGAAGTGCACCCCGAAGATTCCGACGGGTCGGTGGAGAACAGCCTGCCCAGCGAGACGACGACGGAAGTGACGACGAACGTGCTGGTTCGCGACGGGCACACGATCATCATCGGCGGGCTGTTCCGCGAGAACGTCAGCACGGGCATCAACCAGGTGCCCTTCCTGGGCAACATTCCGTACCTGGGCACGTTGTTCCGCACGACCAACGACGGCACGGGGCGCAACGAAGTGATCATTCTGCTGACGCCGCACATCGTGAACCAGGGCAAGGCCGAGGCCGTCGGCGAGCAGCTCAAGGACGATGGCGAGCGGCTGCGGATGGGCCAGCGCAAGGGGCTGCCGTGCTGGTCGAGCGAGCGGCTGGCGCAGGCGAACCTGAACAAGGCGAAGGAGTTGTTGCGCCAGGGCGATCGCGACGGCGCGATGTGGCGCCTGGACCTGGCCCTGTCCATGCGGCGCAGCTTCATCGAGGCGATCCGGCTGAAGGAGACCCTCACCGGCGAGGCGTACTGGCACGACAACACCCGCATGTCGGCCGTGCATCATGTCATTCCGCGGATGATCATGCACGAGTTGGGCAAGCCGTTTGACACGGTGGTGCTGCCCGACAAGCCGCGCAACGGAGAGGGGCTGAGCGAGGACGCGAAGAAGGCCCTGGGGATCGAGCCGATCCTGGAGACGCCGATTCCCGGCGCCAAGCGCACCAACGCGGGGCGCTCGGAAATCAAGCCGCCCCTGCTGAAGACCGATGGGAAGACGGGGAGCCCCGAAGCGCCCATGGATGGAGAGGACGCAACGAAGTGAGGACGTTCTTCTATTTTGGAGCGAATGTGAAGATGGGAAGTTTGCACAAGATCGGCAAGATGCCGAACGGGAGCAGGGCCATGGCGAAATGGGTGATTGGCGCGGCGATCCTTGCGGCTCTGACTGGCTGCCAGCCGCAACAGCAGGCGAAGTTCTCCCAATCCAAGGCCGATGCGCAGGGCCGGTGGGTCAACTCGCGGGCCGGGATGTTCATGCAACTGGCGCAGAACCGCTACGAGTCCGGCCAGCTTGACGGGGCCGCCGAATCGGCCATGCAGGCGTTAAGCCTGCAGGGCGACTTGCAGGAAGCGAAGGTGTTGCTGGCGCGGATCCTGCTCCAGCAGGGCCAGTACACGCAGGCGGCGGCGAGGCTGGCGGCGGAGGTGGAAGCCTCGCCGGAGTCGGCCGAGCTGGTGTACCTGCTGGCCATCGCCCAGGAGAAGAAGAGCGATCTGAAGGAAGCGTTGGCCAGCTACCGCAAGGCCTACGGGTTGGACGAGACGTGCCTGGCGGCGGTGCAAGGCGCCGCCGAGGTGCTGGTGGCGATGGGCGAGACGCGCCAGGCGCAGATGCTGGTGGAGAGTTGGCTGCCGAAGGCGGGTGAGGACGCGGCGATGCACGAGTTGGCTGGGCGGCTGGCGATGACGCATAGGGAACACGCCAAGGCCGCGAAGCACTACGCGCAGGCTCGTGACCTGGACCCCAGGAACGTGCGGTACCTGGAGAGCCTTGCCCAGGCGTACTACGGGGCGCGGCAGTATGACGCGGCCCTGGACACGATGGGCGAGCTGGTGGGCCGCGAGGACTACATCGCTCCGGCGTGGGCATACATGATCATCGGCGACTGCCACATGGCGATGGACGTTCCGGGCAAGGCGTTCGACGCGTACTTCAAGGCCGGCGAGCTGGCGCCGCGCGAGGGCGGGGTGTGGACGAGTTTGGCGCGAGCGGCCCTGGCGATGAACGACAACCCGCGGGCCATCCTGTCGGCCCGGCGGGCGATGCAGATGGATGCGTCGTCCGTGGAGGCGTCGATGGTGCTGGGCTACGCCCTGATGCGGAGCGGCCAGGCGGGCGAGGCGGTGAAGGTGCTCGAGCCGCTGGCGGGCAGGAACCCGCGGGATGCGATGATCCAATGCGTGCTGGGCAGGGCGCACATAGCCGCCGGCGAGGACGAGTCGGCCGTGAAGTGCTTCAAGCTGGCCCTGGAGATCGATCCGGCCAACGCGGTGGCGAAGGAGTTGCTGGCGGCGCGCGCGGACAAGCGGCTGTCGAAGTTGGAGTAGGCACACACGCGGAGCAAGCTCCGCCGCTAAACGGAGGAAGGGAACGTCGTGACAACGGCGGTCAAGAGGTTGGGATTGCCTGCTGTCGCGGTGGTGGCGCTGGGCGGATGCGCCATCTACTACGCGATCATGGCGATCCTGCGCCGTCCAGGTGACTTCCAGGCGTGGCGGTACGTCGTGCCCTGCCTGGCGGCCCTGCTGACGGTGATGATCCTGCTGGTGTTCCGCCGCAACGTGTTCCGTTCGGTGCGGAAGCTGGGCGAGCAGGTCCGGCGGATGATTGATTCGCAGCGCGTGGGCATGGTGATGACGGAGGAGTGCGAGGAATTGGCCGGGCTGACGGACCCGCTGAACGACCTGCTGGCCTGGCTGCGCAAGCAGATGGAGGAGGTCCGGGGCGAATGCCGGGAACTGCACATCCAGGCGAGGATCGCCTCGGCGGAGAAGCACAACACCGAGGCGATGATCTTTTCGATTTCCGACGCGGTGATCGTGACCAACCGCTTCGACGAGTTGATCCTGGCGAACGAGGCGGCCGAGGAGTTGCTGGGGTTCAAGCTGGCCTCTTCGCTGCGCAAGAGCATCGACCGGATCCTGGGGGATCCGACGCTGGTGCGGTTGATCCGGGAGACGCGGGTCCATGGGCGGAGCTTCACGAGGAAGGTGGTGGAGCACGCCATCGATCAGAAGGGATCGCCGCGGACGTTCAACATCACCCTGAGCTGCGTGGTGACGCCGGGGGAGGAAGTGACGGGCGTGGTGGCCGTGCTGCACGACGTGACGCGGGAGAAGGAAATCGCGCGGATGAAGAGCGACTTCGTGTCCAACGTCTCGCACGAGTTGAAGACGCCGCTGGCGTCGGTCAAGGCGTACATCGAGATGCTGATCGACGGCGAGGCCCAGGACGAGAAGACCCGGCGCGAGTTCTACGAGATCATCTCGTCGGAGACCGAGCGGCTGCACCGGCTGATCGAGAACATCCTGAACCTCTCGCGGATCGAGTCGGGCGTGGTGAAGGTGGTCCGCGAGGCGACCAATCTCAGCGGGGTGGTGAAGCAGGTGCTGGAAGTGGCCTTGCCGCAGGCCCGCCAGAAGAACATCCAGCTCGTGGAGCGGCTGTCGCCGGTGTTCTATCAGGTCGAGGCGGACCACGACATGATCTACCAGGCCGTCATGAACCTGGTGTCCAACGCCATCAAGTACACCCACGAGGGCGGCACGGTGACGGTCGCGGTGCGGGCCGACGAGAACCGCAACGTGGCCTTGTGCGAAGTGGTGGACACGGGGGCGGGCATTCCGGCCGATCAGATTCCGCACATTTTCGACAAGTTCTATCGGGTGAAAGCCAACGAGAAGATGGCCAAGGGCACGGGCCTGGGGCTGACGCTGGCCAAGCACATCGTGGAGACGGTTCACGACGGCAAGCTGACGGTGGAGAGCGAGGTAGGCAAGGGCAGCACGTTCCGCATCGAGCTGCCGGTGCTGCGATAGCGGCGCGATTGCGGCGAGGAGACCGGGCCATGAAGAAGATCCTGGTGGCCGACGACGAAGCGCACATCCTGCACGTGGTGTCCATGAAGCTCCGCAACGCGGGTTTCGAGGTGATCACGGCCGTGGATGGCGAGGAAGCGTTGGAGCTGTGCGTCGCGGAGAAGCCGGACCTGCTGATCACGGACTTCCAGATGCCGTTCCTGACGGGCCTGGAGGTATGCAAGCAATTGCGGGCTCGCGAGGAGACGCGGCACATACCCGCGATCATGTTGACGGCCCGCGGATTTGACATGGAGCCGGACGACCAGGTGGAGGCGGGCATCGCGGCGGTGCTGGCCAAGCCGTTCAGTCCGCGGGAGGTTCTCCAGCGGGTGAATGAGTTGCTGGCGGCGGTGGAGACGACAGCGGCGGTGGAGTAGCGAAATGGACCTGGTTGCGGCCAACAGGGCGGCGTCAGTGGCGGGCATGGCCCGGGTCTTCCATCGCGTGCAGGAGCGAGTGAAGGACCTGGGGCTGAGCTTCTCGGCCTGGGACGAGCAGGGGAGGCAGCAGGGCGCGTTCTCGCCGTCGTGCGAGTACTGCGAACTGGTTCATGGCTCCCTGGGCCCCTGTTTGCAGCAGGTGGGCGAGATCGTGCAGCGGTCGCTGGAAAGCGGCGAGCCGGGGCACGGCATCACGTCCTGCGGGTGCGCGGTGCTGGCCGTGCCGGCCCATCGCCGGCGCCGGCTGGTCGGCGCCGCCGTGGCGTGCTACCCCACCGAACAAGTGCTCGACCAGGAGTTCCTCGCGCGGCTGTGCGACAGGCTGGAACTGGACCAGCCGGTGCTCTGCGGCGCGGTCGAGCGGTCGTGCAAGCGGCGAGCGGACGAGGCGGGGGGCCTGTTGGGGCTGCTGCGCTGGGCCCTGGAGAGCGAGCAGGCCCTGCAGACGGCCCACAGCGAGTTGGAGACGCTTTCGACCAACCTGACCTCCACTTACGAGGAATTGAGCATCCTCTATCAGATCAGCGGCGCGATGAAGGTGACGCGCCAGCCGGAGGACTTCCTGCTGGGCGTCTGCCGCGACCTGCGGGAAGTGATGAACATCTCGGCCGCGGTGGCCGTCATGTACGCCCATCCGCCGCTGGCGCCGAAGGATCTGGTGGTGGTGTCGGGCGAGGTCGCCCTGTCGGTAGAGCAGATCAAGGAGTTGGCGGCGACGCAGATCACGCCGCTGCTGGCCAAGACGCACCGCCCCGTACTGGAGAACCAGTTCGTGTGGCGGACGCGGCCGGACCTGACCAGGGCGGTGCGGAACCTCGTTGCCGTGCCGATGGCGAGCGAGCAGTTGCTGGGCGTGCTGCTGGTTTTCAACAAGGTGGGCGATTTCAACAGCGTCGACCTGAAGCTGATGAGTTCCATCGGAAGCCAGTCGGCGGTGTTCTTGTCCAACAGCGTGCTGTACGCGGACCTGCAGAACCTGCTGATGGGCGTGTTGCACGCCCTGACGGCGACGATCGACGCCAAGGACCCGTACACGTGCGGGCATTCGCACCGCGTGGCGGTGCTGAGCCGCCGGCTGGCGCAGGAGCACAAGCTGCCTGCCGAACGGGTGGAGCGGGTGTACCTGGCCGGGCTGCTGCACGACATCGGGAAGATCGGCGTGGCGGAGGCAACGCTGTGCAAGCCCGGTCGGCTGACGGACGCGGAGTACGAGGACGTCAAGAAGCACCCCGGCCTGGGCGCGAGGATTCTGGGCGGGATCCGCCAGCTTGACGACGTCATCGCGGCGATCCTGGGCCACCACGAGCGGCCGGACGGGCGCGGCTACCCGCAGGGCCTGTCGGGCAAGGAGGTCACGCTGGAGGCAAGGATCATCGGTCTGTCCGACAGCTTCGACGCCATGACTTCGGACCGCACGTACCGCAAGGCGTTGCCGCTGCCGGCCGCGGTGGAGGAGCTGCGGCGGCACGCGGGGACGCAGTTCGATCCGGACCTGGTCCACACATTCCTGCGGATCGATCTGGCATCGCTGCTGGAGGAGTTGCGTCAGCCGGAACGGGCGGCGCCGGCCAAGGGGAACGAGGTGCCCAAGTGAACATCACCACCGAGACCTACGGCCATGCGGCCATCCTGAACATGAAGGGCGACCTGATCGAGGACGCGCTGAGCGCGGTGAAGCAGGCGGTCGACCACCAGGTCGAGGCCGGGGAGGCGGTCGACGTGGTGTTCAACATGGCCGAGGTGGGTTTCGTCGACAGCGTGGGCCTGGAGTACCTGCTGGACCTGCAGGACCGCCTGAGCGAGAAGCTGGGGCAGGTCAAGCTGGTGAACGTGACCGAGAACCTGCGGACGATCCTGGAGATCACTCGCCTGCAGTCGCGGCTGGAGGTGTTCGAGGACATTCCGGCGGCCGTCAAGGCGCTGGAGCCGTGAGGCGGACGACGAGCACGGGAACGAGTACACCAACGAGCGAGAGCGGGAGGAAAGGCGGAGCATGATCGCCAGCGCGGGACAAAAGATGCAGTTGGGGCAGTTGTTGATCGAGCAGGGCGCCCTGAGCAGGGAACAACTCGACCAGGCGCTGGCCTTCCAGCGCGAGAGCGGCAGCAACATGCTGCTGGGCGAGGTGCTCCAGAAGCTGAACCTCTGCTCCGAGGAAGCGGTGATGGGCGCCCTGGCCAGCGCCTATGGCGTGCCGTTCGCCAGGGTTTCGCCGCGCATCGCCGACGCCAAGGTGATGGACGTTCTGCCGCGGGAGTTCCTCGACCGCCACTGTGTCCTGCCCCTGTTCAGGGTCCGCAATCGGCTCACCCTGGCCGTCAACGAGCCCGCCAACGTCTTCCTGCTGGAGGAGATCGGCCGCATCACCGGCTGCGAGGTGCAGGTTGTCTGCTCGACCGCTCGCGACATCAAGGCGACGCTGGAGACGCACCTGCCGGCCGCCAACGTCTTCGTGATCGATGAGATCATCGAGGACATCGACGTGGGCGAGCTGGCCATCGTCGAGGAGAAGATCGAGGACATCGCGGACCTGGAACTGGCAGCCGAGGGCTCGCCGGTCATCAAGCTGGTGAACTACCTGATCTACAACGCGGTTCGGGAGGGCGCGTCGGACATCCATGTCGAGCCGGACGACAACGCTCTGCGCGTCCGCTACCGTGTTGACGGGCGGCTGTACGAGAAACTGCGCCTGCCCTACAAGATGCTGCCTTCGGTCTCCAGCCGCATCAAGATCATGGCCTCGCTGGACATCGCCGAGCGCCGCCTGCCGCAGGACGGCGGGATTCACGTGCTGATGGCCGGGCGGCCGGTGGATCTCCGCGTCTCGACGATCTGCGGGCAGTTCGGCGAGAAGGTGGTCATTCGCGTCATCGACAACCGCACGGTGCTGGTGAACGTGGAGAAGCTGGGTTTCGAGTACGAGATGCTGCGGAACTGGCGCAAGGCGATCGAGTCGCCCAACGGGATCGTGCTGGTGACGGGTCCGACGGGCAGCGGCAAGAGCACGACGTTGTACGCGGTGCTGCGCGAGTTGAACACCGACGACGTGAACATCTGCACCGTCGAGGATCCCGTCGAGTTCAACCTGCCCTGGGTGAACCAGTTCCAGGTGAACGAGAAGGCGGGGTTCACGTTCGCGGGGGCGTTGCGGTCGTTGCTGCGGCAGGACCCCGACATCATCATGGTCGGCGAGATTCGCGACGCCGAGACCGGGCGCATTGCCGTTCAGGCGGCCCTGACGGGCCACCTGGTGTTCAGCACGCTGCACACCAACGACGCCCCCACCGGCGTGACGCGGCTGGTGAACATCGGCGTGGAGCCGTACCTGGTGGCGGCGTCGTTGCAGGCGATCCTGGCCCAGCGGCTGGTGCGGAAGATCTGCACGCACTGCAAGGAGCCGTACGACCCGCCGGCCAACGTGAAGCGCGCGGTGGAACGGGCGGTGGGCGACGTGGACGTCTTCTACAGGGGCACCGGGTGCGCCAAGTGCCGCAACAGCGGCTTCTCCGGCCGGATCGGCATCTACGAACTGCTGATGTGCGACGACGCGATCCGCGACAGGATTGCCGCCAACGCGGGGATCAATGCTCTTCGCGCCGCCGCCGTCGACGGCGGGATGATCACCCTGCAACGCGACGGCATGAACAAGGTGAAGGCCGGGCTGACGACGGTGGAGGAGATCTTCCGCGTGACGGCAGGCTAGGAATTGCCAATTGCCAATTGCCAATTGCCAATTGGAAGAGCGGAAGGCGGCGATGTTGCGGTAACGCTTCCTGTTCCGACATGGCTGTTTCAATGGGCAATTGGCAATTGGCAATTGGCAATGGAGAAACGCTCTATGCCTCGCTTCGCATACCAGGTTCGCAACGCGCAAGGCGCGATGGAAAGCGGCGGCATGAACGCCGACAGCATCCAGCAGGCCTCGCAGATGCTCCGTCGAGAGGGTAAGACCATCCTTTCTCTTGCGGCGGGCAACGCCCCCGCCGTCGCGGCGGGGGCCGCGGCGACCTCCGCCAGCCGGCTGAAGGCGAAGAGAGACGAGGTCATCTTTTTCACCACGCAACTTGCGGTGATGGTCGAAACGGGCGTGACGCTGCCGGAGGCGCTGGATTCCATCGGCGACCAGGCGGACAGGACGAACCTCAAGGCGATCGTCCAGGACCTGTCCGAGCAGGTGAAGGGCGGCGTGACGTTCTCCGACGCGCTGGCCTGCTATCCCCGCGTGTTCAGCCGGCTGTTCATCGCCCTGATGCGGGCGTCGGAGGCGTCGGGGCACATGGGCATGATGCTTCAGCGGGCCAGCGAATACCTCGGCCAGGAACGCGAGACGGTCAAGCGCGTCAAGGGCGCGATGGTCTACCCCCTCTGCATGTTGGCGTTCTGCGCGATCGTCGTGGTGGCCCTGCTGGTGTTCATCCTGCCGCGGTTCGAGAAGATCTACTCCGGCAAGGGGGCCATCCTGCCCCTGCCGACGCGGATGCTGCTGGGCCTCAGCCACGGGATCACCGATTACTGGTACCTGGTGCTCGGCGGGGTGATCGCTCTGATCGTGGGGCTGCGGCTCTACCTGAAGTCCGAGTCCGGCCAGGCGTTTGCCGACGGCCTGCGCCTTCGCCTGCCGGTGCTGGGCGGCATGTACCGCAAGGCATACCTTGCCCGCAGCCTGCGCACGATGTCCACGATGATCTCCAGCGGCGTGAGCCTGCTGGACGGGCTGGAGATCACGGCCCAGGTGGCCGGGAACCGGTACTACGCGAACGTGTGGACCACGGTGGCGCAGCGGGCGCGGGAGGGATCCGGGCTGTCGGAGGAGTTGTCCATGCACAAGTTGGTGCCCAAGACGGTCACGCAGATGGTGGCGGCGGGGGAGAAGAGCGGGCAGCTCGCCAAGGTGATGGATCGCGTGGCGGACTTCTGCGAGGAGGACGTCAAGGTGGCCGTGAAGAGCATCACCGCGCTGATCGAGCCGGCGATGATCATCCTGATGGGCCTGCTGATCGGCGGCATCGCGATGGCGCTGCTGCTGCCGGTGTTCAGCCTGTCCAAGGTGGTCTCGCACTGAACCGGGCAGACCGGAGTAGGGCAACCGAGGGTTGTAGTATCAGGAGATTGTCTCGTGATACGAACGACGCTTTCTTCGGTTGTGCTTGCGGCGGTTGCAGCGCTGGCGGCGGCTGAACCGGGCGACGATGCTGCGCTGCGGGAAGACTGGCTGTATCAGGCGAAAGGCAAGCCGCTGGGCACGCTGATCGCCCAGGAAATGACGGCGGCCCGAGAGATGGCCGAGAAGCTGGCAAAGCTGCCCAAGCCGCCGGACCTGTCGGCAGAGTTGGCGGCGCTGGACCAACTGACGAAGTCCACACCGCTTGCGGCTGCGCCGCAGCCGAGCACACAGCCGGCGGCGTCGCAGCCGGGGGTGAAACTGCCGGACGGGATCGTCGGCCGCTGGACCGCCGGCCAACTTGGCGAAAACGGCTACCTCAACGTGGGGGCCAAGCCCGCGGCCGTCGCGGCTGGGAACTACACCCTGTGCGCGTGGGTTCGCACCACCGGTGGCGAGGCGGATGTCATTGGGAACGGCACGTCGGTGGGACACTTCCTGCTGATGGTTTACCGCGGCGTGGTCCGGGGGCACCAGTGGACGGCGCAGGGCGCGGCCGTGGTGGACGGCAAGACGCGGGTCAACGACGGGCGGTGGCATCACGTGGCGCAGGTAGTGGACGGCGACACGCTGTCGCTGGTTGTGGACGGCCGGCCGGACGGGTCGATGAAGATACTCGGCGCCAAGACGGCGGCGGCCTCGGGCGTCACGGTCGGCGCTCGCGGGGGTGAGTCGCATTTCGAGGGCTTGCTGGACGAGGTATGTGTGTTCGACCGCGCGCTGGGTGCCGAGCCGATCGCGGCCGCGTTCCCGGCCGAGCGGGCGCCGAAGACCGATGCGAGGTCCCAGCCGCCGGTTGCGCCGGAGGACGCCGCATCGCAGGATCGCTACCTGGCCGTGCGGCGCGTCAAGCGGCAGATCATGCTCAAGCACCCGGAGGTCGATTTCACGAGCGTGCTGTTCATCGATCAGCCATTTCCCGCCGGCGGCGAGTGGAACCACCAGGCCAAGCACCGCCTCGGCCGCATGGCCCGCGGCGGCGGACAACTCCTGGTGCTGGAGGGGTTGAGTCCCGCCGGAGAGGTGCGGAAGCTGGCGCCCGAATCGGGGGCGGCGGCGTTCTGGCGGCTGGACCTGTCGTTCGACGCCCGCAAGGTGCTGTTCTGCATGAAGGCGGACGGCGAGCGGTCGTTCCACCTCTACGAAGTCAACATCGACGGCAGCGGCGTTCGCCAACTCACCAACAGCCTGTGCGACGACCTGGATCCGATCTACCTGCCCGGCGGCAAGATCGTCTTCTCCACCACGCGGGGCAACACGTACATCCGCTGTATGCCCGAAACGCACGCCTACGTCCTCGCCCGCTGCGACGCCGACGGCCGAAATATTTACATCATCAGCCGGAACAACGAATGCGATTGGTTGCCCACGCTGCTCAACGACGGGCGCATGTGCTACTCGCGATGGGAGTACAGCGACAAACCGCTGTGGCGCGACCAGAAGCTTTGGACGGTGAACCAGGACGGCACCGGCGAGGCGACGTTCTGGGGCAGCCAGAGCGCCTGGCCGGACCACATGGCCATGCCGCGGGCCATCCCCGGCAGTCGGCGCGTGATGTTCCTCGGCGTCGGGCACCACCAGTGGTTCAACGGCTCGGTGGGCATAGTTGACCAGGCCGTGGGCATCAACTACCCCGACGGGCTGACGCGGGTGACGTGGGACCTGGCCTGGGCCGAGGTGGGCGCCGGCCCGGTGGAGAAGCCGGAGTGCGCGACCTACCGCGCCAGCGGAAGCTACCGGGCGTATCACAGCCCGCACCCGCTGTCGGAAGAGCTGTTCCTCGTATCGGCATCGCGATCCGGCGGGCGCGGGGGCACGTTCGATTCGCTCTACCTGATGGACGTTCGCGGCAACCGCGACCTGATCTGGCGTGGGCAGCACAACGTGTTGCACGCGATGCCGGTCCGCCCGCGGATGGCGCCGCCGGTGCATCCCGACCGTGTCGCGTGGCCGGGAACCGGCGCCGACCACAAGCCCGTCCGACCGGGCATGCTCTACAACGCGGACGTGTACCACGGCGTGCCCGAGTTGCCGCGAGGCAGCGTGAAGTCCCTCCGCATCGTCCAGCAGGACCAGAAGACCTACTCCACCTGGCGCCCGCGCGAGGCCGCAGGCTCGCATGGGCCGGGCGTCTCGGCCGTGCAGATCGACGCCGTGAAGCGGATCCTCGGCACGGTGCCGGTGGCCGAGGACGGGTCGGTCGCGTTCGAGGTGCCCCCAGGCCAGGCGCTGTTCTTCCAACTCCTGGACGAGCAAGGCCGGGCCGTGCATACGATGCGGTCGTTCACAGGCGCGATGCCGGGCGAGTCTCGCGGCTGCCTGGGTTGCCACGAGATGCACATGGCGACCCCTTCTGCGATGGGATACAAGGGCCTGACCGCCAAGTCGGCCGTGCTGACACCCCCGCCCTGGGGGGCCGGCACGACCATCGGGTACGAGCGGTTCGTCCAACCGGTGCTGGACAAGCACTGCGGCAAGTGTCACCAGGCCCATGGGGCCCCCAACGGGGGCAACGGCAAGGGGCAGGCGAAGCTCGACCTCACGCTTCGGCCGGGGCAAGGCGCGTTCAAGGAGCCGTACCTGACGCTGGTGGGGCCGCTCAGCACGAGTTGGGTGCGCTGCGGCGGGCTGGACCTGGCCGCGTGCATCAAGTCCGAGGACCGCGGGCGCGGACCGCACAACTACGGCACGGTGCCGCCGATGACGCACCTGTCGGCCAGGAGCAGGCTGATCGAGATCGCGATGAGTGGCAAGCACAACAACGTGCGGATCGGCGGGGAGGAGCTGGCGCGGCTGATCGCATGGGTGGACATGAACGCGCCGTACCGGGGCGAGGACGAGATTCGCGCCATCCCCGACGTGCCGCCCAGCGTGTACCGCAACGACGGCGTCGAGCCCCCGATCCTGCCGCGGACGCGGACGGCCCCGGTGATCGACCGCTTTGACATCCCGCAGGACGCCGTGCCCGGGCGCGATGACGAGGCGACGGCGCGGTCGAAACCTGCCCGCTGACCGATGCGGACGAGTTGGTCGAACCCGTGGGTATGGAGCTTGGCGCTGCCGGCCGAGCGGCGGGCCCGTTCGGCCTCGTCGCGGCGCGGCTTGGCCTGGTGGCAGAGCCTGGCCGATGGCGTGGGAAACGGGGTACGCGCCCTGAGCGAACGGGGAGGGAGGCAGCCCAACGGGCCCGGTGGGCAGGCAGCAGGAGGGAGGAGGCAGGGACATCGCGCAAAGTGGACCTGCACTGATCCCTCGCCTTGGCCAGTTGGAGTTCTTTCCCGCAGCCCGTTTGACTCGGGTCCCGAATCGGGTATCGTGTCAGCCGCACTTCGTGGAGACGCAGGTTGAGCAGAACGTCGCATAAGAGTGCTTGGTGGAGTCCTCCATGCACTGGGTAGATTGGGTCCTCGTCGCACTCCCCCTGATCGGGCTGTTCGCCCTTGCCCTGCGCACGCGACGGTACGTTCGCGGAGCGGCCGACTTCATTGCGGCCGGGCGATGCGCGGGGCGATATGTTCTGACCAACGCCGCGGGCGAGGCCGGCTCGGGCGTGACGAACACGGTCAGCCACTTCGAGCTGATGATGGTGGCCGGGTTCATCGTGCTGTTCTGGAGCAAGCTCAGCGTGCCGCTGGCGCTGATCCTGGGCATCACCGGGTTCTGCATCTACCGCTACCGCGAGACGCGGGCGTTGACCGTCGCCCAGTTCTACGAGATGCGCTACAGCCGCAACTTCCGCCGCCTCATGGGCATCCTCGCCTTCGTCGCCGGCG
>CAYWTX010000636.1:0-18133 GCA_964461295.1 uncultured Planctomycetaceae bacterium | reverse complement strand
ACCCCAGGCCGCGCTGCGCCTTCCGCTCCCCCGGCCGAACCGGTCTAGAACCGCTGCCAAGGGGGCGCAGCCGCACGATCTCCTCCAATGGCGACCCTAGCACCCCCGCCCCGTCCGATGCGATCCTGGCCGGCAGGATTGCGGACATGCCGACCGGCCTCATCCTGATGCGAAACCGTTACACCCACCCCTCCCTCGGCCGATTCACGAGCGCCGACCTGGAAGGGCACATTGATGGCCTGAGCGTGTATCAGTACTGCGGCAGCGGCCCGGCGGATGGCCGAGCAGGCTGTGGAAAACATCCTCGAACAACTCCCACGGTCGATGGCTGTTGGCGTAGCTCAACGTGCTGCGCGAGGGCGCCTCGGCCAGCCCCAGGTGCCGTAGCTTGCCCATGGCCGTGGCCAGGCCGCCGCAGATCTCGCGCAGCGAATGGGCGCCGCCGAGCTGGCAGAACAGCATGGCCGCGAACTGATCCCAACACGAGAATCCCTTGGCGGCCTTTTCCGCCTGACGGACACGAACAGCCCTGTCGAAATCACGACGGCTGATCAGCGAAAGCACCTGTGCAAACAGACTGGCCACCGATACCATGTAAGCGTCTCCTGGGTGGGGTGTTTGGGCCTTGGGTCAACCCCCATCCTACCCCATTCCAGGAAACCCAGAAACCGCCCGCCGCTCACGCGGTTCCAGGATTATCTTGGACAAGAGCGGCGAGACACAACCGCCTCCATGAAGTCGCCTGGTGGTCTGGCAACAGCGGCGGCAGAAGGCATTCTGCGGCGCGCGCCTCCGCGGGAATCAGTTTCGCGGCGCGCCCACCAACTCGCGAATGCCGTCCATGATCCGCTTGGCCTTTCGGCGAAGGGCCTGCTTGTCAGCCAGCAAGCTCTCCTTCGTCGGCCTGCCGTGAAGCTGCACGTGGAAGCGCAGGCTGTTGCCCGTGCCGCTGGGGCGGCACAGCACGTGCTGCACCTGCTCGTCGTCGAAGAAGAACCGCACGCCCTCATCCGGGAACACAAAGTTCCCCTCAGGCGGGTACAGCCGGTCGTACTTGCCCGTGCGGTAAATGACGGCAGACTTCACCGTCGCGCCGCCGATCGACAGCCCGCCCTTCAGCGCCGCGCGGTAGGCGTCCAAGGCCCGCAGCAGGATGCCCTTCTTCAGCCGGTCGCCCTCGATGCCGGGATATTCGCCGTCCAGCGGGTCCGGTTCGTACAGGTTCACGAACATGCCAATCTGAGGGTCGAGGTAGATTCTCTCGTCCACGAGCTTGAACAGCGTCGTGCCGTTCTCCTTCGCCCACGCGGCCACCTCGGCCATCAGCAGCGCCGCGAACGTGCCGTCCTTGTCGCGGACGTGCCCGCCTTCGCCCATCGAGCGGCGGTCCTTCGGCGGGCCGCCCAGGATGGAAAAACCGTTGCTCTGCTCCATCGCGGCAGCGTTGATCGAGCGGCGCCCCTCCATCCCCTGCACGTCGCAGACGAACGGGTGGCACAGTTCGGCGTACTTCCTGCCGTCGCAGCCGTTCACCAGGCCCAGCAGAACGTCGGTCTTGCCCAGCCATGCGTCGCGCGTCGCCGCCGCCAGCGAGGCGAACCCCACCCACGTCTTGATCACGCCCAGGCCGAACTTGCGGGCCAAGCGGATGTTCGCGTCCGACGTGGTGTGCGAGAGCGTGATGAACTGCTTGTCGGCGTCGGGGAGGCGCCCATGCTTCTCGATCAGCCGCGTGAAGCGATACCACAACAGCAGGGCCCATGCGTCGTCGGCCGGCAGGAGGTAATAGTCCTGGCCGCCGTAGATGTGCCGCTGCTCGGGCGGCACCTTGACGACGATACCGCAACGGTCGGCGTCCGGGTCGGTGCCGATCATGATGTCGACGTCGGCGAACTGGCCGGGATACTCCTCGTTGAACGCCTCGACGGCCGTGCGGGCCGCGCGGGCATCGCCGGGGTCGGGCTGCTGCTCGCGCCCGGGGTCGCTGCAGAACGACGGGAACAGCCCGTTCAGCTCGAACAGCCCGCGGGCGTGGATGGTGCGGATGTCGGTGAAGCCGACCTCGTTCAGCAGGCGAGGCACGGCGATGCGCCCGGCCCCGTGGTACGCGCAGAATGCGATCTTCAGCGGGCTCCTCTTCTGCCGCTCGGCCAGGTTCTCCATGAGCACGAAGCTCTTCATCTGGTTGGCGTGGCGCGTGTGCTCGTCGAGGATGGTGCTTTCGCGGCCGAGGTAGTCGCGACCGGCGACGGGCTGCTTGCCGCCGAGGAACACGAGTTTATCCAGCGGCGCGTCAGCGAACGCCAACCGCTTGATGTCGGCGAACGTGGCCTTGGCGATGTACTGGTTGTACATCGCGTCGCGCTCCTCGGGGTCGAACTGCGAGCCGTTCTGGCACGACAGCTTGTAGCCGTTGTAGCGGTAGTCGTTGTGGCTGGCGGAGATCAGGATCCCCATGTCCGCCTTGATGTCCGGAATCGCGAACGTCACCTCGGGGTAGGGGCAGGGCTCGTCGAAGAAGAACACCTGGTAGCCGTACGCCAGGAACAGTTCGGCCACGCACTGGGCGAGGTCCTGCCCTCGCACACGGCTGTCGTAACCGATCACGATCGTCTCCAGCGGCGGGCTCTGCTGTCGGCCGAACTGGGCCACGCCCGCCGAGGTCAGCAGCAGGACGACGTCGTTGAGCGTGTTGGGGCCCTTGAGAATGGGCGCATCGATGCCCTCTTCCTTCATGCGGACGATGGACTCGCGGTCGAAGGCCATCATGCCGCGAATTCCGCCCGTGCCAAAGCGGATCTGCTGGCGGTAGGCGTTGACGAGGTCCTCGATGCGCCCCTGGCGGATGGTCTCCAGCACGCCGGCCTTGAGATTCGGCGCGATGCGATCGATGTCCGGGCTTTCCATCCATTTCTTCAGCGTGGGAAACGTCGCCTTCGACGCCTGCTGGAACTGCGTCTCATCGATGCGCCCGCTGTCGCGGGCGCTGGTGAGATAGCCGGTGATTTCCTTCTCGGCCAACGCCAGCACGGCCGGGAGATTGTCGAGCGTGAAAGCGACATCTTTGCGACTGCCGGTGGACGCCATCTGTAACTTCGCTCCTTCCGCGAATGTCCCGCACGGGGGACTAACCGCATTCTATGGGTCGGCGATTGTGCCCGCCATCTTTCGCTGGGTCAATTGTGGGCTCCCCGCTGTTCTGTGGCTGTCGGGTGTCTGGAGGTATGGTACGGGCAGAAGAAGGTGGAAGAACTGCCCCGCCTGCGAGGACGCAACCAGCGCCGGGTGAACTACCGGCACGTCATCGACTGGCTGGTGCGCAAGCCCGGCGCGTTTGCGGAGTACCGGTATCAGGCGGACTTGTTCCCCAGCAGCCTGTTCCGCGTGGCGTATGACCGGCTCAAGAGTCAATACGCCAGTTCAACCCGGTCAAGCGCACCTTGGCCCGCCTCGGGGGTTTCTTCAAGATTGTCTTGCTGCGGAAGATCCGAAATCGTCGGACACGCCCGGCAGTCAGCACAGGCGTCTTGGCAGTCTTGGCTTGGTCGAGCCGCCCCCCCAGGCCCGATGCGACCGAAAGAATAACTGCGATGATCTCTTGAAGTGCGTTACCGAAACGTGTTATAGTGTTACAAACGAGGTGCATGATGGACCGAGAAACACAGAAACTCTACAAGCTCAAGGCCGACGTGATCGCGGCGGCGGGCCATCCCATCCGGCTGGCCGTTATCGACTTCCTCAAGGACGGCGAGCAGTGCGTCTGCGACATCGCCGTGTACGTCGGGGCCAAGCGGTCCAACGTCTCCCGGCACCTGGGCGTACTGCTTAAGGCGGGCATCATCAGTCAGCGCAAAGACGGCCTGAAGATGATGTACGCGCTGCGGTGCCCGTGCCTCCTGAACTTCATGAAGTGCGTGGAAGGCGTGCTTCGAGAGAATGCCAAGGAGGCCAGCCAGGTGCTTAGGAGCCTCTGAAGAGGCTCTTCTTTTTTGAATAGTATGTGAGTGCGCGGTAACGCACTCATATAAACGACGACTGATGAACAGGAACTTCTTGAAAGGACGAAAAATGGCCGACTGCTGCGGAACCAACAAGGCGCAGGCGTCAAACGCAACCTGCTGCGGAAGCGACAAGAAGAAGACCGTTCTGCTCTATGCCTGCTCGGGCGGGGCCAACGTCGCGGAGATCGCCGACAAGGCCGCCCGCGTGATGATGTTCAGCGGCTGCGGATCAATGTTCTGCCTGGCCGGGCTGGGCGCAGGCATCCCGGGCATGGTCCAGACGGCCAAGGACGCCGACGTGAACCTGGTGATCGACGGCTGCCCGATGGACTGCGCCAAGAAGGTCTTCGAGCGGGCCGGCGTCACGAACTTCGCCCACGTGAAGGTGACGGACCTGGGCATCGAGAAGGTCAAGGGCGTCCGCTGCACGGATGAGCAGGTGGCCAAGGTCGTCGCCAAGGCCCGGGAAGTGCTCGCGGCCCAGGAATAGGAGTGCGCACACCATGAAGAAGCTGCAAGTCTTGGGCACCGGCTGCCCCAAGTGCAAGAAGCTGGCCGAGAACGTCGAGGCCGCCGCCAAGGCGCTAGGCATCGAATACACGCTGGAGAAGGTCTCGGACCTAAGCGAGATCATGAAGTTCGGCGTGATGACGACCCCGGCGCTGGCCGTGGACGGCGTGGTCAAGGTGGTCGGCAAGGTGCCTGACATGGAAGCGATCAAGGCATTGCTTGGATAGGCTCGTGGCCGCCAAGGCTCATCGTTGCAGAATGCAGCACAGATGGAAAGGAATCTTAAGATGGAGAGGTCACTGTTTCGGAACACCTGTGGAAGCGGACTGATCGTCGTGGCGGGTTTGGCGTTGCTCGCGAGCGCGGGCTGTCAGCAAATGGAGATGGGAACGCCGAACGCCATGTACTCGCCTTCGGCCACGCCACGGCTTGTGGATCTTGGCACGCCTGCCTGCATCCCCTGCGCGCTGATGGCACCGGACCTGACACAACTGAAGACGGAATATGCCGGGCGGCTTGAGGTCGAGGTCATCGACACGCTATGGAATCCCGGCGTGAAGACGCAGTACAACGCGCCCTTCTGCGCCACCCAGATCTACATCGCCGCGTCCGGGAAAGAGTTGTACCGGCACGTTGGATATGCCTCCAAGGAGGACATGCTTGGCAATTGGAGGAGGCTGGGCGTTGACCTGAGCGCGCCGGCCGGGCAGCGGGAGCCCCGAAGCGCTGTCTCGCCCTGAGGCGAGTAGGAGTTGAACGTGCTGCAAGTGATGCTTGGTCAATGTCCCTGTAGCGGCGGTAGCGGCGGCGGTAGCGGCTTGAACACCGTCTCCACCTGGCTGATTGTGGGTGTGGTCGCGGGCCTGTGGATACTGGCCCGCTGGATCTGGAAGAAGAAAGGCGTATCAACAATGGGCAAGGTAGGAAAGATCGCCATCGTCGTTGTGCTGGCCGTTGCGGTGGTGGCCGTCATCGTGATGAAGAACGGCTCTGCCGCCGGGCCGGCGGCGACGGACACGCAGAAGGTCGCGAGCCTGCCGCGTCTGGTTGATCTGGGTTCCACCACATGCATTCCCTGCAAGATGATGGCCCCGGTCCTCGACGAACTGGGCAAAGAATACGCCGGGCGGATGCAGGTGGAGTTCATCGACGTGAACGCGAATCCCGACGCGGCCAAGCCATTCGGCATCAAGCTGATTCCCACGCAGGTGTTCATCGGCGCCAACGGCAAGGAACTCTGGAGGCACGAGGGCTTTATCTCCAAGCAGGACATCCTGGCCAAGTGGCAGGAACTGGGCGTGAGCTTCGCGGCCGCTCTGGTGGCGGCTTCGCAACCAGCCAGTGCCCCGGCGTTTGAACGGCTGGAACCGGCCAAGGCCGACACGCGGGCCAAGGACGCCATCTGCTACATGTGCGATAGGGACATCGACGCCAAGACGTTGGTGGTCGTCAAGAGCGACAAAGGCGACGTGCGGCTGTGCAGCCCGCACTGCTACTTCATCATGTATTCATGCCTCACCGAGGATAAGGCCGGGTTTGAGAAGAAGGTATCTGTGACGGACTGGACCACGGGCAAGCCGGTGGCCGGGACGGAGGCGGTCTACCTGTATGGGCTGGACGACAAGACTGCCCGACCAACGGTACGGGCGTTCACGGACAGAGACGCCGCGGACAAGGAATTGAAGGCGTCGGGCGGCAGCGTGATCGCCTGGGCGGCCTTGCAGGAGAAGGAACTGACGCATCGCTGCGGCTTCTGCGACCGCGCGTGCTACCCGGAGGATTCCTCCAAGGTCACCTGCGACGGGCTGCGCACCTTGGGTTGCTGTTCGCACTGCGCCTTGGGCGTGGCGGCCAGGACAGGCAAGGACATCGAGGTTCACGAGCGAGACCGGCTGACCGGCGAAGAGATCGTCGTCAAGACCGCCAACGGCAGCATCGCCTCAGTTCAACCGGCCACGGCTGTCGCGTGGTTCGGCCTGCGCATGGGGGCCGACGGCAAGTTCGCCTCGGCCGGCTGCTTCCACCAAGGCTTCTTCGTCAGCGCCGACAACCTGAAGAAATGGGTCGAACAGAACCCGCTGGAGACCGGCAGGCTCATCACCATCCACCAGGCCCTGGCCGACAAGATGAAGCTCACGCCGCAGCAGATCCAGAAGGCATGCAAGATCGGCCAGTGCGCCCCCAAGTAAGAATCAATGGACCAACACGAGAAGAGAGTGAGCAAAACAATGAGAGTGTTCAGCATCATGGTGACGGTCTTGGCCCTGAATGTTCTATCCGCGCAGGCTGCGGACAGGCCCGAGACGGCATCTGGGCCTCCAGCCGCCTCGCAACCGGCCGCCATCAACGATACCTATCCCGGCTTGGCTTCGAGCGGGCTGACTCTTGCCCGACTGGCCGACCTGCCCAAGGGCACGGTGCTGAGGGCGGGCGATCTGACCATTACGGAGAAGGAAGTCGCCGACGAATTCGCCAAGGCACCGAAGGAGACCCAGGACCAGCTCAAGAAGAACGCCTTCTTCCTCCTGGAGCAGATGGCTACGAAGGCCCTGCTATTGAAGGAAGCCAAGGCCGATGCGGGAAAAGCGGCTGCGAACACCGACGAGCGCGCCCTCATTCAGAGTTACCTCGGCAAGCTGGCCGAGAAGGTGAAGGTCGGCGACGGCGAGATCGCCGAGTTCTACAAGAGCAACAAGGATGCCGTGGGCGGCGCGGAACTGGACAAGGTCAAGCCCCAGATCGCCGCGTACCTGCGGCAGCAGAAGCAGCAGGAACTGGTTGCCCAGCACGTCAGGACGATTGGGCAGCGGAACGTCATCGAGGTCTCTGCCTCTTGGGCCAAGGAACAGGCGGCGCTGGCGAAGGACAACCCGGTGGACAAGGCCCGCGCCAGCGGCAAACCCTCGCTGGTGGACTTCGGCTCCAAGGGCTGCAAGCCCTGCGACATGCTCGCCCCCATCCTGGAAGCCCTGAAGAAGAAGTACGACGGCAAGGCAAACGTCCTGTTCGTATCTGTCGTGCAGGAGCAGATTCTGGCCGCTCGCTATGGCATCGACTCGATCCCAGTGCAGGTCTTTTTTGACAAGGACGGCAAGGAAGCGTTCCGTCACGTCGGCTTCTATCCGCAGGAAGAGATTGAGCGGAAACTGGCCGAGATGGGCGTGAAGTAGGCCCGGACTGATTCTCATGAACTAGGTTTGCTATTGGTCCAGATCGTCAGGCAACACAGACAGGAGGAAGGTCATGGAATCGAGAAGACAGATCGATGTGGTATACGACGGCGTTCAGCATTGCACGGCGAAGCAGGCGGACGGGAATAACTCGGTAATCATGGACGCCCCCGCCTCGTGCGGCGGCACCTGTGGCGCGGAGTTCGCGCCGGATGAACTGGTGGCTGCGGGGCTGGGAGGGTGTACGCTCCTGAGCATGCAGATGGGCCTGTCCGCGCAGAAACGGAACATCGACCTGATCGGCGCCTGCGCCCACGCGACCGTGCGGATGGCCTGCGGCTCGTCGCAGCATATCGCCGGCATCGATATTAGGGTGCGGATGCCGCGACCGCTCCCTGAGGAAGACCGGCGCGCCGTGGAACATGCGGCCAAGACCTGCCCCCTCACGGTCAGTTTCCATCCCAACGTCCCAGTGACGGTGGAGTTCGCGTGGCCTGCATCCTAGTGAAAGAGGGACGCCCTGAGGACAGTTCTGATCTGGAGTGCGCTGCTGGCGACAAGAGAAGGCCGAGCAGCAGATGACGAAGATGGGAGCGAAGTAGATGGAGCAGCTATTCACATCCCTGTCCCACGCCGTGGAAGGCACACCGGCGATCGCGCTCGGGGCGGCCTTCATGTGGGGCATTTTGAGCGTCATTCTAAGCCCCTGTCATCTATCGAGCATCCCGCTGATCGTGGGGTTTGTTGACCAACAGGGACGGGTCTCGCCGAGGCGTGCATTTGCCATCGCGGGCCTGTTCGCCGTCGGCATTCTGACCACTATCGCGGCTATCGGCGCGATCACGGCCGCGGCCGGGCGGATGTTGGGCGACGTGGGCCGGTACGGCAACTACGTCGTGGCCGCCATCTTCTTCGTGGTGGGCCTGGTCTTGCTGGACGTGATCCCCATGCCCTGGTCGGGGCCCGGGCAGGTCGGCATGAAACGCAAAGGCCTGCTGGCGGCGTTCATCCTGGGCCTGGTCTTCGGCATCGCCCTTGGCCCCTGCACCTTCGCGTACATGGCCCCCATGCTGGGCGTCGCCTTCAAACTGGCCTCCACCAGCATGGCTTACGGCGTTCTGCTCCTGGCGGTCTATGGTGTGGGGCATTGTTCCGTGATCGTCTTAGCCGGAACCTCCGCCGGCTGGGTTCAGAAGTACCTGAACTGGAATGAGAAGTCCAAGGGCGCCGTCCTCCTCAAGAAGATCTGCGGCCTGCTGGTTCTGGCGGGCGGCGTTTACCTGATCTACGTGGCGAAATGACCATGGGCCAAGCTGAAGAGTCCAACTGCCGCAACACGACGACCGGCCAGAAAGCCGGCAATCCCTGCAAGAACAATCCCAGCCTGGGCAGGTATCTGCTGCCGGGCATCCTCGCGATTTGCGCGTGGTACGGAATCTACGCCAGCCTGGATCCTGTGGCCAAGTGGTTCACCTACTCGCTGCTGCAACTGGAACAGGGCAAGCACCTGAGCTTGGCGGTCGAGTTCTTCGTGTTCGAGACGCCCAAGGTGCTGATGCTCCTGACGCTGGTGGTCTTCGGCGTGGGCATCATCCGCACCTTCTTCACGCCCGAACGCACGCGTCGAATCCTGTCCGGCCGGCGGGAATCCGTGGGCAACGTTCTAGCGGCCGGACTGGGCATCGTCACGCCGTTCTGCTCCTGCTCAGACGTGCCGCTGTTCATCGGCTTCGTGACCGCAGGCGTGCCTTTGGGGGTGACCTTTTCGTTCCTGGTGGCGGCCCCGATGATCAACGAGGTGGCCCTGGTGCTGCTGTTTGGCCTGTTCGGCTGGAAGGTCGCGGCCATCTACATGGGCACGGGCCTGGTTGTCGCCATCATCTCCGGATGGACCATCGGCCGGCTGAAACTGGAGAAGTGGGTCGAGCCGTGGGTGTACAAGACCCAGGTGAACGCAACAACCGAGGACGAGAAGTACACCTGGGCCAGGCGCATTCGTCTTGGCCTGGAGGCCGTGCGGGACATCGTGGGCCGGGTGTGGCTGTTCGTGATCCTGGGCATCGCCGTGGGCGCGGGCATCCACGGCTATGTGCCCGAGGGCTTCCTGGCCTCGATCATGGGCAAGGACGCCTGGTGGGCCGTGCCGGTGGCCGTGCTGCTGGGCGTCCCGATGTACTCCAACGCGGCCGGGATCATCCCCGTGGTGCAGGCCCTCCTTGGCAAAGGCGCGGCCCTGGGCACGGTGCTGGCCTTCATGATGTCGGTCATCGGCCTGTCGCTGCCGGAGGCGATCATCCTCCGCAAGGTGCTCACCATCAAGCTGATCCTGACCTTCTTTGGCGTGGTGGCCCTCGGCATCCTGATCGTGGGCTACTTGTTCAACATAATCATGTGAAGCGAGAAACAAAGAAAGCGAAAGTGGACATCGAAGCAGGCGTCTGTGGGCTGCACACCACGGCCTCCGCGGCCAGCGAAGACGATCAGAACGTGGCGTTCGACGTGGATACCGACTGCGACAAGATTCGTCAGTTGGGCCCCGCCTTGAGGGACAAGGGATTGATTGACGCCTATCAGGAAATCAGCCCGGCCGGCGAGAGCGTGGTCATGCAGACCGTGCGGTCCACGCTCAAAGGCTGCTGCGCCGGCTTCGCGGTGCCGGTGGGTCTGCTCAAGGCCATGCAGGTAGCGGCGGTCGCGACGGTTGCCTCAGCGCACAGTGCCGCCGCTCGCGTCAGCTTGTGGGCTACGGCAAACCACAGCACAACGGCGCGAACCTTCCGTAATCCACGCACCAGGAACCGCTGTAGCCCCCGATTCCGGGCAATCGCGTTCACGCACTCCGCCGTCGATGCCCGATCCCTCCAGATCTCCTTCGCCTCCGGCGTGCCCATCCGAACGCGCCACTCCGCGATCGTCTCGCTGTCGCCCCGCAGCGGTTGATGCCGGTCGCGGTCCGAGTCCTGCCGGCGATCCGCCCGCCGCAGGCGGGGCGGGACGACCGGCGATGAAGAACTCACAGGCTGTCAGCTCTTCAGGTTGGAGATACCGGTAACATGCAGTGTCCAACTCCTGCTTGTTTGACGCTTCCCCCAGAAGTCGCCGGAAGGCGGGTTTGGCGTGGCACGGGCGGGACGCCCGGGGGACACATGGACAAGATGTCCATGCCACGCCTCCCGGCGACTTCTGGGGGAAGCGTCTTGTTTGGCTGCGCATCCGCGGCTACTCTATCGTTCCATGACGCTGATGTACGATGTGGCGGTTCTCGGCGCGACGCCCGCCGGGCTTGCCGCGGCCGCCTATCTGGCCCGGCACAGGCTGCAAGTGGCGGTCGTGGACGCGCCGTCGCCCAGCGTGGATTGCCCCCTCTCAGATTGGGTGCCGAAGGGCTTCCTGGACCTGGGCGGGCTTCCGCCCGGATTTGCGAGGGACTGCAAGGCGGCGCCGTTCGCCAACGTCAGCTACCATAGCGTGAAACTCGACCAGCAGGTGGACTTCCGCAGCCGCGGAGCCGTCGGGCACTTCGTCCAGGCCGGGGCGGTGGGCAAAGTGCTGCGGGCGGCATGCGCGAAGGCGGGCATTCGTATCCGCCCCAGCACCACCACCCCGGCGATCCGGCTGGAAGAAGATCACGTGGAACTGGTGGGGACCTGCCAAGTGTCGGCCTCTCTGCTGATCATTGCCCAGAGCCGGCCCAACGACGTGATGAGCGAACTGGCCATGCCGCTGCGTACCGTGCCGGACGGAAACCTGGTCGTGGCGGCGCTGGACGTGCCCCTCAAGCCAGCCGCGGCGAAGAAACTGGCCGGGACGCTGCACGTGGTTGAGTTGCGGGAACGCAGCGAACTTGGGGTATACTTTGCGGCCGGCGAGAACATGCACCTGCGGGTCATCTCCAACTCGCCGGCGTCGGGCAACCGGGCAGTGGAACTGTCGCAGATGGTGTCCTGCCTCCAGCAGCGCGGGCTGGTGCCGGCCGACCTGGCCGTCGGCAAGGCGAAGGGCGCCGTATGGCGTCCGCCGGCCGGCGTGGCGCTGGAGTTGGAGACGCACGTGGCGAAGCGGTGCCTGCTGGCCGGGACGGCCGGCGGGTTCGCCGAGAGCATCACGGGACAGTCGCTCTCTGCGTCGGTGCGGTCGGCGTTGCTGGCGGCGAAGGTGGCGGCCGATGCCCTGGGCAGCAAGGACGTACAGGGCGAACTGATGCAGTTCAAGACGTCCTGGCGGCAGACGCTGGCAGATTCGCTTCGCCCGCCGAACACGTCCCTGCACATGCTGTTGCCGCTGTTGTTCGTGAACGAACGGATCGTGTCCAAGTTCACGCGAGCCCTGTTGTACGGCGAGAGTATCTGAGACCATGGCGATGCGGAAGTTGCTGGCGATTGGTTTGGCCCTGGCGACGTCGGCGATGGCCGGCTGCGACCCGGCGCCGCTGTACGTGGAGTCGCGAACCCAGGTCATCCAGCGCGTCAGTCCGCGTTCGGAGTGGCGGGCAAGCGGCTCGGTGCGCGATCCGGCCTACGCCATCGACGGCGATCTGGGCAGCATGGCCGTTTCGCCCCAGGGCGCCGTCCAGGCGGAGCTGATCATCGACCTGGGCCGTCCGTGCCTGTTCAACATGATCGTCCTGGATCACGGGAAGAACGAATTCGGGCACGCCCAACGGGTGACGGTGTTGGCAAGCGTGGATGGGCGGACGTTCACGCCGCAGTACGTGGCGCGCGGCACAAGGCGGGTCACGTTGTTCTCCTTGATGACGCCGACCCTGGCACGCTTCGTGCGCCTGCGGGCGGAAGGGATCGGCCAGCAGCCGTGGTCGGTGGCCGAGGTCCACGTGCAATAGCGACGCATAGGCGTGGTCCTCCTGGCCGCGATTCAGCCGGGCGAGCGCATAAAGAAGGCAGGCCTGGCGGGGGGGGACCAGACCTGCCAAAATTGAGCCACTGAGGGGGAGCAGCGGCTCAACTATAGTATTGTCGTTCCCCTATACTCAAGTCAAGCGAAACCACGTGAGTCGTACCTTGCTTCGCGGTCTTCCAGCCCGATTCGCCCGCCCGGCGCTCAGATGATTAACCTTGTGAACTACAGAGAGTTAAGTGATAATTTGGATGTTCGTGAATGATTTCGGAGGACGCAAACCACAAAAACCACGAAAAAAAATCTCCCCCCGGACCTGACAACTTCTCGCCTTTCCGCCCAGCGATTCCGTCAGGTAATGTGCCTACTCTTCACGCCCCCCCGCTGCCGCCCTCGCCGACGCTGCGCGACTGGCTGATCATCAGCATGCCACCCAGCACGTTACGGACATTGCGCCGGCCGCAGTTCATCAGGATTCGCTGGGCGATGTAGCTGCGGTATCCGCTGCCACAGTGAATGGCCACCGGGCGATCGGCGGGCACTTCCGCCAGGCGCTGCCGCAGGTCGTCCACCGGTATGTGCGCGGCGCCGTCCAGGTGCCCTGCCTGCCACTCCCTCGCCGTCCGAACGTCCAGCACGACCAGATCCCCGCCCTCCGCCATCGCCCGCAGCAATTCCTCCGCCGTCACAGCCGGCGACACGCCGCGATGGGCGTTGGCGGCGACGTGCCCGGCCAGGATCACCGCGTCCTTGGCCGCGCCGTACTGCGGGCTGTAGCACAGATCCAGCCCCTCCAGGTCCTCCACCGTCATGTCGCCGGCGATGGCCGTGGCAATGACGTCGATCCGCTTGTCGGCCCCCTTCTCGCCCACTGCCTGGGCGCCCAGCAGCCTTCCGCTGCCGGCGTGCCACACCAGCTTCAGGAACAGCCGCTCCGCTCCAGGATAGTAGCCCGCGTGGCTCAACCCCGGCAGGTGCGTCACGGCCACGGCCAGCCCCTCCGCCCTCGCCCGCGTCTCGGTAAGGCCCGTTGCGGCCGCCGCCACTGACCCCGCTCGAACGATCGACGTGCCCAGCACGTCCGGCATCCGCAGTCGAAGCGGGTCGTCGTCCGCCGCACCGGCCAGGTCCAACGCCGCGTTCGTCCCGGCGACGCGCCCGGCTTTGTTGGCCGGAGCGGCCAGCGGGACGCTCACCTCCCGCTTCAGCACGTGGTGGACTGTCTCGCTGTTGTCCCCCGCCGCATACACCCATGGGTCGCTCGTTCGCTGCAGACGGTCCACGCGGATCGCCCCCGTCGGCCCCAGTTCGATCCCCGCCTCCGCCGCAAGCTTCACGTTCGGCCGCACACCCGTGGCCACCACGCACAGCGAGAAGGGGATCTCGCGGCCGGCCCGCGTGATGGCCACGCCCGCGCCATGCCGGTCGGCCATGCTCGCCACCGCGTCGCCAAGCACGACCTGGCGCCCCTCCGCCCGCATCGCCGACGTCACGATCGCCGCCATCTCCGCGTCCAGCGTCGGCAGGAGCTGCGGCAGCATCTCCACGATCGTCACGTCCATCTGCCGATGGCCAAACTGCTCAGCCGCCTCCACGCCGATGTACCCGCCGCCGATGATCAACGCTTGGTGAGGCCGGCCGCTCGCCGGCTCGCCCAGGACCGCCATGAACGCCACGATCGCGTCGGCGTCGGGCACCGTGCGCAGGAAGAACACGTCCGGCCGGTCCATCCCCACAATGGGCGGACGGATCGCCTCGGCGCCGGTGGCGAGGATCAGCCGATCGTAGCCGAGGGGGGCCGTGCCGCCGTCCGCGTACCGCACGGCAACGGCCCTGCCGGCGCGGTCCACGGCCGTGACATTGGCATTCGTGCGGACGTCGATGCCGAAGCGTTTGCGGAGCAGGACTTCGTCGGCCACGAAGAGGTCGTCGCGGTCGACGATCTCGCCGCCAACGTAGTAGGGCAGGCCGCAATTGGCGAAACTGACGTGCGGTCCCGCCTCCAGCAGGACGATCTCGACATCCTCGCTCATGCGGCGCGCCTTGGCTGCCGCCGTCGCCCCCGCCGCCACGCCGCCCACGATCACGATCCGTTTTGCCATCTGACACTCCTTCCGCTGCGCAGTATAGGGGCGCGTTGGCGAACGTTCCACCCGCCGAAGGAATCCATCCGACGCAGAAGCGAGAAACCCACCGACGCAGTCGGCGGGCTTGGGCCTGGTTCAGGTCGGGGGCCGCAACTCTCCGAGTTGCAGCTGCCGGGATCCATAGCTCTGGAGAGTTGTGCCGCCAGGAAGCGGCACTTCCTGAACCATGCCTGCCGGTTTCCCGGCTCCCCCCCCTGCCGTACAATCGCCTCCATGGCGAACACCCGCGAAACGCTCCTGGCGCTCTACGAGGCGATGCGGGCGCGTTTCGGGCCGCAGCACTGGTGGCCGAGCTGCCCCGACCTCGCGCCGCGCGACCGCAAGCTGGAAGTCTGCGTCGGGGCCATCCTCACACAGAACACCAACTGGCGAAACGTCGAGAAGGCCCTCTGCAACCTAATCGCCGGAGGCGTGATGAGCCTCCAGGCGCTCCGCGAAGTGCCCGTCGAGCACCTGGCCGGCCTTATCCGCCCGGCCGGGTACTACAACGTAAAGGCCCGGCGGGTGAAAGCCTTCATCGAGAAGTTGACGATTGGCGATTCTCGATCGCCGACTGCGCGGCCCGGTGGCGGGGCGCCTTCGGCGCTGGAACGGTTCCTCGGTCAACCGTTGCCGGAATTGCGGCAGCGGCTGCTCGCCATCAACGGCATCGGGCCCGAGACGGCCGACAGCATCCTGCTCTACGCGGCCGGCAAGAGGAGCTTCGTGGTGGACGCGTACACGCGGAGGGTGCTGGTGCGGCACGGGCTGATCGAGCCGCGAGCGACGTACGACGGGATCAAGTCGCTGCTGGAGGCCAACCTCCCCCGCCGCACGGCCCTGTACAACGAGTACCACGCCCTGCTGGTGACCGTGGGGAAGCACCACTGCCGCCCGACGGCCCGCTGCCCCGGCTGCCCGCTGGATGGCTTTGCCCACGACGAGCACGCCGGGTGCGGCAAGAGGGGTGCATGACCTCAATGGCGTACCGCGCGGCAAACTTGCTCATCCCCCGCCGGCCAGGCGCACCGGGACGTGCTCGGCCGGCATCGGCGATTCACACGCCACGCACAGGCGGCGCCACTGCGCATGCGGCGTGCCGCCGCGCCAGCGACCGCTTGCCGCCGCAGGCGCTGCCTGGCCGATGGACAGCACCCGCGGCCGCGACGCCTCGCCCGCGCCGCATGCCTCGCCATCAGCCAGGAACGCCGCCTCGATCAACCGCGATCTTCTGCTTCGACTTCCACAGCAGTCCGACATGTCGGTTCCTCCTCGTTGGGGTTCCTGGCGGCCAGGTACTGCCGCCGCAAGCGGACGCGCGCGGCCGCGTCAAACTGGTGCACGGCGGCGACGCGGTCGCGCCCGTTCTCCTTGGCGTGGAGCAGGGCCTGGTCGGCCAGGTACGCCAGCATTCCAGGCTCGGTCACTTCCGCGTCGGCGGGATACGTGGCCGAGCCGATGGACGTCGTGATGTGAATCGCTTGCCCGTAGACAGCGAACTCGCGCCGGGCGACTTGCCGCCGAATGCGTTCGGCGAACTGCGCGGCCTGGGCGCGCCCCGCCTTGGGCAGCAGGACGCTGAACTCCTCGCCGCCGGTGCGAGCCACCACGTCCGACTCGCGCACCGACTGCTTCAGGATGACCGCGAATTCCTTCAGCACGTAGTCGCCGCAGGGATGCCCGTACGTGTCGTTGACGACTTTGAAGTGGTCCACGTCCAGCGCCAGCAGGCTCAGCGGCTGGTTGTACCGCCGGGCGCCGCGGAACTCGTGGGCCAGGATGTCGTGGAAGTTACGCTGGTTCTGCACGTGCGTCAGCGGGTCGGTCGCCGCGATGACCTGAAGCTCCGTGTTCTCCTGGCGCAGCTTCACCATCAGCTTCCGCTCGCGCCGCAACGATTCCTCCAGCGCCAGCCGCGACGACGCCAACTGGTCGTGCAGCTCCTTCACCCGCAGCAGCGCGCGAATCCTCGCGGCCATCTCCTCCCCCGAGGCGCCCATGCACAGGATGTCGTCGGCCCCACAATCGAGGTACCGGCAGCGGTCGCGTTCGGCGGGGCTCTGGGCCAGGACGATCACAGGCAGGTACGGCGCGGGCGAGACTTCCCTCAGCACGGCCGGAAGGTCCATTGCGGCCAGGTCGGCGGCGGGAAGATGCAGAACCGCCAGGTCCACGTGCCGGCTTCTGACGGCTGCCAGGGCATCGATGGATTCGGCGGCCGAGATGACCTGCCATCCGGCCAGTGAAAGCTGCGCACCGCGGACCAAGGCGACCTGTGGATCGCCCGACATCAGCAGCACATGCGCCATTTTGAGCGTCCGCTCGTTCGGCATGTTCCCCTTCTTCTCATGGCTCGGCACAGTTCGCCTCCTGAGGCAAAGCCGCTTGTACGCCGTCCGCGCGGACCGCGGCCTCGACGCCGCCTCCGGGCACAGAACGACCACCGCGGGCCCGTCCGGAGGCGAAGACACTTCGACCGTGCGACAGCACGGCTGGGCATAGGGAAGGTAAGATTCGGTTCGGCCCGGGGCGAGCGGGCGGCGCGTGCGATTTGGAGATTTGCGCGAACCGCAAGCGGAAGATGAGAGGTTCAACTACCCAACGCGATCCTCACAACGAAAGGAAGATGTCCATGACAGCGTCACGACGGGACTTTCTAACGGCGGCGGCGGCTTCGGCCGTGGGGTTGGCGGCGGAAACGGCCCGTGCGGCCGAGGGCGCCGCGGCTGCGGCGGGCGGGCCGCCCGCGCGGCAAGTCATCGAGCTGCGCCTGTACACGTTCAAGTCCATCGAGAAACGCAAGGCGTACGAGGCGTTCCTGGCCGAGACGGCCATCCCGGCGCTCAACCGCGCCGGAGTGGGCCTCGTCGGCGCGTTCAAGATGCTCGCGGCTGACAACAAGCTCAAGGAAGACAGCCCAAACCTGTACGTCGTGCTGGCGCACAAGTCGGCCGAGACGGCACTGGCCCTGCCCGCCCGCCTGGCCGCCGACGCGGAGTACCAGAAGGCCGGGCAGGCGGTCATCCAGGCGCCCAAGGCAGACCCGGCGCTGCTGCGCTGCGAGACGACGCTGATGCTGGCGTTCGAAGGGCATCCGCAGGCGACGGCCCCGACAAAGGCCGAGACGCGCGTCGCCCAGCTTCGCATCTACGAAAGCCACAGCGAGGACCGCGCCACGAAGAAGATCGAGATGTTCAACCAGGGCGGCGAGCTCGCTCTGTTCCGCAAGACCGGGCTGGGGATCGTGTTCTTCGGCCAGTCGCTGGCCGGGCCCAGGCTGCCCAACCTCACCTACATGCTCTGCTTCGAGGACGACAAGGCCAGGGAGAAGGCATGGGCCGATTTCCTCGCCCACGGCGACTGGAACAAGATGAAGAACGACCCGATCTACAAGGACACGGTGTCGAATATCACGAACCTGATCCTGCGGCCGATCGCGGGATCGCAGATCTGAGAACCTATGGATACACGA
>CAYWTX010000635.1:0-9579 GCA_964461295.1 uncultured Planctomycetaceae bacterium | reverse complement strand
GGGCTGCATCTCCTTCGGGTGCCGCACGGCCCGCACAGACAGCCCAGGCTTCGCCGCAACCGCCGATACCGTCGATGGATTGGAGGCATATACGTTTAGCAGCACCCACTCCGGGCGGACGTACGCGGGCAGACGCGAATGGAGCAGTCTCTCGCAGGCATTCAGCGGCGGCAGGTCCGTGGGCGCAAGTGGCAAGCCGGGGATGCCCCAGGTGCGGGGGTAGGCGGGTGTCTCCGCTGTACTCACCGCAGTCGGCGAATCGGCCGCGTCCGCCAACTGGCAGGCAACCTTCACCGGCAAGTGAAACCGTCCGCGAAGAACCACAGCCGGACTATGGCTCTTGCTTCCGTAGAAACACGATTCGGTCCCATCATGGCAATCGTTTGTCGCGTCCAAGAGTGTGATTGAGAATCCATGCGGGGCGGAGAATCTCAACTCGATTTTCTTGCCACCAATCTCTCCCTCCAGTACATCGCCGACCAGTCGCCAGTCTGCCTGGCACAACCGATAAAGAAGGTTTGCCGTGTGGGTTCCTTGTCCGTTCAGGCAATCGGCGATCTCCCACGCGTTGCCGTTCACGCTGACGGTCCGCCGATGCGTCACCCCCACTGAGCGGTAGCCGTGATGTTCGCCCTCGAAGACGGCCCCATCTGCCGTCCGCGCAAACCGAAGCATGCGCGACTTCGTCCAACGGAACCAGAGGAACCTTGGCCCCTTGGTCATCTGGTCCCGGCCATCGATCTCCACCGTATTGTGAGCGGCCGTGGAATGGAAGTAGTGGTTCCAGGGCTCTTCGCAGCAGTAGCTGTAGCTGCCGGCGTCGCGCAGGATGTTGATCCCCTTGTACCACAGGTCCACGTGGAGCATGTCGGCATGGTTGGGGCGGTGGCGGTAGCTGTGGCAGCGGACCATGGCCCACGACTGGCCGCCCCGCAGGATGTAGTACCCGCCATCGGGGGCCGCGAAGGTGGCCGATCGCTTCGGCCGCTCGACGGCGGCGCCCAGCGACTGCCTGCCCGTCAGCCACAGCGCCTTCTCGTCCCACGGCCCCGGATCGAACAGCCGTCGGCCGTACAGCATCTGCCACGCCGCCTGGGCGGTCGGTCGATGGTCCAAGTAGCCTTGGCAGCTCAGGGGCAGCACGTTGGCTCCATCGTTGGGGCCGTAGTTGGGGACTCTGCCGCTGACCGGGTCGATCATCTCGGCCAGCCACCGGGCCGCACGCTCCAGCCGGTCGAGGACAACGGGCGGCAGCGGGGTTCCGCTTGCGCGGGCCAGGGCCGTCGCCCAGAGCAGGTCGTCCATCATCACGCGGTGGTAGTTCAGACTGTGCTGGACGTACGACCCGTCCGGGTAGACCTGCCAGGCGATCTCGGCGGCCAGTGCTCGCCTGCCCTTGTCCTTCCATCGATTGGAGCGGGCGAACTCGGGGAACAGGACGCCGATGGTCCACAGCCCCACAGCCTCGCTCACGGCATGGTTGTTGCCCTGCATCCGGGCCTGGTTGATGTTGAGCTCAATGCTTCGTCCGGTCTGCCACGCCAGGCGGCTGAGGGCGTGCAGCCGCCGCGGCGTGGCGGCGGGGCTGGGCAAAGTGGCAACTGCCGCGGTCAACATGGCCATGAGGCGGAACGTCATCTCCTGGCCGCATCCCCAGGCCACGCTGAGCATGGGCGGGTTCTGCTCGATCCACGCCTCGAACATCCGCCAGAACGCTTCGGCGAAGCGTTCGTCGCCGGCGCGGGCGTACGCCCTGGCGAAGTAGTAGGCCAGCGTGAACCGCGATGCTTCCCACACCAGCTTGATGTCGCGGTCCGGGCCGACGGAGCGCGCCGTCCTCAGCCAGTGCTCGCCCACCGGCCAGCGGAGGACATGGACGGGGTCCAGGTTGAAGTCCGGGGGCCAGCCGAGGCGCCCGCACCAGTGGCTGAACATCGGGTAGTCGCCGGAGAGGGCCTTCTCGGCCACCGCGATCACGCGCTCCCGCCACGTGGCATCGTCGGCCACGGCTGCCAGGTCCGCGGCTGCGGGAAGCCGCGGGAAGCGCTTGGCGCGTTGGGTCCACAAGGTCGGCTGGCCGGGGGGAAGGGCCTCACACTCGGCGGCGAACTGTTCATCGGAGAACCGGGCCGGGTCGAGCCGGCGCCGAAGGCTGCCGCTGCGCAGTCGCCAAGCCTGGAGCAATCTTCGGGGAACATTGCGCCAGTTGACACCCTTGGCCGTCCAGTAGACCTGTGCAAGACGGTTCATTCCTCGGAGTATAACATGTCCCGCCGGCCCGCCGGGGTGCTTCCCGGGCGGAAACGCAAGCGGCCCCGCCCGAAGGCGGGGCCGCTGGGAGGGCTTATCGCTTCAATGGGGTGAACAGGCCCCATTCGCGGCCCCCGCAAGGGGGTCGGATCGTCACGCGCCTTCGGGCAGGGGATCGGCGGGCGTGCCGTTGCTCGCGACAGGCAGGCTGTAGTCCATCGCGGCCAGGTGCTTGTAGAGGTTGTATCGCCACCTCACGTCGTTCTGGGCGGCCTTGACGAGTTCGGCGGCTCGTGCCGGGTCCGACTTGGTCAGCATCTTGAAGCGGTTCTCGGCGTACATGTACTGGTCGATGGGCACGCTCGGGGGCTTGGAGTCGAGCTGGAGCGGGTTCTTGCCCTCGGCCGCCAGGCGAGGGTCGTAGCGGTACAGGATCCACGCGCCGCTGTCGACGGCCGCCTTCTGCTGGTCGAAGCCGGCGGTCATGTTGATGCCCTGCGCGAGGCAGTGCGAGTAGGCGATGACGATGCTGGGGCCCGGGTAGCTCTCGGCTTCGAGGAAGGCCTTGACGGTCTGGGCGTCGGAGGCGCCCATGGCGACCTGGGCGACGTAGACGTTGCCGTAGGGCATCATCATCAGGCCGAGGTCCTTCTTGATGCCGCCCTTGCCGGCGGCGGCGAACCGGGCGACAGCGCCGCGGGGCGTGGCCTTGGAGCACTGCCCGCCGGTGTTGGAGTAGACCTGTGTGTCCATGACGAGGATGTTCATGTTCCGACCGCTGGCCATGACGTGGTCGAGCCCGCCGTAGCCGATGTCGTAGGCCCAGCCGTCGCCGCCCATGCCCCAGACGCTCTTGGCGACGAGGTCGTCGGCGACGCTGAGCAGTTGCACGGCGCGGGGATCCTTGGCGGCGGCCAGTTTGCCTTGCAGCGATTTGATCCTCCCGCGCTGCGCCGCGATGCCCGCCTCGTCCGTCTGCTGGGCATTGAGGATCCCGTCGGCCAGTTCGCCGCCGAGGGCGTCCTTGAGTTGGGCCACCAGTTCGCGGGCGTACTCCAGGCGTTTATCCAGGGTGAGGCGGAAGCCGTAAGCGAACTCGGCGGCGTCCTCGAACAGCGAGTTGTTCCAGGCCGGTCCGCGGCCGTCGGCGTTGGTCGTGTACGGCGTGGTGGGCAGGTTGCCGCCGTAGATGCTGGAGCAGCCGGTGGCGTTGCCGATGAGGGCGCGGTCGCCGAAGAGCTGCGTGAGCAGCTTGACGTAGGGGGTTTCGCCGCAGCCGGCGCAGGCGCCGCTGTACTCGAACAGGGGGCGGCAGAGCTGGCTGCCCTTGATGGTCCGCAGGTTGAGCTTGCCGCGGTCGTAGTCGGGCAGGGAGAGGAAGAACGCGAAGTTGTCGCGTTCGGCCTCGCGCAGCGGGGGCTGGAAGGCCATGTTGATGGCCTTCCTGGCGGGGTCCTTCTTGTTCCTGGCGGGGCAGACGTGGACGCAGGCGCCGCAGCCGGTGCAGTCTTCGGGAGCGACCTGGATGGTCCACTTCATGCCGGCGAATTCCTTGCCCTTGGCGTCGGCGCTCTTGAAGTTCTTGGGCGCCTTGGCGAGCAGGCCCGCGTCGTACACCTTCGCGCGGATCGTCGCGTGCGGGCAGGCGATCGAGCATTTGGCGCACTGGATGCACACCTCGGAATCCCACACCGGGATTTCCAGCGCGATGTTCCGCTTCTCATACTGCGCGGTGCCAACCGGCCAGACGCCGTCGGCCGGCATGGCGCTGACGGGCAGGCTTTCGCCTTCGCCGGCCATGATCTTCGCCGTGACGTTCTTGACGAAGGGGGGCGCGTCGTCGGGCACGACGGGGGGCTTTTCGACGGTGCCGGCTGCGACGCCGGGGACCTTGATCTCGTGCAGGTTGGCGATGGACTGGTCCACCGCGTTGTAGTTGAGCTGGATGATCTTGTCGCCCTTGGAGCCGTAGGTCTTCTTGATGGCGTCCTTGATGGCCTGGATGGCCGCCTGCTGAGGCAGGACGCTGGAGAGGTAGAAGAAGCAGGTCTGCATGATGGTGTTGATGCGTCCGCCCATGCCGGTGGCCTTGGCGACCTCGTAGGCGTTGATCGCGTGGAGTTTCAGGTTCTTCTTGATGACCTGGCGTTGCACGCTGACGGGCAGGCGGTCCCACACTTCGCCGGTGGGGAACGGGGCGTTGATGAGCACGGTGGCGCCCGGCACGGCCGACTCGAGGCAGTCGTAGCGTTCCAGGAACGTCCATGTGTGGATGCCGATGAAGTTGGCCTCGCGCACGAGGTAGCTGGAGCGGATGTACTGCGGACCGAAGCGCAGGTGGCTGACGGTGATGGCGCCGGCCTTCTTGGAGTCGTAGACGAAGTAGCCCTGGGCGAAGTTCGGGGTCTCCTCGCCGATGATCTTGATGGAGTTCTTGTTGGCGCCGACGGTGCCGTCGCTGCCCAGGCCGAAGAACATGGCCCGGATGACGTTGTCCGGCTCGGTGGAGAAGCTCTCGTCGACGGCCAGCGACGTGTGGCACACGTCGTCGTTGATGCCCACGGTGAAGTGGTTCTTCGGCTGGGCGGCGGCCAGGTTGTCGTAGACGGCCTTGGCCATCGCGGGGGTGAACTCCTTGCTGCTCAGGCCGTAGCGCCCGCCGACGACGGGGATGTCGCCGCGGCCGCCCTCGGCCAGGGCGTTCACCACGTCGAGGTACAGCGGCTCGCCCGCGGCGCCGGGTTCCTTGGTGCGGTCCAGGACGACGATCTTCTTCACGCTCTTGGGCAGGGCGGCCAGGAAGGCTTCGCTCTTCCACGGCCGGTACAACCTGACCTTCAGCAGGCCGAGCTTCCGGCCCTGGGCGTTGAGCTTCTCGATGGCCTCTTCGCAACTGGAGGCGCCGCAGCCGATGATGACGATCACGCTCTCGGCGTCGGGGGAGCCGACGTAATCGAACAGGTGGTATTGCCGGCCGGTGATCCTGGCGAACTTGTCCATCGTCCTTTGCACGAGGTCGGGGCACTTGACGTAGAACGGGTTGACGGTTTCGCGGCCCTGGAAGTAGACGTCGGGGTTCTGGCTGGTGCCGCGGAGACTGGGTCGGTCGGGGCTCATGGCTCGCCGGCGGTGGGCCAGGACGAGTTGCTCGTCGATCATCGCCCGCATGTCCTCGTCGGTGAGTTCCTCGATCTTTCCGACTTCGTGGCTGATGCGGAAGCCTTCGAAGAAGTGCAGGAACGGGATGCGGGTGTCCAGCGTGGCGGCCGTGCCGATCAGGGCCATGTCCATGGCTTCCTGGATGGTGCCGCTGGCGAGCAGGGCGAAGCCGGTCTGGCGGACGGCCATCACGTCGCTGTGGTCGCCGAAGATGCTGAGGGCCTGGCAGGCGAGCGAGCGGGCCGAGACGTGGAAGCAGGTGGGCGTCAGTTCGCCGGCGAGCTTGTACATGGTGGGGATCATCAGCAGCAGGCCCTGGCTGGCGGTGAACGTGGTCACGAGCGAACCGCTCTGGAGGGCGCCGTGGACGGCGGCGGCCGCACCGGCCTCGCTCTGCATCTCGGCGACGAGGGGAACGGTGCCCCACAGGTTGGTCCTGCCTTCGGCGGAGAAGTCGTCGGCGTGCTCGCCCATCGTGCTGGACGGCGTGATCGGGTAGATCGCGATGACTTCGTTCACCTTGTGCGCCACATGGGCAACCGCCTGGTTGCCGTCCATCATCACCATCTGTCGTGCCATGATCTGAACCATCCTTTATGAAGAAACGTTCGTTCTTGCCCTTTGCGAGAAAACGCCATCTCGGGGTACATCCGGGCGTGCGCCCGCCCATCCGGGCGGGAAGAGAAGGCACATTATGCGCGTTTGGAGGGGGCGCATCAACGAGAAAAGAAGGTGGTCGGGCGGAGGACGTTCGCTTTGTCCTGCAACTGGCGCCGGACTTCCTCCGCCGTTGTCGCCGGACCCACCTCGATGCGGCACACCGTTGCCCCGTGCCGGCGGTAGTAGTCCAGCAGCGGCTGCGTGCGGGCGGCGAAAATGCGCAGCTTGTTGGCCACGTCGGCGGGCGAGTCATCGGCGCGCCCGGCGCGGTCGCCGTTGACGTCCGCCCGCAGGCGGGCGAGGACCGTCTCGCCCCGTACGGACAGTTCGATCACGGTCCGCACGTCGACGAAAGCGGCCAGGTCGCGCGCCTGGCCGGGATGTCGCGGCAGGCCGTTGAGGACGAGCAGGTCGCCAGGCCCGGCGCCTCGCTCGGCCAGGAACGCCAGGAGGATCTTCGCGGCGAGGGGGAAGTCCTTGTCCTCAAGCAGCGCGTTGCTGGCCAGGACGTGGCGTAGGAAGGCGGTCTCGTCGGGGTTCATCGCGCCGGCGGAAGGCATGCCGCGCGGCGATTGCCCCCGCGAAGGCAGTGTTTCCACCGCGCGCCGCAACTGAGCGCCGAAGTCGAAGTGGAGGCATCGTCGGCCGGCCAGGCCGTGGCGGTCCAGCAGCTCTCCCAGCGGGGTCTTTCCCGCCCCCGTCGGCCCCACCAGCAGGATCGCGTGCGGCCTGCTGTTGAGGGTCCCGGCCTCGGGAAGTTGATCGCTTGTGGCCATGCTACGGTTTCTTCCTTTCGTGGAGGCCGGAGGGAGGCCCTTCATACCGCAGCAGCGTCGCCGTGTGGGCGGTCGGGGCGTGGCGGATCCGCTTGGCCAGCGTGAAGCGGGCGTCTTCGAGCAGCGACCGCACGAGGTCCTCGTGCCAGAGGATCAGGACATTGGCGGCGCCGAAGGGGGCCAGTTCGGTCGCGATGGCGTTGGCGTCGCCGGCCTGGAACTTGCCCAGCAGCGGACGGCCGCGCCAGTAGCAGACGGCGAGTGCCTCGTGCCACTTGTTGGCGGCCGCCGGATCGGGGGCGTCCATCTCGGCGGCGACGAGGCGAAGGAAGGCGTACTTGCCGGCCCGGTTGCCGTCGGCGGGGTTGGCCCAGTCGGCGATGGCCCATGCGGGACGCCAGGCCATGGAAGCCGCCACGACGACGGCGGCCACGAGGGCGAGTCGGCCGTCGCGGTGCAGCAGTTGGTGGAGCAGACAGAAGCAGACGGCCACGAGCAGACCGTACACGGGCCAGAGGAACCGTTCCTGGACGAACAGGATGGCATAGCCTCCGAGGTAGAGCAGCGCGGAGAGGCAAGCCCAGGGAAGAAGGCAGACCGGAGACCGGGGACCAGGGATCGGGGCAGGCCCGCGGAACCGGCGCCATAGACAGACCCCGGCGATGGCGAGCGGCGAGGCGAGCAGCAGGCCCAGCAGGTCGGCGCGCCACAGTGTCTGGAAGGCGGCCGCGCTGTTGATGCGAATGGTTTCCAGTTGCAGGCGGAGCCCCCGCCGGCCGTCGAAGGGCGACCAGTGCGGCCAGGGGCGGTTGCACTCGACGGGGTTCTCCCAGACGCTGATGCGGCCTGGGCGGGGCCGTTGGAGGCACTCCATGGGCAGGGGGCTGGCTTCGACGGGGCTGAAAGCCCGCACGCCGCGCTGGGCGCTGCTGTGCGTGAGAACGCCGTCGTGGGCGCTGATGACGGCGATCCAGGGGGCGGCGGGCAGGAAGAGCCCCAGAACGCCGGCGAGGTAGGGGGCAAGGAAGGACCGCCAAGAGGAAGACCGGTTGGCGGGTCTGCTCGCGGTCGGAGGTCCGTTGGCGGTCTGGGTTCTTGTTCCGGGTTCGCCCAGTTCGTCGGTCTCTGGCCCGTCGCCTTTCTCCTCCGTCTGTCTGCGCCTCGGCGTGGTGTTCCTCTCGCGCCCGGCGAGCCACACCGTCATCGCGAGGTGCGCGAGCACGAAGGGGATGGCGTATGCCTTGGCGAGGTAGGCGATCCCGCCCACGACGCCGGCCAGGAGGAGGCGGCGCGGACTGGCGGCAGCGCCGGCGTCCCGCGACGGCGACGCCGCAACGAGATACCACGTGATCAGGCACGCCATGAGGATGTCGGGCGTGATCGGGTCGGGGATCATGCCCAGGGCCAGCAGCAGGCCCGACGCGAAGGCGGCCAGGCCGTACCGCCCGCCGGTCATCCGCCGCGTGAGGACGGACGTCCCGGCGGCCAGGCCCAGGCCGGCGACGGCCGCGATGATCTTCGCGGCGATCTGGAGGTCCAGCCCGACCGCTGCGGCGGGAATCAGCAGCCAGGACAACAGCGGTCCGAACCAACTGTTGACGGCGAGGTCAGCCCGGCCGGCGAGGTACTGCCGCGCGCTCTGGAAGTACGAAACGGCGTCCGGGTTGAGCTGGTCGCGCGAGAGGTAGATGAGCGCGGCCGCGCCGGCAGCGTAGAGCGCGATGCAGACGAGGCAGGCGGCGAGGGAGTGCTTGCGTTGCCGGGCAGCGGCTCTGCCTGAGCGAAGCCCGCCCCGACGGGGCGTGCCGCAATCGGCCCCAGGCGCAACCCGCGTTGTGCCGATGGCGGCCGTCATGCCCGGCTCTTCTCGCCCACCACCAGCACCGATTGGCCGAACGGGACGGGCAGCATCCGCTCGATGGCCGAGATGAACGGCACCATGCGGTCGAAGATCTTCGTGGCCGACTCGGGCACGGTGGGCTTGCGGCGGATGCGTCCGCGCCAGAGCCACGCGGCCGCCCCGATGAGGTTCATGTAGCGGGCACGGATTGGGCGCAGGCCGGCCTGGTCGAAGAGCCTCCGCAGGGCGCCGAGCGTGTAGCGGCGGATGTGGCCCATGGCGCGGTCCATTTCGCCGTAGAGGATGGGCATTGCGGGCACGAAGACGACGACGCGCCCGCCGGGGCGGGCGAGGTCGGCCATGCGGCGCAGGGCGCCGAGGTCGTCGGCGATGTGCTCGAGCACGTTGAGGCAGATGACTGAATCGAACGTGCCATCGGGCACGTCGGGGCCGGGGCAATCCTCGATGGCGCGGCCGAGGACGGTCACGTTGCGGTGGGGCTCGAAGCGTCGGCGAAGGTAGCGGCAGTAGGGGTCGAAGGGCTCGAGGCAGACGACGCGCTCGAGGTTGAGCAGGAACTGGGTGATGTTGCCTATGCCGGCCCCTACCTCGACGACGCCGCCGCGGAGGTAGTCGCGGATCGAGTCGAACACCCAGTGGTTGTAGTGGTAGACCTCCGACAGGACGGCGAGGCTGTGCGACACGGCATCGCCGTCGGCGGCGATGTCGACCGGCGCAAACACCGGCGCCTGTTCTGGTTCGGCAGGTTGTTCCATGCGGCTGGAAAGCATACACGAATTACACGAAGGAAGAGCGAATTACACGAAGACAAAAGGCAGCAGGGAGCAGGCAACGGTAAGAAGGAGAGCCGTCAGGCGCCGTCACGAAATAACT
>CAYWTX010000634.1:0-5502 GCA_964461295.1 uncultured Planctomycetaceae bacterium | reverse complement strand
ATTCAGCTTCACGAATTCGAGACGCTGGTCCTGACAGACCCCAGGAAGATTGGGCCTCAATTCGAGCGGAAGGAGACGGACCATGCGATTCAGCATCTGCTGGAGTTGGTGCAATCCATGCCCCCCGAAAGCATCAACCATGGAGAGCAGACCCGCCCGTCCAAAAGGATAGTCCGCGAGATTCCCGAGTACGCTGGTGCGAAGAGTTCCGCCGGCCCGCAGATTGTCGAAGCCATCGGTCTCCCGCACGTCCGCCTCAAGTGTCCGCATTTTGATCGATGGGTCACCCGACTTGAGGGGCTATGCCCAAACGATGAAAGAGGAGCGTCCCAATCCTGATGCCCTGCTGGCCAGGGTGCAGGCCGAGGAGCGGAAGACCCGTCGCGGCAGGTTGAAGGTCTTCTTCGGGGCCTGCGCGGGGGTCGGCAAGACCTACACCATGCTGGAGACCGCTCACCGCCAGGCGGCCGCGGGGATTGTCGTGGTCGTCGGGTACATCGAGCCGCACACCCGCCCCGAGACGATGGCGCTGCTGGAAGGGCTGCCGGCTCTGCCGGTGCGGCGCGTGGAATACCGCGGGGCCGTCCTGAACGAGTTCGACCTGGACGCCGCGCTGGCCCGCCGGCCCGGTCTGATCCTCGTGGACGAACTCGCCCACACCAACGCCCCGGGCAGCCGCCACGTCAAGAGATGGCAGGACGTGATGGAACTGTTGGCGGCGGGCATCGACGTTTACACCACGTTGAACGTCCAGCACATCGAGACGCTCAACGACATCATCGCGCAGTTCAGCGGCGTGCGCGTTCGCGAAACCGTGCCCGACACGATCTTCGACCAGGCCGACGAAGTCGAACTGGTCGACCTGGCCCCCGATGAACTGCTCCAGCGGCTGGAACAGGGCAAGGTGTACGTTCCCGAACGCGCGGCCGCGGCCTCGCGCAGTTTCTTTCAGAAGAGCAACCTCGTGGCCCTGCGGGAGCTGGCGCTTCGTCGCACGGCCGAGCGGGTGAACGTCGAGGCGGAGGCGTACCGGCACGGGGGCGACGTGATCGCGACGACGGAACGGCTGCTGGTGAGCGTGGGCCCCAGCCCGTTTTCGGCCCGGCTGGTCCGCTCGGCGGCGCGCATGGCGGCGGCGTTGCGGTGCCCGTGGCTGGCGGTGTCGGTGGACAAGCCGGGGGCACGGATGAGCCAGGAGGCGCAGGACCGCGTCTGGGCCAATCTCCGGATGGCGGGGCTGTTGGGCGCCGAGACGGCCGCCCTGTCCGGCAGCGACATCGCCCAGGAGGTTCTCGCCTACGCCCGGGCGCGCAGCGTGACGAAGATCATCGCCGGCAAGCCCTCGCACCCTCGCTGGCGCGACTGGCTGCACGGCTCGCTGGTGTACGAGATGATCCGCCGATGCGGGCCCATCGACGTCTACGTGATCAGCGGCGAGGAGGCCACCGCCCCGCGTCAGGGCATGCCCAGGTCGCGACGGCGGGTTTGCTGGGCGCACTACGCCGCGGCGGTGCTGGCCGTGGCCGCGTGCACGGGCATCGGCAAGTTCCTGGCCGCCCTGGACCTGTCCAACATCGTGATGGTCTACCTGCTGGGGGTGATCGGCGTGGCGCTGCTGGGGCGGCGAGGCCCGGCCGTGCTGGCGTCCATCCTCAGCGCGTCGGCCTTGAACTTCTTCTTCATTCCGCCGCGGTACACGTTCATGTTGGACAACCCGCTGTACTGGATCACCGTGTCGGTGCTTGCCGTGACGGGCATCATTGTCAGCACGCTGGTGGTGCGGACGCGCAACCAGGTGGACGCTTCGCGCCAGCGCGAGCGGCGCACCGTTGCGCTGTATTCCATGAGCCGCGACCTTGCCGCCGCCGGCGCGGCGGGCGAAGTGGCCGCACTGGCCGTCCGGCACGTCGGCGGCGTGCTGGGCGGGCGCACGGTGGTCTTGCCGGCCGACGAGCGCGGGCGCCTGGCGGCGACCGCCGAAGGCGGTCCGGATTCGCCGCGGGCCGCCCTGGACGCGCAGGACCTCGCCGTCGCCCAGTGGGTGCGGGAGCACGGTCAGTTGGCCGGGCTGGGCACCGACACGCTGCCGGCCTGCAGTTGGCTGCTCGTCCCGCTGGCGACCTCGTCGGCCTGCCTGGGCGTGATCGGCGTTCGCCCGCACGACCTCCGCCCGCTGGCGCCCGACCAGATGGAACTGCTGACGGCGCTGGCGGCCCTGGTGGCTGGGGCCCTCGAGCGGATCGCCCTGACCGACCGGGTGCGGCGGGGGCAGGTCCGGGTCGAGGCCGAGATGATGCGGAGCACGCTGCTGAGCAGCGTGTCCCACGACCTGCGGACGCCGCTGACGGGGATCATCGGCGCCGTGGGCACGCTCATCGAGTCGCAGAACGACCTGCCCGACGACGTTCGCCGCGAGTTGCTGACGGCGATTTCCGACGAGGCCGAACGCGTCAATCGCCTGGTCGGCAACCTGCTGGACATGACGCGCCTGGACTCCGGACAGGTCGTGCCCAACCGGGAGTGGCTGCCGGTGGAGGAACTCGTCGGCTCGGCCGTGGGGCGATGCGCCCACCGGCTGGGCGGGCGCGGCGTGCGCGTGGTCCTGCCGGAGAACCTGCCGATGCTGCACGGCGACCCGGTGCTGCTGGACCAGGTGCTGGTGAACCTGCTGGACAACGCGGCGAAGTACGCCCCGCCCGGCACGGAGATCGAGGTGTCGGCCTGCGCGGACGGCGCGGCCGTCACGATGCGCGTGGCGGACCGGGGACCGGGCGTGCCGGCCGACCTGCGGCAGCGCGTGTTCGAGAAGTTCTTCCGCGGCCCGGCGTCGGCGAAGGTCGCCGGCGCGGGGCTGGGCCTGGCGATCTGCCGTGCCGTCGCGGCCGTGCATGGCGGGCGGACCTGGGTCGAAGATCGCCCGGGCGGCGGCGCGGCGTTCTGCATCGCCCTGCCGTTGGAGGCCCAGCCTCAAGTGGGGGACGACAAGGACCCGCCATGACCGACAACGCCCCGCTGATCCTGCTGATCGAAGATGAACTCACCGTGCACCGGTTTCTCGGAGCGTCGCTGCCCGTGCATGGCTTCCGCCTGCTGACGGCCGAGAACGGCGCCGACGGGCTGGCCCGCGCGGCCGACTACAACCCCGAGGTGGTGCTGCTGGACCTGGGCCTGCCGGATATCGACGGCCTGGAGGTCACGCGCCGCCTGCGGGAGTGGTCCAACGTGCCGATCATCGTGCTGTCGGCCCGCGGGCAGGAGAAGGACAAGATCGCCGCCCTGGACGCCGGCGCCGACGACTACCTCACCAAGCCCTTCAGCACGGGCGAGCTGCTCGCCCGCATTCGCGTCGCTCTGCGCCACATGACCCGCCTGGCCGACGACAGCCCCCAGCCGGTTTTCACCGTGGGCGACCTGCGGGTGGATCTGGGAGGCCGGCACGTCTTCGTGGGCGACAACGAAGTGCACCTGACGCCGACGGAGTACAAGCTGCTGGCGATTCTGGTGCGGCACGCGGGCAAGGTGCTCACGCACCAGCATCTCCTGAGGGAAGTGTGGGGCCCGCTGCACGCTCAGGACACGCACTACCTGCGGGTCCACCTGGTCCAGCTTCGGCGGAAGATCGAGCCCAACCCCAGCCTGCCGCGATACCTGCTGACCGAAACCGGGGTGGGATACAGGCTGGTGGACCGGTGACACACGCCTGTGGGAGATTGGGCGTGTGCCCTGCTGCCACAGGTTCGCGATGGCGGCGTGGGTCGCCGGCGGGGGGGGGCTTCACACCCGGCGCATCACGACGGCCGACACGTCGTCCATCTGCGGCCCGCCGGCCGTGAAGGATTCGGCGGCCGCCAGCAGCGATCGGCAGAGTTCGCCGGCCGTGGTCCGGGCCGGGCAGTTCAGCAGATCGATCACCCGCCGCACGCCGAACGGTTCGCCCGCCGGGTTCATCGCCTCGAACAGCCCATCGGTCGGCACGACGGCCAGGTCGCCGCGTCCCAGATGCAGCGTGTTCTGCGCGAACGACACGCCGGCGAACGGGCCCATCAACATGCCGGTGGCGCCCTGCTCGGCGCACTGCCCGCCGGTGCGCACCAGCAGCGGCCCGTGGCCCGCCGACGCGTAGGTCAGGCTCCCGCCGGCGTCCAGCACGCCCAGGAAGCACGTCACGAACCGTCCCTCGCCGAGGTCCTCGGCCAGGTGAGCGTTCACCGCCCGCAGCACCTTCCCGGGCCCGGGCGCCGCGTCCATCAGGACGCGGATCATCGCCCGCGTGGCGGCCATCACCAGCGCCGGCCCGATCCCGTGCCCCGACGCGTCGCCCACCGCCACTGCCAGGCGACCGCCCGCCATCGGAATGTAGTCGTAGAAGTCGCCGCCCGTCTCGTCGGCCGGCTGCGTGAAGCCCGCGATGTCCCAGCCCTCCAGGCGCGGCGCCTGCCGCGGCAGCAGGTCGCGCTGTATCTCGCGGGCGATGTCCAGGCTCTGCTGCATCCGCTGCTTCTGCACGTAATGCCGTTGCAGTTCGGCCCGCTGCACCGCCACCCCCGCCTGGGCCGCCAGCGTCTCGGCCAGGAACACCTCGTGCTTGCCGAACGCCCCGTCGCGCCGGTTGATCACCTCCAGCACGCCGACGAGTTCGCCGGCGCCGCCCAGCAGCGGCACAGCCAGCAGGTTCCGCGTGCGAAAGCCGCTCGCCCGGTCGAATTCGCGGTTGAACCGTTCGTCGGCGTAGGCGTCGGGCACGAGCACGACCGCCCGCCCGCGCACCACCGCCCCGGCGATCCCGCGCCCGCCCGGCATGCGGAACTCCCCGCCGCCGTGCGCCACGCGGCTGACCAGCTCGTCCGTCGCCGCGTCGTACAGGAACACCGTGGCTCGCTCGGCCGCCAGCAGTTCCACGCCGCGGTCGAGGATCAGGCCCAGCAGCGAGTCGAGGTCGGCCGCGGCAACCATGGCGCGGGTGATCTCCAGAACGCGGTGCAGGTCGCGAGATGATTGTGCGTGTTCAGGCATTTGTCAGCACGTGCGTTGGGCTCTCAAGACGCGGATTCGCCATCCCGCGCCGCCGAGGCCCCGCAAACCGGCGGCGGACGACTGGAGAAGACACCTGTACCCGATATGCTACCGCGTCCGGCCCGCGGGCGAAACAGGGCAGGGACTCCGCCCGAGACCCGAAGCTGGCGTGTACGAGCGCCGCCGATGCGATGCGGGCGACAATCCATGGGGGGGAGCTTCGTCGTGCGCAGTGGGGGCGCCAGGGAAGACAGACGCTATCGCCGCCCCTTCGGGCAGGTAGGATGGTTCCACAAACGGCAGGCTTCCTGCCAACGGAGAAAACCATGAACAGTCGAATCCTGTTTCCCATCGCAAGCGGCGTGGTGCTTCTCGCGGTTCAGGGAGCGTTCGCGGCGGAGACGTCGGGCGCGGCGGACATCCTCGCGGCAGCCAAGGCGCGGCGCGGGTTGTGCCTGCACCTGGGCTGCGGGCGGGCGGCGTCGGCGG
>CAYWTX010000633.1:0-1744 GCA_964461295.1 uncultured Planctomycetaceae bacterium | reverse complement strand
CCCTCCCTCCCGCTACTGCCCCTGGGCCAGGCATTTCCCCAGGGCGCGGCAGGCGCCGAGCACCTGCTGATTGGGCTTGCCTCGTGACTCGACGACCTCGCCCACGAGCGTGCCGACGCCCTGGAAAAGCTTCATCAGCGGCCCCCGGACCGCCCCGCCGCCGCCGTGGCTGTAGAACAGCCCGTAGGGCTTGCCCATCAGGCCGGCAGCCTTGGCTTGCTTGGCAATGTGCCAATCGTCCAGGAACACCTTCAGCCCCCCGGCGATGTAACTGTAATAGTCCGGCGAACCGAACGCCGCCGCATCGGCGGCGCGGAACGCCTCCATGTCCAGCCGCCCCTGGTTGGTGTTGAACAGTTCCACGCTGGCGCCGGCGGACTTGGCGCCCTCTGCCACAGCCTCCGCCATGAGGCGGGTATTGCCGTGCTCCTGCGAATGGTACAGCACCAGAATCGACGCCATCGGACGTCTCCTTCTTCATGTGCGGAATTACGGAAATCACCGCGGTTCCGCTATCACTTCCGCCCGGCTGCGCCACCGGGCGACCTGGTTGACATTGCTCGGCCTGTCCCCCCCCGATGATTCCAGCGCAACATACCACGACTTACGTCGAACTGCCACCGGAAAACGCCGCCAGAATCCCGCCGTGGCCACTGGGCCTTCCCTCCGCGCGATGCTTCCGGTCAGCGCGGCCGGGCAGGAGCGGCACGCGCGGACGAGCCGACGCCCCCCGGCTCGTCCCTCCACAAACTCCAGGACCGGCGACAGCCTGCGCCCCGGCCGCAACCAACGCCGCCGCGGCGCGCCAGCAACGTATGACTGCCTAGTATGACATGCATCTAACATTCTCGTGCCGTTCTCTCCTTGATACCCCCCTCCATTGTGGTGCAGTTGCGTGCTGCGTGTCCGAGCAGGGCGGCATGGGCGCCCTCGAAGCAGCTCGTCGGGCTCGCCACGCGTGGGCGCCGCCATCCCGGCCACCCCACGCCGGGGGCATCCCCGCGGGGCCTGTGGGACGGTCGCCGCGGCGACCTTCGCATGGGCCAAAACCGTGCCCGCATGGCCCCATTCCACCTGTTGCGCGGACCGCTGTTTTTCGGATTGCTCGCGATTTCCTCCTTGACAAAATGTCCGCGTATGGTATCCTCACGCTATGGCGCGATGCCCCATCTTGCGTAAATCCGGCTTCTCGCCGGCAAAAGTAGAGGAAAGTAGTATTGTGAGGGCTGGGGCTTGGGCCTCAGCAGGCAGTCAGCAGTAGGCAAAGGCAGGGAATGATACGTACGGCAGTGCATCCCCGAATGCGAATCCGAGTCTAATCTGAACCCCACTGGAGGCGCCGGCTTTCCCTGGGTTTCTTTTGCGGCGCGTTCAGTGTTCCCGGATTCTGGAGATGCTGCGCGGAGGCTGGTTGTGCGAACGGAGACGTATATGGCGGCCGGTCGGCACGCTCTTGCCCTGGCATACGCGCCTCGCGCTGCGTCCTGCCCCAAAACGGATGGAATTGTGCAAAACTCCACTATCACCGGGCGCGGTTTCCACCCGTCGCCCGTTTGCGTTTCGACTCTTTGCCACGTAAGATACCTGGAATACCTCACTCCTCTGACCGAGGGAAGGAGCTCCACATGAGTCGCGCAGTTGTCGCATTGAGCTTGCTCGCAGTGTTGGCCATGGTTGCTGTCGCGCCGGCCGACTTGCAGTGGGACGTGACTCCCGGTACCCCTCTCGCCCAGGGCGGCACCGG
>CAYWTX010000632.1:0-4660 GCA_964461295.1 uncultured Planctomycetaceae bacterium | reverse complement strand
GTTGCGGCGGCTGGGCGTGTCCGACGCGCGGCGCGAACTGCTGTTCTCGCGGTACCTCCGCGGCCGCGGCGTGCCCACCTCGCGGCCGCTGGCGGTGGCGTGCATCGGGGGCAAGGAGTGGCTGGCCACCGAGGCGGTGGGCGACGCCGAGCCGGCTGACGCCTGGCACGAGCGGCAGTTGGAGGCCGGCCTCGCCGGGCAGGCCGCCATCCGCCGGGCGACGGTGGAGTTGGCCCGGCTGGTGGGGCACATGCATGCCGCGGGCGTGATCCATCGCGACCTGCATTGCGGCAACGTGCTGGTGCGCCCAGGCCCGCCCGGCGCGGACGCGCCCGAACTGGTCCTGATGGACCTGCACCGGGTCTACCGCCGGCGGCGGCTGTCGCGGCGGGCGCGGTCGGCCAATCTCGCCCAACTCTTCCACGACCGCCTGCACGTCACCACGCGCACCGACCGCCTGCGGTTCCTCAAGCACTACCGCGCCGCCGCCGGCGCCGAAGGCTCCCTCCGCGGCTGGCAGCTCACCGTCGAGCACCTGGCCGCCATTCACCGCGGCCGCCAGCACCGCCAACGCGACGCCCGGGTCTTCGAGGACGGCAAGTACTTCGCGCGCCTGCGGCTGGAGGACGGCTGGCGCGGCCACGCCGTGCTGGCGTCCAAGCGCCACATGGCGGGTTCGGAGGCGGCCGGGCGCTCGTTCACCGTCGATCAGTGGGCCAGACTGCTGCGCCGGCCGGACGATCTCTTCGGCGGCGCCGGCGTGGAAGTCGTGAAGGATTCGCCTTCGGGCCTGCTGGTGCGGCGGCGGATCGAACTGGGAGGCCGCGGCGTCAGCGTCTACATCAAACGGACGCGGCGGAAGCACACGTGGAAGGCGGTCTTCGACTGCTTCCGCCTGGCCCGCCCGCTTCGCGCGTTCGCCCTCGGCCACGCGCTGCTGACGCGGCGGATCGCCACCGCCCTGCCCCTGGCCGCCATCGAGCGGCGAGTCGGTCCCTTCCTCGCCGACAGCATTCTCATCACCGAGGAGGTGGCCGCCCCGCGCCTCAACCAGTTCCTGAACACGTGGCTCGCCACGCCGCCGCGCGGCGACGTGCCCCTCACCGGCCCGCAGCAGCAGCACCTCGCCCAGTGCGTGCTCGCCCAGCTTGGGCGCCTCCTGCAACGCCTGCACGACGGCCGGTACTTCCACCGCGACCTGAAGGCCAGCAACCTGCTGGTCCGCTGGCAGGTCGGGCGCGTGCCCGAACTGGTGCTGATCGACCTGGACGGGCTGCACCGTTGCCGCCTGCTCACGGCCCGGCGGCGGTTCCAGGGGATCATGCGGCTCAACGTTTCGCTGCTGAAGTGCCCCGTGGTCAACCGGGCCGGGCGGCTCCGCATGCTCCTGGGCTACCTGCGCCGCCCCGGCGGCGGGTCCATCGCCTACAAGCCCTACTGGCGCATGCTCGATGAGTGGTCCGCCCACAAGCTCGACCAGCAGATCCGCTCGCGCCGCAAGCGCCAGCGGGTCCAGCGGGGGCCCGCCCCATGAGCGCCGCCGCCCAACTCGCCCCCCCGCGCCGGGTTCTCGTCATCAAGCCCAGCTCGCTGGGCGACGTGGTGACGGCCGTGCCCGTCCTCCGCGCCCTGAAGCGGACGTTCCCCGAAGCGAAGGTGTCCTGGCTGCTGTCGACGGCGTGCGCGCCGCTGCTGGCCGGCGACGGCGACCTCGACGAGATCGTCCTGTTCGACCGCAAACGCCTCGGGGCCTGGTGGCGCTCGCCGGGCGCGGGGATGGAGTTGATCCGCTTCCTGGGGGGCCTGCGCCGCCAGCGGTACGATTGGGTGCTCGACCTGCAGGGACTGTTCCGCAGCGGTTTCTTCGCCTGGGCGACACGGGGGGGAATCCGCGCGGGCTTCGCCGACGCGCGCGAAGGCGCCACGCTCTTCTACACCCACCCCTGTTCCACCGATCTGCCGCACACCATCGACCGCAACCTCGCCGTCGCCCGCATGCTCGGCATCGACGCCAGGGGCGACGACCTCACGCTCCACGTCACGGCCGAAGGCCGACAGTTCGCCGCCGAGTTCCGCCGCCGCATCGGCGCCGCCGAGGGCGGATACTTCGTGTGCGTCCCGCCCACCCGCTGGCCGACAAAACTCTACCCGCCCCGCCACTGGCGAACGGTGGCGGCCGAACTAGCCAGGCATGCCCCCGTGGCGCTGGCGGGCGCCGGCGGCGATCGCCCGCTGTGCGGTCAGGTCGCCGAGGGGCTCGACGGGGTGCACAACGTCGCAGGGCAGACAAGCATTCCGCAACTCGTGGGCCTTGTCGCCGCCTCCGCCGGCGTGATCTGCAGCGACTCGGCCGCGCAGTTCATCGCCGCGGGCGTGGGGCGCCCCTCCGTGGTCCTGCTCGGCCCGACGCGGGCGGAGCGCACGGGCCCCTACCGGCTGGGGCGTGCGGTCGTGTCGCCCGTCCCCTGCCAGGGCTGCCTTCGCCGCAAGCCAAGCCAGTGCGCCCACGTCACGTGCATGGAGCTGATCCCGCCGGCGGCGGTCGTCGCGGCGGCGATGGACGTGATCTCCCGATGATCCGCCGGATCGGACGAATCCGACCGACCCGCCGGGTGCTTGCGTTGGGGGCGCCGCCCGCCCTCTACGGCGCCTTCGGCGCCGCCGCCTGCTCCAGTCGCGTGCGCCGCGGCAAGTCCCCCTGCTCGGCGAACAGCAGCAACTGGTTGTTGTCCGCCAGCCAGCACTCCGGCAGGTAATAGCCCTGCTGCGGGCCCACCGTCCAGAACCGCCCCGCGTTGCGCCCGTTGAGGAATATCTGCCCCTTCCTGGCCGCCACGACGTGCAGGAACAGCGGGCCGCCGCCTCGCGGACGCGCGAACTCCGACAGATACCACGCCGGCTGGTTCTTGCCCACCACCAGCCCGCCCTCGCGAGGCATCTCCCACGGCCGCCACGACCACTCCGCCTCCGCCGTCACGGTCTCCGGCAGGTTGTACAGGCTGAACTTCGCCGCCACCTCCGGCTGCACGTCGCCCCACATCAGCACACGCAGCAGGTTCTTGCCCTGCTTGAGCGAGGCGCTGATCGTCAGGTCGCCGAAGCTCGTCCCGCAGCTTGGGAATACGCCGAGCACGCGGTCGTTGCACAGAACGGCCACGTCGTGCGGCACGTCGGCGAACGACAACTGCAACGGCGTTACCTTCTTCAGCGACACGTCAAAGTCCATCGCCCACTGCGGCAGGCTCTCCAACTGCGAGACCATGTGCAGCAGGTTCCGCGGGAGGATCCGCCGCTGGAACTTCTCGTCGCACGAGAGCTTGGCCTTCCTGACGGCCAGCGGCGCCGCGTCGTACACCGGCCCGAACAGCCCCTTGATCTCGCCCATTCGCGCCCCGTCGGCGAAGCGCCCCATGTTATCGGCCAGCAGCACCAGGACGTTGCGCCCGCGTCTGGCCAAGGCCGGGATCGGCTCCCGCATCGCGCCGTCGCCGCGCCCCCACGTGCCCAGGTACTCGCCGTTGAGATACACCATCGCCCGGTCCTCCAACTCGGGCATCAGCAGCTTTCGTTTCTTCGCGGCCGGCTCGTCCCACACCGCGCGGTACCACACGTAGCCCTGCGGCGCGCCCAGCCTGTCGACGTCCAGCGGACGGTCGATGCCGCGCCACGGCAGGTGCTCGTCCACCGGCTCCACGCACACCGAAACCCGCTTCCAGTCCGACAGACCCACCTCGGATGCGGCCTCGCCCGCCCCGGCCCCGGTCCCGGCCGGCAGCTTCCTCCGCGACAGCTTGCCGTCCGCGGAGATCAGCACGTACTGATGGGCCTTCGCCGGTCCCACGACATCCTCGTCGGTCGCCCCGACGTACGTCGGCCCCAGCAGCAGCGATTCCTCCCCCCACCACGTCCGCACCGCCAGGGCGCTGTTCACCAACACCAGCACCAGCCCCTGGTGCTCGATGACCTTCGGCTCATCGCCGTCGGGCACCTTCGCCGAAACCGCCGCCCCGTTCACGCTCACCTGCGCGTCCCAGCCCGCCGGGCCGTGCAATACCAGCACGTTCTGGCCGAACATCCCCAGCGGCATCAGATTCGCGTAGTCCAGACGCACGCCCTCGGCCAGCGCCAGGCCCACCGGCACGGCCGTCGCTCCCAACGGCTCAAGCGACACCCGCAGTTCGCGCCCGCCGCCAACCGACAAGCTCACCGACGCGATCTCGTCGCGCCCGTTGTTCGTCACGATCGCCCATCGGCCCGCGGGGCCGGCGAGGTTGTACACGGCCGTCGAATCGCTGACGGTGATGGCGGGCACGTCGGCCGAGCAGCCGGCAAGCAGCCGCCCCATGTTCCGGCAGAGCAGGTTCACCAGGCGTGTGAGGTAATACTTCTCGCCGAGCAGTCCGCCCTCGGCCAGGGGCGCCCCAGCGTCGTAGCTGGTGGCGATGTAGGCGGCGTCGCCATCGAACCGCCGCCCGGCCCAGAAGCCGAAGTTCGTGCCCCCGTGCCACATATGATAGTTGAACTGGGCGCCGCAGCCCAGCGCCACCAACGCCCGCCGCGCCACTTCCTTCGCCGACACGGCCGCCCCGGCATCCCGGCCCCACACATCGGGCACGCCCGTGCCCAGTTCCATCACCAGCGCCGGAGCCCCCGTCTGCCG
>CAYWTX010000631.1:0-4084 GCA_964461295.1 uncultured Planctomycetaceae bacterium | reverse complement strand
GGCCCGTCAACCCCCTTCGGGGTAAAACCACTGACCGGAGAGCCGGATGCGGGAAAACCGCCCGTCCGGTTCGGAGGGGGGAGGGGCCGGGACGCAAACCGGTCCCTCCTACCCCTATAGTGCTGACCGCCCCTTCCGGGCGAAGAGGGATGAGACTGCCTTCCCGATTCTTTCACAAGCTCTCAGCCTTTCAGGCTGAAGAGGGGATACCGGCTCACCTGGCAAGCGGGCAAGGCGATACGGTTCTTCGTTCGCCGTGTCTTGAGCGGTACCCGAATCCACAGAATCCGTGTAACGTTGCCACAGGGCCGTCCGGAATCCGCAATTCGCCCCTACTCCACCTTGTCCTTGAGCTGATTGAGGAATGCCTGGATCACCGGGGCCGGGATGCTCCGCAGCGAGTCTTCCTTCACCTCGCCGCCGAGGAAGTCGTTCACCGCGTCGACCGCCAGGGGGCGGTACTTGCGCAGGTTCTGCACCTGCTGCTCGGCGCGCGGCAGCCTGCCCTCGGCCATGTCGATGCAGTAGTTCACCACGAAGTGGTGCAGATCCTCGCTGGTGAGGTCGTCGCGGTGCTCCAGGGGGACGTTCGTCTCGTCGCCGACGAGTTCGCCCAGCAGCTCGCGCTCCTGCTCGCGCAGACGGCGCAGCTCCTCGGCCGCGCGGCGCTCCTCCTGCTCGTCCATCGGCGCCAGGGGAATCAGGTCGTCGTCTTCCCGCGGCTCGGGCAGCGGGATGTCGTTGGGCTGCCCGCAGAACGGGCACTTGCCTTTTTTCCCGGCCGCGGCGTCCGGGGCCGTGACTTCCTTGTAGCACTTCGTGCAGTTGAACGTAATGGGCATAGACAACCTCGTCGCGATCGGGTCACTGATCCGTCTGATCCTCAGTTGAAAGTGTCGCGCGTCAAGTGTCAAGGGGTCGGGGCCGGTCTCGGCCGCGTCCCTGGGCGATTGACACGCGACATTCCTTGCTTGGCCTCACTCGCCAATGATCTTCACCAGCACGCGTTTGGGCCGGCGGCCGTCGAATTCGCCGTAGAAGATCCGCTCCCAGGGCCCGAAGTCCAGGCGGCCCTTCGTAACGGCGACGACGACCTCTCGGCCCATGATCTGGCGCTTGTGGTGGGCGTCGCCGTTGTCCTCGCCGGTGCGGTTGTGCCTGTACCGCTGGGGCGAGGGGTCGTACGGCGCCAACTCCTCCAGCCAGCTCTTGAAGTCGTCGTGCAGGCCGCCTTCGTCGTCATTGATGAACACGCTGGCGGTGATGTGCATGGCGTTGACCAGGCACAGACCCTCCTGCACGCCGCTGGCGGCCACTTCGCGCTCGACCTGCGGCGTGATGTTCACAAAACCCATGCGCGCCGGCACGTTCATCGTCAGGTGCTTCGTGTGCGACTTCATGCGGACATTCTAGCCAGAGCGTGCGAGGGGCAACAGGGCGATGCCGGAGTGACAAGGGTTCCAGGAGTCGTGGCGACCGGCGTCCCTGGGCTTGCGACACCCGACACCTGCTGGTCACTGCCCGATCGCCGTGACGCCGACCAGATCCGTGGCGTCCACGGCGAGCACTTCGTGCCGCGCGATGATGCCGCAGCGGGTCCTGCCATCGGGCGTTGTCTCCGCCTGCACCACCAGCACGCGCGCCATGGCGCCCAGCGGGTCGCGCCGGACCTTCCACGCCGCCGTCGCCGGCAGCGACCACCCCTCGGCCGACCTGCCCTTGCCCTCCTGCTGGAAGACCGCTCGCCCGGCGGCGACGTCGTCGGCCGACGCGACGGCCGACAGCGCGGGCATGACCGGCACGAACACCACGTGCGGGGCCTCCAGTTCCAGGGCTGCCCGCAGGGCCCGCCCGGCCGGCACGAGCCGTCCGCGGAACAGATCGAGCGACCGCCGCAGGACGGCAAGGCGCTGGCCGGCGTCGGCCAGCAGGGGATGGTATTCGGGCGCGCCGAAGACAAGCTGCCCGACCTTCTCGGCGGCGGCGTCGCAGCGTCGCCCGGCCGCCTGCTTGCGCGGCGCCCTATCGCCCGCGAGAAGGTCGGGCACGACCAGTTGGCGCACCGCCCCGCCGGGCGTTCGCACCGTCAGCGAGTCGTCCTCCATCGCGTACGTGACGCCGTCGGGCGTCGTGTCGGCCAGGTCCGCCGCCAGCAGGCGCAGGCACACCGGGTGCGCAAACCACTGGCCGTCGCCGGGGTCGGCGATGTCGGCGTCGCGGACCTGCCGGCGGGCGAGGGGGTGGTAAGGTTGCTTCGCGTCGGTCAGGGCCTCCAGCGCCTTCTCGCACGCCGGCAGCTTGGCGGCGCCCAGATACCGCACGCATTCGCGAAGTTCTTTGCCGGCAGCGTCGCCCTTGCCGAGGGCCAGTCCGCCGGCCTCGAACTGCCGGGCAAACTCAGTGATGGCGGAGCTTTCGCCCAGCCAGTGGGTCGTGCCGGCGAACTTCCGCTTCATTCGCGTGGAGTCCGCCGCCTGGTACCGCTTCAGCAGTTCGGGCACGATGCTCTTGTCGCCCAGGTGCATCAGGGCCGTGACATACTGGTCCTCCAGACTGTCGCGCTGGCGGGCGAGTTCGTCGAGGTCGCCGCCGAGGTGCTGGGCAAGCTGCACAAGGTCGCGGTCCATCGCCTTGAGGATCGCCTCGGCCGCGGTGGGGTCGGCGAACTGGGCCGCGGCGGGGCTGGGCTGCCGCGGGCCCGGCAGCAGCCGCATCGTGCCCGCCATCGTGCCGCGGACGCAGCCGTACTGGAGCGTCGCGAGGTTCATGGCCGCGTCGCGCAGGTCGGCCCCGCCGGAGCGCGGGTCGGTCAGCACGAGCATCATCCGCTTGCCCAGCGGCAGGCGCCCGTACGCCTGCCAGTACTTCTCGACCTCGGCCGCGACAGCCTTCGCCTGCGCGGGGCCGCTTGACGTGAAGTCGTCGCCCGTGCCGCGGGGAACGAAGAACGTCTTGCGCAGGATGGACTGCACGGCCGTCAGGGCCGCCTCACGCACGCCCAGCACCTCGCGGTTGGGGATGAAATCGCGGGCGAAGTGCACGCTCCGCGTCAGCCGCCCGTCGCCGCGGACGCACTCGATGAGCGCGGGCACGGCCGGGTCGCCGATGGCGATGAGCGCCCGGACGGGCGCGGCCGAGGCCAGGTCCACGCCGCCGGTCTGCTCTTCCTGCCGCACGGCCACGTCTTCCAGTGCGGCGATGAATGCCGCCACCTGCTGCTGGAGGCTCTTGTCGGGCGGGTCCGCCGGCTGTGTGGCGGGGACCTTGCCCAGCGTGCCCGCCGCCTTGCGCCGCTTCAGTTCGGCCAGGAGTTGACGGCCCCGCCCGTAGTCGTCGGCGTACTCGCCGGCCACTGCCATCAGGCGCTCCGCCTCGGCCAGGGCCTCCTCGTCGGCGGCGACGATGAACGCGTGCACGGCGTCCATCCAGATCGGCCCGGCAGCGAAGCGCCGAAGCATATCGAGCATGTCGTCGTCGTCGAACGCCTTGCCGCGCAGGGCCTGCAAGAGCCCGGCCGCGTCGGCCTCCCGGCCGAGCCGGGCCGACCAGGCCGCCAGCGCCAGGGCGGTGCGGCTGGACCAGTCGTCCACGCGGTCCTCGACGAACCGGGTCGCCTCGGCGACTTCCTGGGCGAAATCGAGCGACTCCACCTGCTTGACTCGGGTGATGTCCGCGCCCCAGGTCGAGAAGATTTTCGCCCCGCGAGCGACGCGCCAGCCGCGGTCCATCCGCGGCGCCAGGCGGCCCCGCGCCGTGCGGGCGTCGTACACCACCGCCACGCGCTCCACGCCGGCGCCGGCGGCGTTGGGATCGAACAACCCCATGGCCAGCAGCCGCCGCACCAGCGCCCGGTCGCCTTCGCTCAGCGTCCTGGGCACGATGTCGGTGGCGGGCGTTGTCGCGAGGCCCTTCGCCCTCAGGGCCGCTTCGATCTGCGTGACGCGCTCGGCGACTCGCCGGGCGCCGGCGCCCCGGGGGTTCCAGAGCGTCAGGTCTCTGGCGCCCCAATCGCGCCCCGTCAGCGCCTCCACAGCCTCAACAACCAGTCCCGCAAGTGCATGCGGCCTGCCCGCTTCAGCGGCGC
>CAYWTX010000630.1:0-14411 GCA_964461295.1 uncultured Planctomycetaceae bacterium | reverse complement strand
AAGCCTGAGGCGACTCCGACAACGGCAAGAGTCGAGCTTAGGACTTGCGTTGCCTCGGAGCTTGTGAAAGAATTGGATCTCGCGGGTCTGCCCGCGCTGGACGCTGTCTGTCGCCCCTTCGGGGCTCTGCGCTTAATTCTTTATCCACCGGGGGCTTACGCCCCCGGCTAAATCCTGATCGCCCCTTCGAGGCGAAGAGGGATGAGGTCGCTTCTGCGATTCTCTCACAAACTCTGACGGCAGATGTCACCCGTTGCGGACGGCCGGAGCCTTACGTCTCATCGGCGGTTGAATCCCGCGATCCGCAATCCGCAATCCGCAACCCGCAGTCGGCAATGCTACTGGGCCTTTTTCTCCAGCTTCAGTTCGGGCAGTTCGCCATGCTTCTTCGGCTCGACGCGGACGACTTCGACGTTCTCGTACGTCAGCAGCGTGCCCTGGGCTCGCTGGAGGTTCAGCATCGCCACGTTGTAGATCACCTGGCTGCGAGCGAACTCCTCCTCGGCCGAGGCGAGGCGGTCCTGCGAATCGACCAGCAGGTCGAGGTACCCGGACGCGCCCTGCGCGCCGGCCTGGCCTTCCCAACGCTTCCACAGGACTTCGAGGTCCTTCTGGGCAGCCTGGAGCGACTCGAACCGCGCGAACATCTCGCGATAGGCGGTCGTCACCTCGCGGACGGACACCTTGACCTCCAGGAGCACCGTGTCCACGGTGGTTTGGAGCTGGCTGAGAAGCTGGCGGTTCTCCAGCTTGCGCCTCTGTAGGCGGGCCTTGGCCGAGTTGTTCTCGCAGGGGTAGTCGAACTTGAAGCCGATCAGGAAGCCCGGGTGCGAGCGCCACTGCTCGTCGTAGCCGTTGGTCAGGCAGCCGGCGCTGTCCAGGCCCGCAATGGCCGTCTCCAGGATCAGGTCCAGTTGCGGGAGCATCTCGTTCTCGGCCATCTCCTTGCGGATGCCGGCCGCCTTGATCTGGAGGAAGGCCTGGTCGATCTCGGGGCGGTGGTCGATGGCGGCGGTGGCGACGGCCTTGGCGTCCAGGGCGAACTCCGCGAGCTGGGGCGCCTCGGCGGGGATGATCTCGACGGCGGCGCTGTTGAACAGGTTGGGGTCGTTCACCAGGGCGCGGATGCGGTCCTCGGCGTTTCGGATGGCGGTCTCGGCCCGCACGACGCCGACCTTGCGGTTGGCCAGGGCAGACCTGGTTCGCTGGAGCTGCACGTCCATCGCGTCGATGTCCTTGCGTTTGTCCAGCATGCCGGCGACCTTCTCGCTCTCGTCGACGAGCTTGCGTTTCTGGATGGCCAGGCTGCGGGCGAGGTAGAGGTTCCAGTACGAGCGGCACACTTCCATGAGGTGCGATTCGGACTGGCGGAGGAACTCGCTGCGGGCGATCTCGGTGTCCACCTTCGCGATGCGGATGTAGCTGCGGTTGTACTTGCACCCGGCGCCCTTCAGCAGCGGCTGGATGACCGTCAGGCCCAGCTTGGCGTACGCCTGCGGGTTGGGTTCGCGGAAGATGGAGTTGTCATTGATCCGGGTGAACTCCTGCGACAGCTTCACCTCGGCGCCGGTGACGTACTTCTTCTTGATCCCGGCCTCCAGGTGCTCTTCCCATCGCCGGTAGAAGCTCGTGCCCGGGCGCCCGGTGTCCAGCAGCGAGCCGACCGGCTCATTGGTGAAGCCGTAATGCCCCTCGGAGTACCAGTGGGTGTCGAACTCGCCGCGGGCCTCGCGGATGCCCGTCTCGCGGATCAGCGGCAGGTCGCTGAACACCTTGATCTGCGACGAACTCGCCATCGCCCGCGCGAACAGGTCGTCCAGGCGCTGCGGCGCGGGCCTGCTGTCGGCGAACAGCTTCTCGCCGACAGGTTTTGCCCACCACGGCGTGAAGCCTTCAGGCAGCTTCCCGGCCGGCTTGGCGCCGGGGAACTGCTTCTCGACGGCCGTCGCCTCTTCCGCGTGCCGCTGGAAGTCCTTGGCCAGGCCCGACCGCGCGGCGCGATAGTACTCGCGGTCCTCGCGCGCGAACCACTGCTCGCAGGAGGCCAGCAGCAGGCTGCCCGTCAAGAGGACCGCCAGCAGCGAACGTGTTGCCGAATGCCACCTTGTCATGCTTGCGCTCTCCCGTGGGCGGATGACCCGTCACCCGCGATCTCTGTTGCCGTCGCTGGTGGACAAACCGTCGCTGCCGGTCCCACGGAGCCGGGCCGGTTGCCCACCGGTCCCTCAGGGACCGGCTCCGTCGGGATCGCCTGCGGCGCTGGTTCCGCAATCGCCAATCGGCAACGCCTACTGCACGGACAGGATCGGCAACTGCTCGTAGGGCAGCGCCGACCAGCCCATCGCCAGCGGGTACATGCTGGCCAGGTACAGCGAGTTCACGCTCACGGGCACCGTGCGGATGCCCGTCACGTTCTCCGTGGTGAGGTACTCCGAAACGTACGTGCCGCCCATGATGGCCGGCTGGTAGTACAACCGCAGGTTGTACCCGGTGTCCTCAAAGGCGTTGAAGTTGGCGAATGTCTGCCGCAGCACGACATTGTGCGGGCCCAGGTCGATGCCCGCGTCCGGCAGACTTGCCAGCCAGTTGCCGCCCGCGTCCACCGGCACGGTCGTCGAACCGATCAACTCGTCGCGCGAGTTGTACAGTTCCAGCCTCAGGAACGACCCCGGAGCGCCCGTGCCGGTGAAGACCGGCGTGAACATGCGCGGGTGGACCGGCTCGTAAGGCTCGATCGTGCCGTAGCGGTGCTCGGAACTGAAGAACGGGTCGTCGAACGGCACGGTCGTCACGGTCGCCGGGTCGGAAGGATCGATCGCCGTCGCGTCGGGACCGCCCTGGCTTATGGCGGCGTTGAACCAAGTCGCCGTGTTCGTCAGTTCTTTCGTCCGGAACGTCTGGTTGACTGCCAGGTCGTAGGTCACGATGACGATATTGTGCCCGTTCAGTTCGGTCTCGGCGTCGAGCGGCCGGATGGCCGCGCCGCCGGTGGGGTCGTTGAGCCGCAGCCCGCCGCCGGCGCCGAAGAGCGTGCCGCCGATGAGGCTGTAGCTGACGGCGCCGGGCGCCGCGTCGGCCAGCGCCGGGATCACCGTTCCGTCGCCGTAACTGACGCGGAGGTTGATCCCGCCGGAGGGCACGCTGTAGCCGGCCGAGGGCAGAACGTCGTGGATCCGGGCGTCGAAGACGCCATCCCCGTCCTGGCCGCTGGTGAGCACGATGGCGAAGCTCACCTGCCGCGGGCCGAAGACCGCCCGCACGCCGAACAGGTCGCTGTCGATGGCATGGCCGATGTTGGCGCTGGTGATGCTGCCGCCCTGGAACCGCACCCCCGCGGCTCCCGGCGCGGTGAACGTGATGCCGGGCGGGCCCACGGGGTCCGGCGCGAACGCGCCGGGATCGTCAAAGGCGTCCACCGATATCACGCTCTTGACGATGTCGATGTATCGGTAGGTGATCGTGGCGTCCATGTTGAACGCGAACGGCACGGTATCGGCCGCTTCCACGTCGCCTTCGGAATCGTGGAAGTTGTTCTCCTGACTGGTGAACGTGAAACCCACGGTCCCCGTGCCGACGAACGGAGAGAGGTCGGCCTGGACGGCCGTCTTGGCATCCGAGTCGCTGTCGGTCTGGCCGTCGATGTTCAGGAAGACGATGTCGTTGCCGACGAAGTCGGGCGCGCCGTCGCTATCCACCGGCAGAGGGACGTTGGTCACTTGATCGCCGGGATTGGCCTCCGCGTGCAGCAACGGGTCGGGGCCTTGCATCAGCACGGAATCGACGGTGACGATCTCGCCGGCATGCAGGTTGAGCACCTGCGCGCCGGGGATGTCGAACTCGCTGTCCAGCGTGTACTGGCCGAAGGCCTCCGCGTCGAGCGTCATCTCGACGGACAGCAGCACGCGCCGTCCGCCCAGCGAATCAAACTGTGGAAGCGTGAAGCTGCCCGACTGCCCGGCGGGAAGGTTGCCCCCGCCGACGGGCAGATGAATGGCGAATGATTCCACCCCCGCAACCGCGCCATTCAGCAGGATTCGCTCTTCGAGCGATTCGAGTAGTTGTCTCTTGCGGGACACGCACAGTCCTTTCAGAGCCGCCAATCCCACTCAACCCGGGCATGCGCGGGACGAGCGCGACCTCAACCCGTCGACGCTCGGCGCCCGAGCGAGAATTCTACTGCCGCCGTCTGCCAACACAAGCCAAATCAAGTTTTCACGCACGGTTGAGCATCCCATTTTCGTCGGCAAACCGGCGGCGGGAAGATGAGCTGAATCCAAAGCAGGACGGGCGGCGAATGCTCGCCGCCCGTCACGTGAGTGCCTGAATCCGGTGTTGTTCGGGCTACTTCCGCCTTCGCCTCAGGAGCACCAGCGAGCCAAGGGCCAGCATGCCCATGCTGAGAGGCTCGGGCGCGAAGTACACCACCTCCGCCTCGATGCTGTAGCGAGGGACCCGGCCGAACGCCTTGCCCGTCAAGCTGGCCGAGTGAATCGTGCTGCCGGTGCTGAAGAACTCGAAGGGCAACGTGCCGCTCCCGGTGAAGGAACTCAGGTCGTACGTGCCGAAGGTGAAGACCTCGTCGCGGGAGTAGTTGCCGCCGTTGACGTTCGCCATCACGCTGTCGAGATCGTCGAAGTACACCTTCGCCTCCGCGACGGTCGTCGGCCAGGTCTGGTCGCCGTGCAACTGGAAAACGGCCAGGTCCGTCGTGGTGCTCTGGCTATCGGAGAACGAGAACGGCACCGGGGCTTCGAGCGTGAAGTCGACCCTGGCGACGTCGAAGGTGCGCTGGCAATTGACGGCAGCACTGACCGAGGCGCTGGCGCCGGCGCTGGCCAAGGTCAGCAAGCTGCCCTGGTTCTCGAAGGCGCTGACGCCGGGCCGGACCACCAATCTGACGTGCAACTCGACCCGAGCCAGCGACTGGGCTCCGTTGTACTTGTCCAGACTGAAGGTGATCGGGGGGCCTGAAAACGGCTCGCCGGCGGCCAACAGGCGATTGTACGCGCTGTTGGAATCCCACGTGTCGGAACCCACGATCGTCAGTCCGACGGGAACGTTATCCGCTAACCCCGGCCCGGCGAGAACGAAGACGCAAATCAACGCCGATGAAACGGCGAACAACTTGGTCAACATCTTGGCTTCTCCTCCGCCCTGAAGGTGCCTTGTCCTGTTGAGCTATGCACGGCGCCAGGTTTGAGCGACCCTGCGCTGAGCATCAGGACTGGCTCTCAGTTTCAAGTATTGTACCCCCAATACCTGATACGTCAAGGGGTAAACCATGCCTTGCCCCCGGCCGGCACATGCTTGCCGACCCGGATCAAACGCCCAGACGCTCCTGTAGCGTCTGGCGGATCGACCGCCACCACTGGGCCGCCAGGGGCTTCGGCGACATCCGAAGCTGAACCGCCACCTTCCGGCCAGGCAGATTATCGAACATAACCGCATCTTCAGCAACAACTTCCAGCCTGAACTCCGGTGCCGTCTTCTCCCCATTGCCCTTTGTCCCCTCCACCGCAACCAGCCGCCACTTGCCTGCCCCCTCGCGGCCATCGCTCGTCCGCAGGCGAACCGCCGCGCCTCCCTCAGCCAGCAGCATTCCCGCCAACCGCTGGCTGGGCTGCACGCGGATCACCACGTCATCCAGACTTGCCACCATGCCCACCTGCCGGCCCCTGCGCAGGTACGAACCCGGCAGTCCGTCGGCATTGGGACAGATCCACGTCCCCGCCCCGCCGGGCCGCAAGGCCAGCGAGGCAAGCTCCGCCCGCAGCAACTCCTCCTGGCCGTCAAGGTCGTCCAGGTCCCGCTGGAGCACCTGCGCCACGGCCACGTACCGCCGATCCGCCCCCGCCATCGACTCCGCCAACCGCCGCCGCGCCAGCAGCACCTCTCGCTCGCAGGCCAGGCCTTTCACCTCGGTCTCCAAATCCCGGTTGCCCGTCCGCACCAGCGGCGGGGCGTTGCCGTCCCGGCCGTCCACCGCCGTCCCCGACGGCAGCACCGCCTCGACGAACCCATCGCCCGCCGCGTGGACGTAATCCAGCCGCACCGGCTGCACCGTGCCCTCCACCGTCCACCCGTCGGGCGCGGGCACCGCCCCAAGCGTCGCGGCCAGCACCGCCGCGGCCGCCGCCGTGGACACAACCGCCCTGACCCGCGTACGATCCAGTTCCGCATCCGCCAACAGGTAGTGTGCCAGCTTGCCCGCCGGCACCAGCACCCACGCCACCACGGCCGAAGCCGACAGCACCAGTCCCAGGGCCGGCACCTGCCCGATCAGGAACAGCAGGACCTTCACGCAGATCCACACGCGAAAAGCGGTTGACGCGACCGCGTACGCCGCCAGCCACGCTGCCTCGCCCGCCGAATTGGCCGGGCTCGCCGCCTGGCGAACGCCCCAGGCCAGCCGCTTCACCAGCCAGTAAACGTACTGCCGCGACCGCTCCGACAGGTTGGGAATCTCCAGCAGGTCCGACAGGATGTAATAGCCGTCCAGCCGCAGCAGCGGGTTGGCGTTGAACGCCACCGTTGCCGCCGACGCCACCACGATCACGTCGAACGCCAGCACGTGCAGCGTCCTGCCCGACGAAGTGTCCGCCCCGGCCGTGTGAACCCACACAAACGCCGCCGCGGCCGCCAGGGCCAGTTCGGCCATCATGCCCGCCGCCGCCACGACAATGCGGTGCCGGCGCCGCCTCAGGGCCCAGGCGCTGGTGACGTCCACGTACGGCATGGGCGCCAGCACCAGCAGCAGGATGCCCGCCTCATGCACCTCGCCGCCCCCGCCACGCCGCCCCAGCCGCTTGCACGCCACGCCGTGCGCCAGCTCGTGCAGACCCTTGGCCAGCACGAACGCCACGTACATCAGTCCCGCGCCGGCCGCCCAGTTGCGAGCGTCCATCATCCGCCGCCCCTCGTCGGCCAACTCCCCGCCGCGACCCCACAGCACGGCCACGCCGGCCGCCAGCACCGCCAGCCACGCCACCAGCCCCGCCGGGCTGAAAACAGCGCCGACGGCAGCCGTCACGCGCGTCAGCAGGCCGTCGGGGTCGCCCAGCGGAATGCGCAGCGAAAGCAGGTTCGCCAACTTGCCGCCGACCTCGCGCCCACGCCGACGCCGGTACCGCTGGAACAGCCCCTCCGCGTCGGCCGTTAGGTCCGCCGCCAGCAGGTTCGCCGCGTACAACCGGCCCAGCACCTCCACCGCCTCGCTCTGCGTGACGGCCTCGTCGCCAAGCTGCTCGTTACTCGCCCGCCACGCCTCGGCCACCGTCCGCCGCCCGTCGAGCAGGCCCATGAACCGGTATGCGGCCGGGTGCAGCCGAAAGAACTTGTTGCTGGCCCCATCGCGAGCCACGTACCACCTCTGCCCGCGGAAGTGCTGGCGGCGGACCTGCACGGCCGCACGCAGCCGCGCCCGAACGTCTGCAACGCGGTACCAGTTCTCGGAGAATGTTGAGTTGGCTGCCAAAGGGCTGCGACGGATTGTACCGCCCCCCCTCCCCTTGCTCCAAGCGCCTCCCCTCCAAGCCCCGGTCCGGCGCGTTCTCGCTGTCCCGGCCCCGTCTCCCCTCCAAGCCCCGGCCCGGCGCGTTCTCGCTGTCCCGACCCCGCCTCCCCTCCAAGCCCCGGCCCCGCCTCCGGTCCAAGCCCCGGCCCGGCGTGGCCGGGGCATCTTGGCGTTCCCCTCGTCACGTATCGCCGTTCCCCGTTTCCGGCGCCGCAACAGCGGCAAAACCGCCCGCTGTCGGGACAATCGGAAGCCCCGGCTCCGAAACCGCCCGACCCAGTCTGCCGATAAGCCCAATGTGCCGCCATGACCGTAACGACCATCCAGCCGCCAACGATGCCGCTCATGCCGCCCGACGTGCCGGCGCCCCCGCTGCCGGCCCCGGCAGGGCCGCCCGCAGTCACCCCGGCCACGCCGGACGGACCCCTCACGCCCGGGCACATGCAGGCCCTGGCCCTGGCCGCCCTGCAATCCAGGAAACTCCGCTCCGCCGCCAAGGTCGCACTGTTCAACGCGATCTGCATCGGCGTGTTTGGCGGCGTCTCGCTGCTGTTTGCGGTGGCGGCCGCGATCTTCCGCGAATTCGACTGGCTCGGCGTCATCATGGCCGTCGGACTGGGAGCCATCTCGTGGAACGAGTTCCGCGGCCGAAGACTGCTCCAGCAACTCAACCCGCGTGCCCCGGCCGTGCTGGGCTGGAACCAACTGGCGCTGCTGGGGCTGGTGGCGGCGTACGCGGCGTGGATGATCGGCGCGGCCCTGCTGGGACCCAACCCCTACGACGAAGTGATGCGGAAGGAGCCGATGACGCGGAATGTCCTGGGGAACATCGGCAACCTGCACAAAATGCTGACGGCGGCGGTGTACGGCGGGCTGATTGTCGGCACGCTGATCTTCCAGGGACTCAACGCGCTGTACTACTTCACTCGCGCCAAGGCCCTGCAAGATTACCTGGCTGAGACCCCGCCCTGGGTGGTGGACCTCCAGCGTGTCCAGGCCGGCGGGCGGTAGGTCCGTGACGGCGCGCCGGCGCAGCGCACCTTGCATGGCCCTGCGTTCCCACCAGTCCCCGAAGGGGACGATTGGTCACTCGTCGCCCTCAGAACCCGTTCCACTTCATCCACCGCTCGAGGCGCTGCGCCCACAGCGCCGCGTACGACTTCCGCGCCAGCGGCACATGCGCCACGCCGGCCATGCCCGGACGCATCCAGTCGCGCCGCTCCAGCAGCCGCACGCGGAGGGGGAACACCGTCCGCCCGCCGTCGTCCTGGCCGATGGGGTGCAGGCGGTCGGCCACGAAGGGCAGCTTCACGTCGGGGTACGACGCGGCGGCAAGTTCCCCGCGGACCTCGCCGGCCCGCATCGCGCCCAGCAGATCGCCCACCCGCCGCTCGTCCACGCGCAGCTCGGCCCGCAGTTCCTCCAGGGGCGCCACCTCGAACATCACCGCCCCCTTCTCCACCGTCGCCCCGGCCAGGCCTTCCATTTTGTCCACCACCACCGTGCCGGCGATCGTTGCCCGCACGGCCGCCTGCTCCACCTTCTCCTCCAACAGGGCGATCTGTTCGGCCGCCTGGCGGGCCTTCGCCGCGGCCATCTGGGCCTCGGCCCAGTTCTTTTCGGCCCGGGCGGCGTCCGCCTGCTTGCCGGCCTCGAACGCTTCCAGCCGCTTGGCGTTCAGTTCCCGCCTGAGCCGAAGGGTTCTCAGACGCGCCAGCACCTGCCCCTCGGCCACCTTGTCGCCGGCGGAGACCAGCACGGCCTCGACTTGTGCGTCGTAGGGCGCGGCCACCACCTGCTGCCGCGCCGCCTGGAAGGCGAACGGCGCCTCGATGCGGTCTTGGGTGATTCCCAGGACGGCGTACAGCGCGCCCGCCAGCAAGGCCGCCGCCGCCAGCTTCGCCCACGTGTGCCGGGGCCCGACCACGGCCCCGGCCGCGCGCCGCACGGCAGACGCCGCCCGCGCGCCCACCCAGCGGTCCCGCCGCTCCAGTTCCATCAGCCGCGTGCCGCACAGGTCGCACGCCAGGCGCAGCGACTCGGCTTCCTCCGTCGTCCACGCCGCCGAACGCTCCAGCGTCGCCACCGCCCTCGCCTCGCCGCGGCGCCGCAGCGGCAGGCTCAGCACCGCCACTCCGCCCGCGTGCGTCGCCAACTCCCCCGCCGCGCGGCATACCAGCGCCTCGCCCGTCCCCGCCGGCCAGGACACTTCCGTGTCCTGATCCTGGCACTCCTCCATGGCCGCCTCGATCCGCCCCACCAGTTCCATGCGCCGGACGAACCGCTCCACGTGGCTCATCGCCCGCAGCCGCACGTACCGCTCGTCGGCGAAACCCAGGCTCACTCGCTCGCACCCAAGCCGCCCGGCCAACTCGTTGCAGAACGCCATCGCCGCCGGCAGGAACCGCTCGTGCTCGTTGACGGCCGCCAGGACCGCCATGGCCTCCGCCAGCCGCCCTTGCGGCAGGCGGCGAGCGGGCGAGGCGGCGTGCAGGGCGTACAGTTCGCCCGCCGGCGCGGAGACGCGCAGGTTCGCCCAGCGGGCCAGGAAGTCGCGGACCTCGCCTTCGGTGACGAAAGCGACGGCGCCGCGCGCGGAAGCAACCGCGCCGCCGGGCAAGCCGCCGGGGGATGTCGGCAGCGATAGAAGAATCACACGCCGCGCGGAGGATTGTCCGTACAGCGAGTCGGAGTCGGGCAGGTCGACGCACGTGTGGGCGTCCTGGTTGGCGGCGGAGCTTGCTCCGCGCGCCGTCGCTCCGCATCCCGCCGATCGCACCGCGATCTGCAACCACCGCGGCGGCGGCTGGCTCTCTCCCGGCCTGGGGTGTACCGCAACGATGGAAACGGCGCCGGACGCGTTCACGCTGAGCAGCGCCCCGGCCGACGCGCCAAGCCGCGCGCAGTCGCCGGCCAGCATCGCGCCGGCGTCGGCAACCGCGGCCGGCTGGACCGCCATGCCCGCGGCGTTCGACATGTCTTCTTCCCGCACGGTCATAGGCGCTCGGGACAGTACCATACCCGCGACGGGGGCAAGGAGAAGAAACGGCCGCTCCCATCACGATCACAATCACGACTCAAGAGGGAAATCGCACTCGCCCTCGTACTCGGGTGTTTCCCGGCTCGCACCGGCGCTGCCGAGGCGAACGTACGCGAGTTCTGCCGCCGCTCACACAGCCGCTCTGTCCGACCGGCGAACCAGCTTCACCAAGTAGCACCGCCCGACGCGGGTGCGCTGGATGAGTTGGCAGAATTCCAAGTGATCCAGCGCCTCGTGCATGGCCTTGCGAGTGACGCGGCACAGCCGGGCCAACTCGGCCTCTGAAGCGCCCTGGGACGCGTCCCATTCCAGGCAGGCCAGGGCCGACGCCCGCAGGCCGCCGCCCAGGATCGCTCGCGTGCGGAAGGATGGGTTAGCGCCGAAGACCCATCCGGGCGGGCGGATGATCTTCGGGCGGATTTCCACATCGGTCCACAGGTTCCAGCGGAGAGCAACGGAAGAGGCCTGTTCGCGTGCAAACCGCGCCAGGGACGGTGTCTTCCGGTCAAAGTCGAACAGAGGTTGCCCGACTTCAGCAGGTTCGCAGGCATCAATCACGGCATCCACGGCCGTCCCTTCGCCTTGTCCACGAGCGGCATCCAGGAATAGACCCATCGCGGCGCGGACTTTGCGTTCTTGTGATACGATTTTTGACGCTAGTCGGTGCCTTGCCACCAGCAGGCCGTACTGCGCCAACCAACTCACCGCCGCATCCAGCAACCGTGCGTTATGCGATACCTGGCGGGCCGTGTTGATGAGCAACTGCTCCAAGTCGGGAGTGCTAGCGACCGGGCGAACATTAAAAAGGACCCCCACTCGCACCCAGCAAGAGGGAATGCTTATGGTTGTATCAAGGGGGAGTTTCACGGTCCTCCTCCAGTTCTTTCAGATACCGCTCTGCGCCTTGCACCTGGTCGAGATCTACCTTCCTGCTTGGCACCTTGAGCATCCGCAGGTATTTCCTGACAAAATCCGCTTCGTCCGCGCTCATCTGCATGTGGTCGAGGTCCATTCTGTCCAGGCGACGATGCGCAAACACCTTCATCGCCAGCAGGTCCAGCCGCCCGACCGCGTAGACGTGCAGTTTCCCAAACCGGCCCACGGCCCGCCTGCGCGAACGCCATGCATCGGGCAGCACATTGAGGTGTGCAACCTGGTCGCTGAACCAATCGTCCCGCAATCCCAGTTTCCTCGCCACCTCAGCGGCCGCTTCCTTGACGGCATTTGTCGCCTCCGCCGGGTCGAGCTTCGCCACGTCGCAGTCCGCCGTCGTCCGCTCGGAGGGCAGCACACCCGTGATGACTCCGGCGAACCCGCCCACCAGGAGCACCTCGACTTCGCGTGGCCAGTCCAGGAGATCACCCAGCAATTGCAGGGCCTTCAGCAGTCGGGCTGTTTGGGGATTCGGCATTGGTATAGTTTCACTATACCATTGTCTTAGACAGAGTCAACACGGGAAACTCTGTTCTTGCCAATTCCCCCGCCCCGGATAGAATCCGAACCGCGTTGACGCGGAACGGGACCATCGAACTTCCGGCGGCGCCATGAGCTTTCGCATCCTCTGCACGGGCGACATCCACCTGGGCCGGCGGCCCCGGCTGCCGGACGGGCTGGACGCGCGCTGCCTCGGCCCGGCCGCGGCGTGGCGGGCGATCGTCGACGCGGCCGTGCGGGAGCAGGTCGATGCCATCGCCCTCACCGGCGACGTTGTCGACGAGACCAACCGCTTCTTCGAAGCGTACGGGCCGCTGAAGGAAGGCGTCGAGAAACTCCTGGCCGCGAGCATCCCGGTGGTGGCCGTGGCCGGCAACCACGACCACGCGGTGCTGGCGCGGCTCGCCGACGAGGTCCCCCAGTTCCGTTTGCTCGGACGCGGGGGCAGGTGGGAGTCGATCGCTCTTCCGCGAAGGGACCCCGAAGCCCAGGGACAGGAGTCTCCGGGACTCCGCATCCATGGGTGGTCCTTCCCGAAGTCGCACGTGCCGACAAGTCCACTGGACACGTTCCCTCCGCAGGATGGTACGGACCGCACGCCCGCCGTGGCGATGCTGCACTGCGACCTGGGCGCCACCGACCAACGATACGCGCCGGTGGCCCTGGAGCAGCTTCGCGCCAAGCCGCTGGCGGCGTGGCTGCTGGGGCACATCCACGCCGGCGCGGTGATGAACGGGCAATCGCCGCTGGTGCTGTACCCCGGCTCGCCGGTGGGGCTGGACATCAACGAGCGCGGCCCGCACGGGCCCTGGCTGGTCACGGTGACGGCGGCGGGGGCCGCCTCGGCCGAGCCGATGCCCCTGGCCGAACTGCGATGGGAGCAGATCGACGTGCCGCTGGAAAAGCTGACGAGCGTCGAGGAGCTTGACTCGGCGGCGATCGCGGCCGTGGCGGCCCGGCACGCGGCCATCCGCGGCGACCTGGGCGCGGCGCGGGCGGTGGTCTGCCGCCTGGCGCTGGTCGGGCGGTCAGGCCTGCATCGCCAACTCGCCTCGCGGCTGGAGAGCATCCGCCAACTGCGGCCGCGGCAGGATGGCGTGGAGTACGCCATTGAAAGCGTGACCGACCTTTCGCGCCCCAGCCTGTCGCTGGAGGACATCGCCCGCTCGCCCGACCCGGCGGGGCTGCTGGCGCGGCGGCTGGTCGTGCTGGACAAGGGCGAGCCGGCAGCGGAGTTGGCGCGCCTGCTCGCCGCCGGGCGCCAGGCCATCGATCGCCGGCGCGGCGGGTCGGTGTTCGCCTTGCTGGAGGCGGACGTTGGGGCGATGGACGACGCGGCCGTGCGGCAGACGCTGCTGTCGGCGGGCGAGCGGCTGCTGGAGGAGCTGCTGGCGCAGAAGGAGGCGCCCGCATGAAGCTGCGCCGCCTGACCATTCGCCGCATGCCCGGCTTCGAGGACCGCGGGCTGGACCCGGGCGAACTGAGCGACACGCTGAACGTGATCATCGGACCCAACGGATCGGGCAAGACGACGTGCTGCCGCGCGATTCGCGGCCTGCTCTGGCCGGGCACGCTGAGCGGCGCCAGGCCCGTCGACGTCGTGGGCCAGTGGGATGATGCGGGGGCGGCCCTGCGGCTGGAAGTGCAGGCCGGGCGCGCGACCTGCCAGCGCGACGGCGCCGACGCCGATTGGCCCGACCTGCCCCCCGAGCACCTGGCCAAGTGCTTCACGATCACCATCGACGACCTGTTCGAGGACAAGGGCACCGAAACCGACCTGGCCGGGCGATTGTGGCGCGAGATGGCCGGCGGGTACGATCTGCGGGCCCTGCGCGACCTGGACTGGGTGGACCTGAAGAAGTCGCACGGGCGGATCGAGAGCGATGCCTTGCGCTCGGCGCGAATGAACGCCGGACAGATCGCCGACGCTCAGCGCGCCTTGCAGGACGAGGAAGGCCGGCTGGATTCGCTCCAGGACCGCCAGCAGCGGGCGCGGCGGGCAAGCCAACAGCTTGCCCGGCTGCAAGCCGCCGAGGAGTTGCTGGATCTGCATGCACAGGCCGACGCGGCCGAGCGGGACGTGAACGCGTTTGGGCCGGGGCTGGACCTGCTGCACGGGGACGAGGCGGGGAAACTGGCCCAGCTTCGCGACGACATCGAGACCTGTCGCGCCGAGCAGGCCCAGGCCGACGCGGCGGCCGGCGCGGCCGAGAAGGACATCGCCCGCGCCGCCCTGGGCCAGACGGGCATCGAGGAAGCCCAACTCGCCGAGCAGACGTCGCGTCTGGTCGAACTGGACGGGTTGCGGCGCGACCTGGCCGACGCTCAGCGCCGGCTCGCCGAGGATGACGGGCGGCTGGCGTCGGAGATGGCGGCCCTGGGCCCGCGGTGCACCGAGGAGAAGCTCGCGGCGCTGGATGCCTC
>CAYWTX010000629.1:0-4394 GCA_964461295.1 uncultured Planctomycetaceae bacterium | reverse complement strand
GAACGGGCGCGGCGGGCTGGTGTGCGTGGACGCCAACGACGGCAAGGTGTTGTGGACGGCGCCGGGCGGGGGCGACTCGACGCCGGCCGTGCATGGCGACGTGGCCGTGGTGGTGACCAGTTCGCGCGGAGGCAAAGGTCTGGGCACGGTGGTGTACCGGATCACGCCGGGCGCGGCCGAGAGGGTGTGCGAGGTGCCGTTGACGGCGCGTGGGAGCAGCCCGGTGGTGGACGGTGATCTGGCATACGCGTGCGGGGACGGCAACTCGGTGTGCGTGACGGCGCCGTCGGGCAAGACGCTGTGGGAGATGAAGATCGGCAAGGAGACGTGGGCCTCGCCGCTTGCGGCGGGCGGCAGGCTCTTCGTGCCTGTGGGCAACAAGGAACTGTGGGCGTTGGGCAGCGCCCAAGGCAAGGCGGGCGTGCTGGCGAAGTGGAAGATCGCCTTCGCCGAGTGCACGTCGCCGGCCCTGGCGGGCGGGAAGCTGTACGTGCGAGCCCCCGGCGCGCTGCGATGCTACGAATTGCGGTGAAGGGAGAACCAGGAGAGGAACCCGACCGAGGTCCTCTGGCTTGCGGCGTGGCGGTCTGCGCGCAGGTGGTGATCCCCGGACCGCAAGCAAGTTGGTGTCGGCGTTTCCGCTTCGCTGTCCAATCAACCTTTCGCCTTGATCCGCCAATCGCATATGCTGCGCCTCCTGTCGGGACGCCGCGCGGAGCCACGGCCGGAGAAACGCCGGGCGGTGTTGAACTGGACAGGCTCGGCGCCGGCTCGCCGCCGGATGCGGCGGAGACCTGTCTAAAGGCAGGTCTGAGGATCGGCGGCACCAGCCGCTTGGAGAACGTGGCCGAGAGGGATTCGGCAACCTAGGCCGCCCAGGCCGCAAAGGAGCGCCTCAGGCGCTCGGAGAATGAGGAGCATTCGATGAAGGCGATTCTGTGGACGGGTTCGGTCGGGCTGGTTGTCGCATTGGCGTCGAGCGTCTGCGCGGGCGATTGGCCCCAGTACGGCGGGCCGGACCGCAACGGCGTGTCGAAGGACGAGGTGAAGGTCGGCTGGGCGGCAGGTGGCGGGCCCAAGGTCCTGTGGCAGGCCGAGGTCGGCATCGGGTACTCCTCCCTGGCCGTCGTGGGCGACTGCGTCTACACGATGGGCGCCGAGGCAGGCAGCGGGCGAAAGATCGGCCCGTCGGCGGTCGTCTGCCTCAAGGCCGACACCGGCAAAGTCCTCTGGCGGCAGCCGCTGGGCGGCGAGGAGCCGGCGGGGACGCCGGCGGTGGACGACAAGGCCGTGTACGCCGTCGCGCGCGACGGCACGGTGGGGGCACTGAACGTGGCCGACGGCAAGGTGCTCTGGCAAGCGCACCTCGCCAAGGACCACGGCGTGGCGTTCGGGGGCTGGAAGATGGCCGTTTCGCCGCTGCTGTGGGAGAAGGGCACCGTGGTGCTGGACGTGGGCAAGGTGCTCGCGCTGGACCGCGCCACCGGCAAGCAGGTCTGGTCGGCCGGCGGCGGCAAGGCGGGGTACTCCTCGGCCGTGCCGTTCACGCTGGACGGCAAGACGTACATGACGACGTTCAACGGCAAGGGCCTGGGCGTGGCGGAGGTGGCGGGCAAGGAGGTGGCCTCGACGGAATGGAAGACCAGTTGGGACGTGAACGCGGCGTTGCCGCTGATCGACGGCAAGATGATCTTCATCGCCAGCGGGTACGGTCGCGGGGCGGGGCTGTTCGAGTTCAACGGCAGCGGCCTCAAGCCGGTCTACGACAAGAAGGTCATGCGCAGCCAATGCAACGGCCCGGTGCTGATCGGCGGGCACGTGTACGGCCCGGACGGGCAAGCCGGCAGCAGCGGCGCCCTTCAGTGCGTGGAGATGAAGAGCGGCGAGGTGAAGTGGTCGCAGCCGATGAAGCCGGGGGCTCTGGTGGCGGCCGGCGGCAAGCTGATCGTCCAGGCCGACGGCGGCGAACTGACGATCGTCGAGGCGAGCCCGGCGGCGTACAAGGAACTTGGCAAGGCGAAGGTGCTGAGCGGCAAGTGCTGGACGGCCCCGGCTGTGGCGGGCGGCAGGATCTACTGCCGCAGCTACGACGGCAAGGTGGTGTGCCTGGATCCCTCGCAGGCGGGCGGCGGCGCCGAGGCGGCCGGCAAGCCCTAGGCGGCGAAGCAGCCTGCGCCCGCCGAAGCGGAATGGTACGATTGGGATGCGAGCGTCTGTTGTTCCGCCGCTTGCGGTTTGGCGGGTGGCCCTGCGGCGGTCGCCAAACCGCAAGCGGAGAGGCCCGCGGGGGGAGGTGGGTATCTCGTGGAGGGTGTTGTTCCTGGTGCGATCAGCCCGCGCACGCGCGGGGGTGTGATGGATCTTGCATCGGATATGCGGGGAGGGGATACTCTGCCCTTCGTTTCCCGTCCGGTCGGCATCGCCGGGGCGGACAGACCCATTTAGGAGCGCGAAATGGCGGTACGAATCGGCTTCGTGGGCGTCGGCGGCATGGGCCAGATGGCCCATCTGCGGAACTACGTGGACATGGACGGCGTGGAGATCGCGGCCATTGCCGAGATCAAGCCGAAGCTGGCCGAGAAGGTCGCGCGGCGCTACGGCATCGAGAAGGTCTACGCCGACCACAAGGCGATGCTCGCGGCGGAGAAGCTCGACGCCGTGGTGGCGAGCCAGCCGTTCAGCCGGCACGCGATCCTGCTGCCGGACATTTACCCGGCCGTGAGATGCGTGTTCACCGAGAAGCCGCTGGCGGTGGCGGTGGAGGCGGGGGAGAAGCTCGTGGCGGCGGCCGCGGCGGCCAAATGCACGCACATGGTCGGCTATCACAAGCGGTCGGACCCGGCCACGGCATACGTGAAGGGCAAGATCGCCGAGTGGAGGGCCAGCGGTCAGTACGGCAGACTGAAGTACGTGCGGATCATCATGCCGGCGGGCGATTGGGTGGCCGCGGGGATGACGGGGCTGATCAAGAGCGACGAGAAGGTCGAGGGCATGGAGTGGGAGCCGCCGGCTGCGAACATGGACGAGCAGACCCGCAAGGACTACGTTTCGTTCGTGAACTATTACATCCACCAGGTGAACCTGATGCGGCACATGCTGGGCGAGCCGTACAAGGTGACCTATGCGGAGAAGAGCGGCGTTCTGCTGGCCGTGGAAAGCGCCGGAGGCGTGGCGGGCGTGATCGAGATGACGCCGTACCGCACGACGGTGGAGTGGGAGGAAGAGGTGCTGGTGGCGTTCGAGAAGGCGTATGTGAAGTTGCGGCTGTTCTCGCCGCTGACGGTGAACCGCGCCGGCGAGGCCGAGGTGTACATCGACCCCGGCGACGGCGCGACGCCGATGCGGATGCAGCCGGCGCTGCCGTGGGTGCACGCGATGCGGCAGCAGGCGATGAACTTCGTGAAGGTGATCCGCGGCGAGATGCAGCCGCCGTGCGTGGCGGCCGAGGCGGTGGAAGACCTCCGCATCGCGCGCGATTACATCCTGATGCGCAGGGCCCTGAAGTAGACGAAGAGAGGAGAATAGCAGGGATGCAGGGGATGCAGGAGATAAGAACAAGAAAGAAAAGCAGAAGCAATCAGGCTTTTCCCTATCACCTGAATCCCCGGCATCCCTGCCTGATCTGGAACGAAAAGGAGCAACGGCAATGTCGAATCGGCCGGTAACGTTCGAGAAGATCCTGATCGCCGACGAGCGGTACGAGTCGGCGGCGGTGTTTGACGTGAACAACGACGGGCATCTGGACATCGTCAGCGGCGGGTACTGGTATCCGGGCCCGAAGTTCGACAGAAAGTGCCCCATCGGTGAGATCAAGCAGTTCGGCGAGTACTTCGACGACTTCAGCACGATCCCGATGGACGTCGACGGCGACGGATACCTGGACTTCATCACCGGCGGGTGGTGGGGCAACTCGATTCGCTGGCGGCAGAACCCCAAGGGCGACGGGACGAAGAAGTGGGAGGAGCACGTCATCGCCGAGACCGGCAACGTCGAAACGACGCGGGCCTGGGACATCGACGGCGACGGGCGCCTCGAGGTCTTCCCCAACACGCCCGGCGGTTCGGTGCGGGTGTACAAGCTGATCACGGACGCCTCCGGCAAGGGCACGGGCAAGTTCAGCGAGCACGTGCTGTGGGAAGGCAAACAGGGGCATGGGTTCGGCTTCGGCGACATCAACGGCGACGGGCGAGGCGACATCGTGCTGGCCAAGGGTTGGCTGGAGGCGCCGGGCAACCCGCTGAAGGAGAAGTGGACGCTGCACGAGGAGTTCAACCTCGGCTCGGCGAGTTGCCCCATCCTGGTGGTGGACGTCAACGGCGACGGCCTGAACGACCTGATCGTCGGGCAGGCGCACGGCTACGGGCTTGACTGGTATGAGCAGCGGATGTACGGCG
>CAYWTX010000628.1:0-3075 GCA_964461295.1 uncultured Planctomycetaceae bacterium | reverse complement strand
GACCGCTTCGTCGCCGGCAAATCGAGGCGACTGCCCAAAATAGAAATAGCCGATGATGACCACCATTCCCTGCTCATCCGCTGCATCGAGCACGCGGCGCATCCGGTCCGCAAACTCCGGACGTAGGGTGCCCTCAACGGTAAAAGCTCCGGTTTCCCAGGTCTGTTTCCCCGAGTAACCCTCCGGCGAGCCGCCCTGGAAATTCACCGTGACCGCGAGCAGGCCGTGCCGCTTCCACTGGGGCATCGCGGCGATGAACTCGCGCACATTCCGTTCCGCGTCCCACGTCCCGGTGTCCGCGTAAGCCCAGCGTTTGACAGTCGCAGGATTCAAGTCATCGAAAGTCGCCTGCACCATCCGCGAATTCAACAGCAGCCCTTCGATACGGTGTCCTTTCCACGAACGCCCGGCGTAGGTCGGTTGGCCGTTGATGTAAAAATCCCCGCCCACGATGGTCAGGATTGTCTTTGGCAGCGGGTTGTCGGCGGCAGTGGCATGGTGGCAAAGAGCGATCAGGAACGCGACGTGGATGAGGAGATGTTTCATGCTATGAATCCCAGTATAGAGGTTTGCCTCGGGCGGACTTGAGTTCCGCCTTTTGGTCATGGTCCTATAGTGGCATTATACGGGACTGGGGGGCCAGATCAAGCCCGCGGGATTAAGCGTAGGATACAAATGTTGTCCCACCGTAATCGGACTTCCGTCCAAGTGTGACCACCGGAAGCACTCTCGGCCGAACCTTCAGCCTTGCCAGACTTCGCCTGACCTTGGGGGACATCCGAGCCATGGCCTACCTGGGCAAGTACTACGCGCACAAAATTGGCTTTCCGTTAACCACCGGCACTGCCGGTGAGCATTCGAAAGGCTCTGCCGTCTCGTGAGTATTTTGGGTAGGATAGTTCCCCTTGAGGAAGGCCCCGCCGGGCCCAGGAGAACTACCATGAAAGAATGGCAAAGTCAGGCTCATATGGGGAAGTACCGGGTGGCGATGGTACCAGAATTTCGCAAGAAAGCCCTCTACGGCGAGTTGCGTCCGCATGGGGGATTCGATGAACAGACGGTACGTTAGCATCTCCAAAGGTAAGAGATCGCGAGAAGCGGGAAGACCAGGGTGGTTGCATGTTCGAATAGTGACGCGATGGCCCCTTTTAGGGGCCTTCCTCATACCACCGGTTCCACCGGTGGTTCTGATTCCTGCAGAATCTGCTCCATGGCGTGAGGCGGTACACTGGCACTGTAGAAGAAGGGCCCGCGGGATGGCCGATCGTGCCATTCGGCCCCAGAACCAGCAGATCGAAGTCCGACATTCCATAGAAAACCGCTTTCCCCCAAAACGCGCAAATGCGGCGGAGTGCATTTTTGGGCATTCGTTCTGCGCATAATGGGGTTGCCCCGGCCGAAACGATTCCCTATCCTGATTCTGTTAACGTCCGACATCTCGTAGGGAAGGTGCTTCATGTGGCAGAGAAGACGGTTCCGCGGCTTCACACTGATTGAGTTGCTCGTCGTGATCGCGATCATCGCGCTGCTGATGGCGATCCTGTTGCCGGCTCTGGGCCGGGCGAAGAAGCAAAGCCAGGGGGTCCGCTGTCTGAGTAATCTCTAGCAGATCGGCATGGCGATGTACCTGTACGCTCAGGACAACAACTTGATGGTCCCGCGGGACGAGACGGATGGGCTCTGGATGGTCCTGTTTATGCCGTACCTCGGCGGGCAATCCAACAAGGTCCAGAACTACACCGACCTGTCCATCTACGACTGCCCCAGCTACCCCGACAAGGAGCAGACGGTGGACTACTGCATGAACGCCTGGGACCCCAAGAAGAACGCGGAACTGCGTCATGCGACCAAACTCGACGACTTCAAGCGGCCGTCGCAGACGATCTATCTGGCGGACTACGAGTACATTCCGGATGCCGCCCAGATTCAGATCGTCCGGAAGGACGAGGACCGGGGCAGCATTCACTTGAAACTGCGGTGGCTGGACGTTTACTCGACCAGTCACCTGCCCAGGGGGTCGGACCAGACCCGGCGGGTGGCCCGCGAGCGTCACGCCAAGAACACCAACTGCGCGTTCGCGGACGGTCACGCGGACAAAGTCAACTCGATGGACATGACCGCCTGGGATTGGGGCCTCCTACGCGAAGCCGGCCAGCCGTAGGACGTTCGACCGTATGACCAGACAAAGCCGCGCCGGTTTTCCCAACGCGACTTGTCGCGTTGGGGGGCCTTTACGTCCCGGGCCCCGAACAGTACAATGCCCCAGTCCGTGAGAATCCGCCGTCAACTGTGGGGAGCACTGTCGTCCATGTTCAAATCGCCCAAGATCATCCTGTTGATCGCCCCGGCGCGGGCGTTCGACCGGGGCCTACTCCAGGGAATTGCCCGCTACGCCAACGAATACGGTCCATGGACCTTCTACCGCGAGCCGCCGCACTACCAGGCGGTCGATTGGAAGAAGAAGGTGACCGACCGCCTGCGCGGCGGGCAAGTGGACGCGATCATCATGCGCGAGCCGGAACGGATCAACGAAATTATCCGGTACGGCATCCCGGGCATCTGCGCCCCCGTTACGAAACCCCGAGTCGAGGGCTTCATCAACGTGACTATCGACAACGACGCGGTCGGCCGCCTGGGGGCGGAGCACTTGGTCCAGTGCGGCTTCCGGCACTTCGGCTACTGCGGGTTCCAGGGCATCTACTGGTCTCTCAAACGGGGCGAAGCCTTCGAGCGCAGCGTTCGGCAGGCCGGGTACTCCTGCCACAAGTATGAGCCGCCGGGCGCCCCGGGGCTCCACGGATTGTGGGAGAAGGAACAGCCGCTGTTGGTCGACTGGCTCAAGTCCCTCCCCAAGCCGGCGGGTGTCATGGCCTGCAACGACGATCGCAGCCAGCACGTCCTGGACGCCTGCCACGCCGCGCAGATTCACGTGCCGGGCGAGGTGGCGATCATCGGCGTCGATAATGACGAGTTCATCTGTCGACTGGCGAACCCGCCCCTGTCGAGCATTTGCCTGAACTCAGAGAAACTCGGCTACCGGGCGGCCCAACTGCTGGACCACGTCATGCGGGAGAA
>CAYWTX010000627.1:0-4967 GCA_964461295.1 uncultured Planctomycetaceae bacterium | reverse complement strand
AGGCCCGGCGGGCCGGCAGCGGGTAGCCCCGCCCGTGAGGGCGGGGATTGGCGATGCGGAAGGAGAGGCCCGGCGGGCCGGCAGCAGGTAGCCCCGCCCGTAAGGGCGGGGATTGCGGGCGGCGCGGGCCCAAGAGGCCCGGCGGGCCGACCGCGGGTAGCCCCGCCCGTGAGGGCGGGGAGGTAGCCCCGCCGGTGAGGGCGGGGAGGTAGCCCCGCCCGTGAGGGCGGGGATTGCGGGCGACGCGGGTCAAGGAGGCCCGGCGGGCCGGCAGCGGGTAGCCGCAGATTCCGCAGATTTCGCAGATTGGGACGAGGAGTGGCAGGTTCTGACCTGCCCCGCGCTGGCCGGTTTTGCCCGCCCCTTGACAATGGACCGCCACCGCCCGCCCGCTCCGGTCAACTCCCGCCCCCCGGCCGGGTCTCACCGGCCCCGCTCGCAACTGGGGCAGCCTCGCCGCCGCAGAAACTAGGGCGCGTCCCTAGTTTCCCCGTCCCTAGTTTCCCTGGAGGTCGACGGGAGCTGGTCAGTCCGGTCGGTCTGGGCTGACGCCAAGGCGACGTTGGAGGACGGCAGGGAAATCTGGTTAGGCGACCTGCCGCTCTACGACCTGCGGAAAGGCATTTGGGGAGTGCTCTGGGATCCCGTCATCACCTATGTACCCGCGTCGGATCGGCGCCCGTGAGGCATGATCTGAGTATTGATGTAAGGCGTCGCGCATGAATAAAATGGACGATTCGAGTCTCGCGGCTGCGATGGAACAGCCTCGCCCCGCGACCAGGGATTCAAGTTGTTTATGCGCGACTCCTAGCGACAACGTGAGAGCGAGAAGGAAACAGCACATGACGCCCCCCTCTTCCGAGACTATGAACGCCCCCCGCGTGGACTTCGCCTACGCCTTCGCCACGCCGCACCGGCTGACGGCGTGCCTGCCAGACAGCAGCGACAAGACGCTGCTCGACGCCCAGCCGGGGTGGCTGCGTATGGCGTGGACGTACGATAGCCTTCGCGACAAAGCGTTGGCCGCGTATACGCCGCCGAAGACCAGCCGGGAAGCGCATCTCAAACCGGAAGTGGACGGGCGCCCGATGGCCGACAGCCGTTGGACCCGCTCGGAAGGTTGGCTCCCGGTCCTGGAGAACATCTACGACGATGGCAAAGTCTCCATGCGACTGGAGGTGGTCGGGGGAAAGACGGCTGCGATGGTTCGCGTGGAAGTCGCGAATCACGACGTTGTGCCGCACCGCATGGCCCTTCGTTGCGAGAAGGCCGGGCGCAATCCGGCCTGGGTCCAGTCCGACTGGGACCCCGCGGTGTTGCTCGGCGGCGGCGACCGGCCCGACCGCATCACCGTCTTCGCCAAGGGGGGCGACGAATGCCCGGTGCTCGCGGAAGGAACGATGTGTCCGACGTGGAACCTTGCTCCCGGCGAGAAACGTGTGGGTTGGATCGTACGGCCTCACAAGGCATATCACGCGGAACTTGCCGCATTGCGCAGTCGAGATTGGGCCGCGGAATTCGAAGACGGCAAGGCTGTGTGGCGGTCACTGATCGCCCGGGCGTCGGCAGTGACCATCCCCGACGCCGGCGTACAGAACGCATGGCTGGCCTGCCTGGCGGACTGTTTCGTGATGCGGGAGCCGGTGGCCGACGGGTCGGTCGTGGCCTGTCCCGGAACGGAGGTCTACCGCTCGCCGAATCCATTTGAACCGCTCATCGTCTCGGTCCTCTTTGACCAGGTGGGACTGCACGAGGAAGCGGCCGGCAACACCGGCATGTTCTTGGAGCGTCAGGGGCAGGACGGCAACTGGGCCGATCCGGAGGGATGGGTCATCTACATGTGGGGCGCCTCCGGCGTCAAGGCCTGGGCCGTCATGGAACATTGTGCCATCACATGGAATAGGGACATACTGGCTGCGGCGTTTCCCCGCATGGCGGCCAGTTCGCGCTGGCAGGAAACGCAACGGGCGAAGACGCGCGTGCTAGTCAATGGCGAACGTCCCCTTACTTACGGCCTGATGCCGCGTGGCATGGGCGACTGCGGGTTGAAGGGTGAAGACGGCAGCAACTATGGGGTCTTCCTGCCGCACAACATTCTCGCGGTCTATGCGGATGCCCTGTCGGTCGAGGCCGCGGAGGTCCTCGGTCTGACGGAAGAGCTGCCGGAACTGCGCCGCATTCATCAGGCCGGCCTGGACGACCTGCTGCGGGCGATGGACCGCGGGGCGATTGCCGAGGACGGGTATCGCTGGATTCCGGGCGTGCCGGGCCATGCGTGCGGCAGCCGATGGGGCGCGCTCTATGCCGCGTTCCCCTGCCGGATCCTGCCGCCGGATCACGAACTGATCACCGGAACGATCCGCAAGATCGAGTCGCGGATGAGTCCCGGCGGCATCCCCGTGCATACGGGGTGGATGAAGGACGGGATGTGGGTGGCCATCACCCTGGACAACCTGGCCGAGGCGTTTCTGTTGCGCGACCGGGGCGATGACGGCGACGCGGCGGCAAGGTATCTCTACGCCACGCTCAACCACGGCACGCCGCTTTACACGTGGTGCGAGGAGCGCGGACAGGAACCGGGCGCCAAGGACTGTTCCGGCGACCGCCAGCACCTCTGGACGCCCGTGGCGGTCTGCCGGTTCATCCGCGACGCACTGGTCATGGAAGACGGCGAGGCGCTCCACCTGGCCCGCGGCACGGCCCGGCATTGGCTGGACCAAGGCAAGAGCATCGCGATCAAGGACGCGCCGACGCATTTCGGTATCGTGTCGTATGAGATCGTGTCCGACGTGGACAATGGCAGGATCACTGCGATTGTCGAACTTCCGTCCCGCAACCCGCCGACGTCTGTGTTGCTGCATCTGCGTCATCCCAAGTCGGCCCCCATCAGGAGCGTCACGGTCAACAGCAAGGAGTGGAAGGACTTCGATCCGGCCAAGGAAGTCGTCCGGTTGGAGGGGTTGGAGGGCACGGCGAGAGTGGAAGCAAAGTGCTGAGATTCCCGGGAGCGATCCCGGCGTGCGGTTGGGGAGTGTCCACCGCCTCGCCGCGGGATTCCTCCAGACTCATGGACTATGATGTTCTCCATGGGAGCTTCTGAACCGTGGAGGCATTGGACCCGTTGGGGGGTGAGGTGACTGATGGGACGAGAGCAGTCGGAAGTCCTGGGCATTCAAACCGCGTGCCTGCTGGGTTCGTACGCGCCAAGGCAATGCGGCATCGCCACGTTCACCAAAGACCTGCGCGACGCCCTCGCCGACAAGCTCGGCCAGCGCGAGGTCACGGCCATCGCGATGGACGACACCCCGGAGAGCTACCCGTATCCGGCGGAGGTCCGCTTCCAGATTCCGGCGCACCGCCAGGTCGAGTATCACACCGCGGCCGATCTGCTCAACATCAACCAGATTGACGTGGCGATCGTGCAGCACGAGTACGGGATCTACGGCGGGCCGGACGGGGCCTTCGCCATCGACCTGATGCGCCGGCTGCGTATGCCGATCCTCACAACGCTGCACACGGTGCTGCCGGAGCCGTCCAAGGGCCAGCGGGCGGTGATGCGGGACCTCATCCGGTTCAGCGACCGGCTGATCGTCATGAGCCAGAAGGCGAAGGACATCCTGACGCAGGTGTACGGCGCTCCGCCGGACAAGCTGGTGCACATCCCCCACGGCATTCCCGACGTGCCGTTTGTCGACTCGGCCTTCTACAAGGATCAGTTCGGGTTCGAAGGCCGCACGGTCTTGCTGACGTTCGGCCTGCTGTGGCCGGGCAAGGGCGTCGACGTGGTGATCCAGGCGATGAGCCGCATCGTGCGGGATCGGCCGGAGGTGTTGTACGTCGTCCTGGGCGCCACCCACCCGCATATCGTCAAGCGAGAGGGCAACGCGTACCGGCACTCGCTGGAGCGCATGGCCGCCAGGCTCGGGGTGCTCGACCACGTGGTATTCCACAACCGGTTCGTGACGATCGAGGAACTGTGCCGGTACATCGGCGCCGCGGACCTCTACATCACGCCGTACCCGGGCCTGCAGCAGATCACGTCGGGGACGCTGGCGTACTCGTTGGGGGCGGGCAAGGCGGTGGTCTCCACGCCCTACCTGTACGCCCAGGAAATGCTCGCCGAAGGGCGGGGCCGGCTGTTCCCCGTCGGCGACGCCGACGCGCTGTCGCGGGAGGCGCTCGACCTGCTGGGCAACGACGTCGAACGCGCCGCCATGCGCAAGCGGGCCTACCTGCATTGCCGCCCCATGATCTGGAGCGAGGTCGCCCGCTGCTATCTCCAGGAGGCGGCCGCCGCGGTCCGCGAGCGCCGGCTCAAGCCGCACCCCACGCCGCAGCTCGGCCGCGACGACCGCCCGATCAAGCTCTCGATCCCCGAGTTGAGCCTGGCGCACCTGTTCCGGCTGACCGACGACACGGGCATCCTGCAGCATTCCATCTATGCGATCCCGGACCGCCATCACGGCTATTCCACCGACGACAACGCCCGGGCGCTGGTGGCGGGTCTCATGTGCTACGAGTGTCAGCGGGACCCGGCCATCCTTCCGCTGATCGACACCTACCTGGCGTTCCTGCACAGCGCCTTCAGCCTCGAGACCCGGCACTTCCGGAACTTCCTGAGTTACGACCGCCGGTGGACGGAGGAGACCGGCGGCGAGGACGTGCAGGGCCGGGCGATCTGGGCCTTGGGGCTGACGGCGGCCCTCGCCCCCAGCGACGCCGTCCTGTCGTTCGCGACCCGGTTGTTCAACAGCGGGCTGGAGGCCCTGGAACGCACCGGCGCCCCGCGGGCGTGGGCGTTCGGCCTGGTCGGGCTGCACGCCTATCTGGAACGGTTCCCCGGGGACACCAACGCCCGGCGGGTGCGGGCCGTACTGGGCGGGCGGCTGTACGATCGTTTCGCCGCCCAGACGACCGACGGTTGGCCGTGGTGCGAGGAAACCGTCACCTACGACAACGCCAAGATC
>CAYWTX010000626.1:0-5135 GCA_964461295.1 uncultured Planctomycetaceae bacterium | reverse complement strand
GTTCGAGGAGTTCATGAAGAAGATCGAGCACCTCAAGGTGCCCGTGATGGTGGGCATCGTGGTGCTGAAGTCCGCGGGCATGGCCAAGTACATGAACCGCTCGGTGCCGGGCGTGAGCGTGCCCAAGAAGTACATCGAGCGACTGGCCGAGGCCGCCAAGGGCGACCTGCCGAAGGTGGCGACGGAGATCGCGGCCGAACTCGTGAAGGCGATGAAGCCCATGTGCCAGGGCGCCCACCTGATGACGCTGGGCTGGGACCGCATCGTGCCGGACATCCTTCAGCAGGCGAACGCGTAGACCTCGGAGTCTGTGGAAGAAGGGAAGAACCAGTCTCATCCTTCTTCGCCCGGAAGGGGCGGTCAGGGCTGCGGAGGTAGGACGGGACACTCCTCAGCGGCAAACCACGGCAGCCTTGGGTCGCTCAGTATGCCACACTGGACCCCGCCGCGGGCAGATGCACGCGCGTGCCGTCGTCCAGGCTCAGCGCCAGGCCGTCCAGCGGGTCCACGTCCAGCACCCGCCCGGCGTACGTTTCCCTGCCGCAGACGATGGTGAGCCGCCGGCCGACCATCCGGCAGCGCGACAGGAACGCTTCGTGCAGGGACGCCAGGTCCCCTTCCTGGATGCGGGATGCCCATTCGTCCAGGCTCCGCAGCAGCGCACGCACCACCTCCACACGCTCCACCGGATGCCCCGACCTCTCCGCCAGCGACGTGGTCGGCCGATCCCCCTCCGCCGCGGGCGGCGACGCGTTGGCGTTCAGACCCACGCCGATCACCACGCCGCGCATCGCATTGCGCCGCCGCGTCTCCACCAGCACGCCGGCCAGTTTCGCGCCGTCCAGCAGCACGTCGTTGGGCCATTTCAACTCGCACGCCAGGCCCGTCGACCGCTCGACCGCCTCGGCCGCGGCCACGCCCGACGCGATCGTCACCGCGTCGTGGCGGAGGAACCCACTGCCCGCCGCCCCCCCCTCGCCCCGGACGTCGCCGATCAGCAACACGCTCAACAAGACGTTCTGGCCGGGCGGGCTGACCCAAGTCCGCCCGTGACGGCCCCGGCCGGCACGCTGGTGCTCGGCCAGGATGGCCAGCCCGTCCTCGCCGCCGGGCCCGCCGTGGCCGATGGCGGCCAAGGCGACGTCATTGGTGGAACCGACCTCCTCGAAGCACAGGACGCTTCGCCCGACGCGCCGCGTGCCCAGGTCGCGCTCGATCAAGTTCGCCGCCAGCCGCACCGGCCGCACGAGCCGCACGCCGTACGGGGTCCGCGCCAGCTTCTGCCCGCGCCGCTCGAGTTCCTTCATCGCATCGTCCACCCGCCGCTGTTTGCCCCCCAACGCCGAGCACAGCTCCGCCAGCGGCGCATCGGCGTCGTTGAGGTCATAGAGCAACTCCAGGATGCGATCGGCATCGGTCACTTGGCCTTCCGTCGCCCCTTCGGGGCTCTTGGCCTTACTCCATGTTTTCCCGGGGCTTACGCCCCCGGCTAAATCCTGACCGCCCCCTCGGGGCGAGGAGGGATGAGACCGCCTTTCCGGTTTTCCCACAAGCTCTCATCTCCCTGCCAAGCAGTCGGACGTTCGCCTTTCCCTCTCTCCTCGTCGCTCCTCTCACCGGCCTTCGACACCCGGTATCCGTCACCCGGTACTCGATATTGCTGTCTCGCCTTCTTTGCTCTCCACGTTCGACGTTGGGCGTTCGGCCTTCCCTTCCCTACTCCATCACCACATCCAGCGCGATATCCGCCGCCCCGGCCGAGTGCGTGATCGCCCCCACCGAGATCCTGTCCACGCCGCTGGCCGCTGCCGCCCGCACCGTCTCCAGCGTGATCCCGCCCGAGGCCTCCAGCGCCACCGCTCCGACCAGGCCCGCCTCGTCGCGCAGACGCACCGCCCCGGCCAACTCCACAACGCTCATGTTGTCCAGCAGCACCGCGTCCACCGGCAGCTTCAGCGCCGCCGCGAGTTGGTCCAACCGGTCCACCTCGATCTCCACGAACCCGCCCTTGCCCAACGCGTCGCGGGCGTCGGCGAGGTGCACGCCGATGGCCGAGATCGGGTCTTCGGCCTCCGCGCCCGCCAGGATCGCCAGGTGGTTGTCCTTGATCAGCACGGCGTCGTGGAGCCCCATGCGATGGTTGTGCCCGCCCCCGCACCGCACGGCGTACTTCTCCACCGCTCGCCACCCGGGCGTCGTCTTGCGCGTGTCGTAGATCTCCGCCCGCGTGCCGGCCACCGCGTCCACGTACCGCCGCGTCGCGGTCGCCACGCCGCTGAGCCGCTGGAGGAAGTTCAGCGCCACCCGCTCGGCCGACAGAACCGCCCGCGCGGGGCCGGTCCACGTGGCGAGTTCCGCGCCGTCGGCGACGGCTTCGCCGTCGGCGGCCGCCACGGCCGTCTCGATGCCGGCGTCGTACGCGGCCGCGATATCCCCCAGGAACGCCCCGCCGCAGAAGACCAGCCTCTGGCGGGCGACGAAGCTCGCCCTCGCCTGGAGATGCTCCGGCAGCAATGCCGCCGTCACGTCGCCGCCGCCGAAATCCTCGGCGCGCGCCAACTCGATCAGCCGCCGCATGCACTCGCGTTCCGCCTGTCCCGCATGCACCTTCATCGCCTGAGAATACCGTGGCCCGCCTGCCCGCGAAAGCACGGAAAGGCAGATCCTGTTGCCGACAGGCCCGCGACCTCGACCCCGCCCCGCGTCGCCTTCCGCGAGATCGCACGAACCTCGCCCGCACCGCGCCGTTGACGGGCTTGCGGCAACGTGGTAGTCTTCGCCTACCTGTCGTGGCGGCCGAACCGCCTGCCGGGGGGACACGGGCGCCGCACCTTCCAGAGTCTGGAGCGCAGGATGGCAGAGAAACCAAACGTCCTGATCGTCGGCTCGATCAACATGGACCTGGTGGTCCGCAGCCCGCACATGCCTGCCCCCGGCGAGACCGTCCTGGGCGGCGAGTTCGTCACCAATCCCGGCGGCAAGGGCGCCAACCAGGCCGTTGCCGCCGCACGCCTCGGCGCCAACTGCAAGTTCATCGGCCGCATCGGAGACGACCCCTTCGGCGAAGCCCTGCTGGAGAACCTGAAGAAGGAAGGCGTCGACTGCGCGGAACTGCTCCGCACGCCCAGCGTGGCCACCGGCGTGGCCATCATCATCGTCGATTCGCAGGGCGAGAACTCCATCGTGGTGGCCAGCGGAGCCAACTTCCGCCTCACGCCCGACGACGTCTTCTCGCGGGCCGCGGCGTTCGAGTGGGCCGACGCCGTGCTGCTGCAACTGGAGCTGCCGCTGCCCACCGTGCGGGCCGCCTGCGAGTTGGCCGAACGCCACAAGTGCCTCACCGTTCTGGACCCCGCCCCCGCCTCCAAGCAGCTCTCCGACCGGCTGTGCCACGTGGACATCATCACGCCCAACGTCTCGGAGGCCGAACTCATCACCGGCACCAGGACCGGCGAGGAGCGGGCCGACAAGAACATCGCCCTGGACCTCATCGCCCGCGGCGCGAAGGCGGCCGTGCTCAAGCTCGGCCCGCGCGGCTCGATGGTGGTGACGGCCGAGGGCGAGATCGCCCGCGTGCCGCCCTACAAGGTGGACGTCGTGGACACCACCGGCGCCGGCGACGCCTTCACGGCCGCCATGGGCGTCGCCGCGACCCGGGGAATGGACCTCGCCGCGGCGGCGAAGTTCGCCAACGCGGCCGGTGCACTGGCCTGCACGCGCCTGGGCGCCCAGGCTGCCATGCCCACCGAGGCCGAGGTCCTCATGCTGATGCAGGACCAGGGCGGGTGAGAATCGTCGATCGGCCCATGAAGGGAGAAGACCATGCTCGCGGGTTTCCTTGACCGCATCGGATCGATTTCCGTCCGCGAGGCGGACGTTCCGCGCCCCGGTCCAGGCCAGGTGCTGCTTCGCGTCGCCGCCTGCGGCGTATGCGGCACCGACTACCACATCTTCGCCGGCGAACTGACCGACGGCGTCTCGCCACCCGTCGTGCTCGGCCACGAAATCGCCGCCCGCGTCGAGGCCGTCGGCCAGGGCGTCAGCGGCTTGAGCAAGGGGCAGTTCTGTGCCGTGGACCCCGTCATCGGCTGCGGCTGCTGCGAGATGTGCCATTCCGGCCGCACCAACCTCTGCGCCCGGCCCACCTTGACCGGGTACAAGCTCAACGGCGGGTTCGAGCAGTTCCTGGTCGTCCCGGCCGGCAAGGTCGTGCCGATGGACGAGTCCGTCGGCCCCGCCGGCGGCGTGCTGTGCGAAACGCTCGCTTGCGTGCTGAACGGCTACGACCGGCTGGGCTTCGCGGCCGGCAGCAGCGCCATGGTCCTGGGCGCCGGCACGGTGGGCCTGCTGTGGCTGGCGATGCTGAGAAGCTCCCCCGCCCGCAAGCTGATCCAGACGGAGATCGCCGGCTTCCGCCGCCAGAAAGCAGAGCGCCTGGGCGCCGACGTGGTGATCGACCCGCACGCCGAGGACCTGCCCGCCCGCGTTCGGGCCCAGCTGCCCTCCGGCGTGGACTTCATCGTCGACGCCACGGGCGACGCGGCCGCCGTCGAGCAGGCGATCCCCCTGCTGGCCAAGGGCGGCACGTTCATGATCTTCGGCGTCTGCCCGGAAGGCAGCGGCGTGCGCGTCGATCCGTTCGAGTTGTACAACAAGGAGGCGAGGATCATCGCCTCCAAGATGCCTCCACGCACGCTGGACCGCGCAGCCCCGCTCATCGAGGCCGGGCGAATCCCCTGCGAGGAAATCGTCACCGCCACGTTCGGCCTCGGCGATCTCGCCGCCCGCGTCGCCGGCTTCAACGACCACCGCGACAGCCAGGTCAAGGTCGCCATCGATCCGTGGGTGTGATCGACGCCATCGCTTGACTGATCCAATGCTCCCTCCCAAGGCCCGTAGGGCCGACAGTAGCCCGGCCCGTCAGGGCCGGGTTCACGGCCCGTTAGGGCCGGGAACCCGCGCCGCCTCCGCTCCCAAGGCCCGTAGGGCCGACCGCAGGATAGGGGTAGGAGGGACCGGTTTGCGTCCCGGCCCCTCCCCCCTCCGAACCGGACGGGCGGTTTTCCCGCATCCGGCTCTCCGGTCAGTGGTTTTACCCCGAAGGGGGTTGACGGGCCGCCTGATGGGCTGCGACG
>CAYWTX010000625.1:0-24090 GCA_964461295.1 uncultured Planctomycetaceae bacterium | reverse complement strand
GTGGCGGGCTCCTTCTTGCCCTGCAGCGACGGCATGATGGCCAGCAGCGTCTGCAACGTGTCGATGATTCTGTCCTGCGTGCAGAGGAGCTGCTTGACGGCCTTGCCGCGTTCGACCATCGCGCCGAGCTTGGCCGTCACCTCGGCCTGGTTGATGGCGAGTTGGCCCTCGTTGTTGGCCAGAAGGGCCACTGCCTGCCGCACGGACGCCATGTCCTTGTCGAACGGGAATCCCTCGGCCAGGTTGACCAGTTCGGCCCGCACGGTCTTCTGGCCGGCGACGATCTGCTCGCCCAGGCCGGTCACCTTCGCGAGGTCCGGCTCCCCGGCGGCGATCAGCGAGTTGACCTTCTCCTTGAGCTGCCTGTCGAGGATGGCCTGGAGGCGGCGGCGAAGCTCCTCGAAGCACTTGGCCCGCTCGGCCTCGACCTTCGCGGCGTCCTGCACCACGATCTTGAACTGCGGCGAGCGAGTCGTCTGCGGCCCGCCGACGCCGGGCAGGTTGCGGTTGTCGGCCACCACGACGTGATAGACGATCACGTCACCCTCGACGGCCGTCGGGGGCAACTTGAAATCGAAGTCCAGTTCGTCCTTCGTCTTGCCTCGCACGACGTAGTTGTGCACGGCCGGCGGCTCACCGGCGCCTTCCTTGCCGGCGTGGAACGCGGCGCTGGTCAGGCCGTACTTGTCGTGGACGCGGACGCGGGTGGGCAGCCCGCCGCCCGGCGAGACCGACGTGTCGCGGTTGGGCGTCAGGAACTCCACCTTGGGCGGCTCGTCCGGCAGGGCGGTGATGCCGAAGTAGCCTTTCATGAGGCTTCGCCCGGCCTGGGAGAAGGTGTCCCTGGCGACGGCGTCGGGATCGGGAAGCTGCTGTCCGGTGTCGGCGATCTGGATGCGGTAGGCGCCGTCCTGCTGGACCGCCAGTTCGGTCGAGAACGTCGTCCGGTCGCCGCTGGAGCGCATGGCGAGCGAGGGATCGCCCTGCTGCATCTCCAGCGTGACGTTCCGCACCGCCGAGCCCAGCCGCAGCGTGACCATCACCTTCGTGCCCACGGGGGCCTCGATGCGCCCGTCGGCGTTGCGGACGGTCTGGTCCTTCAGCCCCGTGTAGGCCGGGTAGCTGTAGGCCAGGTCCAGCCCCTCGATCCTCACTCGCTTGACCACGTTGAGGCGGTAGTGCGCCTTGTCGGCAGGCCATCGCGAGCCGCCGATCTTCACCGCGTAGTCGAGCGTCTGCTCCAGGTTCCGCAAGGTGAGGCTGAAGGTCGAATAGCCTTGCGAGGCGACCATCGCCAGCGGGGCGGACTTGCCGTCGACGATCACCTCGGCCGCATGCGGCCGGCGGCCGTCGTTGCGGACGCGGGCGGCAAAGGTGACGCTTTCGCCGGCGAAGACGGTGGCGCCGTCGGCCGGCTCGAGGCTGAGCAGTTCCATCGCGTTGGCGCGGGCCAGGTACGAGGTGGGTGTGACGGCCCCGAGCAGCCCGCGGCGGAACGGCCCGGGCTGAAAGATGGCGAACCCGGCCAGCAGCACGCCGGCGACGACGGCGGCGATGAGCCAGCGGCCCAGCAGGCGATGCGAGATGCTGTGCGCGAGGTCGATGCGCTGGGTCCGCAGCGCCGCCTCGCCGATGGCGAGTTGCACGAATTCGGGGCTGGCCTGCTGCGTGTCTTCGCTGAGCAGCACCGCGTTGATGAGGTCGTTCCTGATCTCCGGGACGTTCTGCTCGACGAACCGCGCCACCTGGGCGGGGTTCTGCTTCCAGACGATCGCCCGCACGAGGAAGACTCCAACGGCCGCCAGGAAGGCGACGACCCCGCCGGCCAGCATGAACCAGCGAAGCGCCTGGGGAGGCTGCTCGGGCCAGTAGCCCAGGGACAGGGCGACGACGAGGAGGGCGGCCATGAGGAGCGTGCTGACGGCGAGCATCGCGCTGACAAGACGCAGCGTCCAGCGGCGCACCCAGACCGAATCGAGGCGATCCAGGATCTCATCGACTCCGCTGTAGCGAGGCAGCGTGGTCATGCGTGCACCCTTTCCGCGAACGCCTCCCCGCATTATACGGACTACCGGCCGCAGGCGGCCAGTACAGAGAGAGAAAAGCCCGCCCGGCGCGTGCACCAGGGGCGGTGCCTCGGGCGTCTTGTCAGGAGTCGCCACACGGTTCGGCGCCGTTGAGGTCCGGGAACCTGTTCCGAGAGCACTGGGGCGGCAGTCGCCGAACCCCTACGGAGAGTTGGCGTCGGACGTACCGGTGGTGGGGCGGGCTTCGCCCGCGTAGACCCGGGTCGTGGTCTTCTTCAGGGTTCCGGCCCTCAGGCAGACCTCGCAGGGGAGGTACCCGGAAGCCTTCGCCTCTTCCTCGGTGTCCCAGCCCATCAGCCGGACCATCCGGACGTGCCCGGCGTACGTGCATCCCTTGCGGTGGTAGGTGCGGACGTCACCGGCCTTGACGTCTTCGTCGGTTCGCATAGCCCCGAAGAACGGCTTCGACAGAGAGGCTTCGCCTCGCACGGGTCCCTTCTCACATCCGCAAGGAAGCCCGCCCAACATCGTCAGCACCAGAATCAGGCCAATCCGCATGGTGATTCATCGTCCTTTCACTCGAGCAGGGACACAGTTCTTGTTCTGAGGGCTCAACTTCCCGCCTCTTGCCCGGCTCATTACTAAACCCAGGTATTCCACCGGCGGGCAGCGAAAAACGAGTCCTCCGCAGAGTATATCGCCCGGCCCGGACAAACGGGAGCGCTTCCGGCCAACTTGCCAAAAAAAAACCGTTTCGGCGAGGAACCTCAACCGCCAGCCCACGTTCCACTACGACGGGAACCGGTTGCGCACCAGTTCCGCCGACCGGAACTTGGTGTACAAGTTGCGTGTGTTTACGTATTGTTGGTCGAGTCAAGGCACTATTCATCGGAGAACCAGACATGCGATGGATTCGTAGCAGTTTGCTGGCAGTGGGCGCAGCGGCCCTGTTGATTCCATGCACGCCCGCTCACGCCGCGACGGTGGCGGGGTACTGGCGGGAGTTGAAGGAATGGTTCCTGGCAGGCGGCAACAGCATGTGGTTCATCCTGGGATGCAGCATCCTGGCCGTGGCCTTCACGCTGGAACGCTTGATCCGGCTTCAGCGGAAGCGGCTGGTGCCCAAGAGCTTTGCGGCCATGGCCCGAGACATGTACCGCCGAGGGCAGTTTGAGCAACTGGTGGCCAAGTGCGACGAGAACGACAGCCTGGTCGCCCGCATGGTCAAGCTGCTCGTGCTGCACCGGCACATTCCGCTGGGCGACGTGCGGACGATCGTCGGCGACGCTGCCAGTGCTGAGTTCCGGCTGCATTTCCGCCGGGTTCACCCCATCGCGGTGGCCGCCACGGTGGCGCCTCTGCTGGGTCTCTTCGGCACGGTCACCGGCATGATCAGCGCGTTCGACCACTTCAAGGACCTCGGGCAGACGGGCGACCCCGCCGTGTTCTCCGGGGACATCTCCCTGGCCTTGATCACGACCGAGGCGGGCCTGCTCGTGGCGATTCCCTCCCTGGCGGTCTGGCATTGGTTCCGCAACCGCACCAACGCCTTCACCGACGAACTGGAAGGCATCGTCCAGACGCTGCTGGTGGAGTGGTGGGTCGAGCCGGCGCAGGCGGCAATACTGGCCGTCCGGTCGTCCGAGGCGAAGCCGGCGGCGACCGCGACCGGCGGGAAGTCCTTCAGTAGCTGACGGCTTCGTCAATCGGGTGGTTCCCAACGGCTTGGTCGCCCGCAGGCCGCGCTGGCCCCAGGACGGCGCGAGAACGGCTTCTCCCTGCGGCGGCCCTTGAACAGGATAGCGGGACATGGATAACCGGCAACAACAGCCCTCGGGGCAGCCCCCGGCGCCGGCCGGCCCGAAGAAGAAGGAGAACTTCTACCTGCGCCTGGTGCGGTCCAGGCGGGTCAGAATCTTCTTCCTCGGCGCGGTGGTCGTTCACATCCTGATGGCGGTGGCGATCTCCACCAACCAGACGCTGCACGACATCATGTTCGGCAGGCGCGATGGCACCTATACCCCAGTCGAACTGACTCCCCGGGAAATGGAGAGGGCCGTCGAAGGTCTCAACAAGTGGTTCGCCCGTCAGGCCGAGATGGCCCTGAAGGAGCTGATAGACACCCGATCGAAACTGGATGCCCTCCAGACTGCCAAGTTGGAGCGGCTCAAGGCCAGCGACAAGGAGTGGGAAGAGAGGATCAAACGCGAGGGAGAAGCCGCCACCCAACCGGGAGCCACCACCCAGCCGGGAGCCGCCACCCAGCCGGAGGCCACCACCCAGGTCGGGCGCAAGAAGGTGGAGTACGTCAAGCGGGTCGACGAGGAACCGTCCCGGTTCGGCTTCGATCCTTTGCCGGACCTGCGAAACATCGGGGTGATGCCGATTTACCGCCTCTGCCCGCCGCTGGAACAGCAGGTGGGGCGCCTTTACGAGCGATTCCACGCCCTGGAATTGGCGGAGTACCCCGAGGATCCCATCCCGCTGAGCCAGGGAATCAAGAACACCCGGTTGACTTTGCCCAAGCGCCGGGACATCCGCACCGATGTCATCGAGAATGCCCAGAAGGTGGCCTCGTTCGCGGTCTTTCAGCAGTATCGGCAGGAATTGAAGGATTGCTTCCTTGAAATCGAGGACATGCTCAACACATCCCGCCAGTGGCTGGAACTGGCGCAGTCGAAGGATCGGGGAACGGTGGCCCTGTCGGGCATGTTCGGCCAGCAATACGAGATGATACCCCTGCCGCAGCCATACTTCGGCCATTACCTCAACCCCCGCCTGCTGAGAAGGGTGACCATGGAACGGCTGCTGGATCCGCCGGTGGCGTTGGGCAACCGGCTGGGCAAGGGGGAAGTCGCCGCGGCCGCCGAATGGCTGGGAATTGACCGCTGGTATTACGTCGGTCCCTTCTCGCACCCCGGGGCCCAGCGGCGAATGGCGGACCTGGAGCGGAAGTACCCGCCGGAGACCACGGTCAACCTCGACGACACGTACCAAGGCAAGGACAATCGCAAGCTGTCGTGGCGGTACCGTCACTTCGGCACGGATTTCATCGAGAAGGGCATTCGGCTGGAGCCTTACACGTCCGACAACGAGAGTTATGCCATCTGGTATTTCTACACCGAGATCTGGTCGGACAAGGACACGATGGTTGTGGGCTCGTTCGCCAGCGACGATTACGGCGTCTGCTGGGTCAACGGCATGCGAGTCTACACCAGCCCGCCGGACTGCGTGCCGTGGGTCCCGTTTACCCGTTACGGGTTCCGCCCGGTGCCGCTCCGCAAGGGCTTCAACAAGGTCCTGTTCAAGCTGGAGAACGCCTTGGGAACCACGGGCTTCAGCATGATCCTGATGACGTATGAAGATCGGGCCCTGCTCGATGCCATCAAGAAGGGCCTCTAGCTTCGGTCCGCGGTTCGCGCGAGTATCCTTTCAATTTGCCTCAGGAGACAACGATGGGCCTCGTAAGACGTGAAGAGAGCGATGAAGAGGGAAATGTCCAGATGACGTCGTTCATGGACCTGGTGTTCCTTCTGCTGATCTTCTTCATTGTGACCGCCAGCCTCAAGAAGCCCCAGAAGGTGCTGCCGATCGTCATGCCGCGGGCCACCCACGCCCGGGAAATGACGCTGCCGAAGGAAATCATCATCAGCATCACCAAGGACGGCGAGCGATACCTGAACGATGACAAGCGGTATTTCAACCAGGCCCCGGTCGGCCGGGCCGAGTTGATGGAGTACATGCGCGGGGTGGCCGAGCAGGACCGCGACACGCCCATTCGCCTGGACATCGACCGCCACACCCCCTACCTCAACGTGATGGAGGTGGTGGACAATCTCGAGTTGTACGGGCTGCGCAAGGTCTACTTGAGAAGCAAACACGGTTTCGCCGCGGAGAAGGAGTAAGGCCCCGTGAGAAAGGGTTTGGGCCAGGCCACAGGCATCGCGAGGCCCTGGGCGCCACGGGTTCTGGCGTTGGGCCTGGTGGCCGGCGCAGTGACCGGCTGCGAAGACGCGCCTCCCCCGCCGACGGATCCCAAGGCCATCGAGGCGGCTCCTTGGATCGCGCAGGTCCGCAGCACCGACATGGTCAAGCGGGAGGAGGCCATCAACCGCCTGGCCAAGATCGATCACCCCTGCGTCGTCGAGCCCCTGCTGGCAGTGGCTCGTTATGACGTCTGGCTGGGCCTGCGGGCACGAGCCCTGCGTGCCCTGGGCCGGCCCGAAGTCCTGAAGGATCCCAAGTGCGTCCTCGAATTCCTGGTCAGCCGCGATGACGAGATGCGCCTGGCGGCCTGCGAAGTACTGAGCCGGCTGAAGTCGCCCGAGGCCGAAGGGGCCCTGGCCGGGTGCATCCAGGACCCAACGGCGTTTGTCCGCCTGGCGGCGGTGCAGGCGCTGGGCCAACTGGGTCCCAAGGGCCTGGCCAGGTTGGACAAGGTCCTGAAAGAGGGGGCCGTCGAGGAACAGGTTGCCGTCATCGATGCTTTTGGGCGGACCGGCGACGCCAAGCGTATGCCGGTCCTGGTCGCAGCCCTGAGTTTCGACAACGACGGGGTACGGCGGACGGCCGCCGAGGCGTTGGGGCGACTGGGCGACGCTCAGGCAGTCAAGCCCCTGATGGGACTGGTTCGCGATCCCTTAAGCAAGGCGCGGATCGCGGAATTCGAGGCCCGGCTGGGGAAGAAGCCGACCAGGGCCGACAGCGACGCGATGAAGACCCTGCTCGACCTGGAGATGCTCCGGAATAACGAGCGGCCCAAGACCAACCCCCGTGCTTCGCTGACGGAGGGGAACTATCAGCCCATGTTCCGTCGCCTTCTGGACCGCCAGCGCGAAGATGCCGCCCGCGCCATCCGCGAGGTCGCCATCGAAAGCATCCGCAAGGCCGGCGGCGAGGCCGGCGTGACCGCCCTGGCTGAACTGCTGGGCGAGAAGGACGAGTCCGCCGCCAGCGTCGTCGCCAAGGCGATGGCCTCCAGCGGCGAGTCGACGGAACTGCTCTACGCGATCGTCAATGACACCCGACGCCCGGCCCAGGCGCGGATTCGAGCGGTCGAGGCATTGATGGCCGACAGGCGGCCCACCACCCAGGAAGGCGCCGAACACCAGCTCTCCCGGATCCTTCGCGAGGTCGATTCGGGGCAGCCCACCACGGCCACGGCCAGGACGTTGTTCATCCAAACGGTCCCGGGCACCAGCAGGTTTGTGAAGGTGGTCACGCCCCTGGACGACCGCCTGCGGGAAGCCTTGATCTCGCGGATGACAGATCGCGACCCTCTCTTTCTTGTCTTCTGCGCCAAGACGCTGGCGGTCCGCAAGCTACCCGAGGCCATCGAGCCGCTCGTGGGACTGCTGGACAACCCCGATCCCGCCATCCAGGCCGACGCGGTCGAGGCCGTGGCGAATTACAGGGATCCCCGCCCAGCCGCGAAACTGCTGGCGATCCTGAAGAATCCCAAGGCGGAGTCGTATCACAAAGAGGCGATCACGGCCCTGGGCGGCTGTGGCGGCAAAGAGGCCGTCGAACCGCTGCTGGCGATCGCCACCGACATGGAGAACCCGTTGATGGTTCCCGCCATCGAGGCGATTGGCAAGATCGGCCACCCCAGCGCGGGCAAGCGACTGCTGGAACTGTACCGCAAGATCCAGGCCATGCCAGCCCTGGCAAGAGGGCCGGGTTCCCGGCCCGCCACTATGGCGGAGCAGGTTGGCCGCATTCAGACGATAAAGAGTCGCCTGATAACGTCGCTGGGGCAAGTCAAGGCGACCGAGGCCGTGCCCATGCTGATAGCGATGGTCAAAGAGTCAATGAACGGCAAGGGCGGCCACGAGGCCATGGCCGCCCTGGGGGACATCGGCGATCGCTCGGCCGTGCCGGTCATCATTGACCGCCTGCGAAATGCGCCGCACGACACCAGGACCCATTCGGCCCCGGTAAACCGTACGACGCGGGCGGGCATGGGCGCTCTGGCGAAGTTGGGCGACCCGCGCGGCGTGGAAGTGATGGCCTACTACCTCAAGAACCCGCCCGAGGATCCCCAAGACCCCGTGGTCGAGCATGCCCGCGAAGGATTGGCACAGATGAAGTCTCCCGAGGCCGCGGAAGCCCTGGTCGGCCTGCTGGCCGATACGAAGCTCGATCCGGGCATCAAGGAATCGGAGATCGGGCCGGCCCTGGCCGAAGTGGGCCTGCCCGCCAAGGGGCCTCTGCTGAAACTGCTGGCGGAGTCCCCGGCGGTCGACGGTCAGGCCACACAGGATCCCGGCATCTATGCCGCCCAGTTGTTAGCGGTGCTGGGCAAGCCCGCCCTGCCCGATATGATGGCAATCGCTCAGCGGACCAAGCAGCGCCACGTGCTTGGGCGAGTGATCGAAGGGGTCAAGAGGATCGACGACGACGAGGCCGTCGCCGGCCTGGGGCTGATTGTCAAGACGAACACCGATTCGCTGGTCCGTCAGTGGGCGGTTGTGGCGCTGGGCGGCATGAAACGAAAGGCGGCCATTCCCCTGCTCGAATCCGCCGCGAAAGACCCGGATACGGAGGTCAGCAAATGGGCCGAAACATCGCTAAAGGCGTTGAGGACGAACTAATGACCTTCGGCCGCGTTGGCTGGCGTGCTAACCCGACCGTCAGTGTCGTCGGGGGGCTGTTTGCAGAGTTGCTTCTGGCGGCGGCTTGGGTGTCCACCGTGGCGATCCTGCTGCCCGGCTGCGAGAGCGAAGCCGCCAGGGAGACCCCCGAGGGCCTGCGGAGTGAGTTGGCCGACAAGATGCCCGAAGGCTGGAAGATCAGCTTCGCCCGCGAAGTGACCTTCCCGCTCCAGTCCATGGAAAAGCCTGGCGACTTGATCGTCTGGAAGACCCAGAAGGTGAACGTCCAGAGCCGGCCCGCCGCCACGCAGCCGGTTGTCAACCCGACGACTTTGTACTACAGCCTCAGCTTCAGGGACTATGTTCCGACAGAGAAGTACAACGAATTGTGGAACAAGCAGGAGGAACTGCGCAAGGACCACGCCCGAGTGCTGCACAAGGTCGAGATGGTCCGTCGCGACGAGAAGGGCAACCTATGGCCGCGGGGGACCGTTGAACAACTCGAGGTCGCGGCGTTCAGAGCGGCCTACGCGAAGCTTCCCCCTTACGACCCTGACCTCCTACCCACCCATCACTTCGGATCCGTGGCCGTAAGGATCCGGGACTGGCGGGGCAACCTTTTCCCCGAGGACCGCGAGTTTCAGACCGAACAGAACAAGGTTTACGCGGCGATGCTCTCGATCCTGAAGTCTTACAGGAAACAGTAACCAGGAGAACGCCATGAAGGAATTCCTCATGGGATGGGCTTTTGCGTTGTCCGCGACGGTTGCCGCCGCGCCCGGTGTCGCCCTGGGCGCCGAGAAGGACTTTTCCGGCGCCATTTGCGTGGTGCTCTACCGTGCCCTGTTCGGCGGCGAAAAGCCCACGCCCAGCGGGCCGAACTTGATTTTGGAAATTGAGAAGAAGGGAGGCAAGTGGCAGCGGATTTACGGCACGGCCCTGGGCGGCGGCAATGGCGACCACTTTGGCTCGGTGATCGAAGGCGCCATCGAGCCCGAGACCATTCACCTGAAGGTCATGGTGACCGTTGGTGCCGACTTGTGGGTCGGCGGCGGGGAGGGGACGTACACAATCAGCCTCAAGCGCCAGGCCGACGGAACCTGGAAGGGCGTCTTCGACGGGATCTATCGGGACCAGCCCGTCTCGGGCAACGCCGTGGGCACTGTCTATCCGCCGCGGCCGATCCTGATCAGGGACTTCAAGCCCCTGGAGGCCGAGGAACACCCCAGGCTGCTCCTCCGCAAGCACGAGTTGCCCAAGCTCCGCGAGAAACTGAAGACCCCCTTTGGCCTGGCGTTCATGGATAAGGCCAAGGCGGCCACGGGCGACGCCATTCTTCAGAGCATGTTGTACCAGCTCACGGGCGAGAAGACCTGCGCCGAGCGGGCCCTGACGGCCGTGCAGAAGTACGGGATGCTCGGCGACGCCCACGGAGGGGGCAGCGGTTCGGTCGGGCATGACATGGTGGCCGCGTGCGTCGCCTATGACATGTGCGCCGAGGCATGGCCCGAAGGATCCCGCAAAGAGATCTTCGAGAAGATCCTCGACGCCACCCTTTTCATGCAGAAGACGTTGCCGGTCGCTTCCGCCAACTTCCACCCATGCTCCAATTACTATGGGCCCGGCAAGGGAATGACCTCGATCGCCAGCCTGCTGCTGCTCGGCGGCAAGGGCGAGGAACCCAAGGCGCCGGTGCCTCCGGAAGAGATCGCCTCCAAGGGTGGGCTGGAGGCATTGCTGATGGTCCGCAGCGGGAAGATGGACAAGTACAAGGCCGACTATCCCGCCATGGTGGCCAAGTGGAAGGCGCGACTCCAGGAGTGGCAGGAGTCGGGCGGGGCCGACCTCGAACGGCTGCGGATGTTCCATACCGGCCTGCTCCACATGCGGCGCCACTACCTTGTGGGCGTCGGCGAGGGCGGGATGCAGGCCGAAGCGGGAACGGGATACGGCGAGATCGCCGTCTGGCTGCCCCTGAACTACGCCACGATGTACGCCAGGATGTTCGGCCAGGGGCCCTCGCTGTATCCCGACATCACCAACGTCGTGGTGCGGCGGATGATGCAGGTGATCTTCCTCCAGAACGGCAAGCAGTTGGTGCAGCCCATCAACAACGCGGGCGGTCTGAATCCCGGGCACGTGGCGGTGGCCTTCCCGATCGCCGCGGACGAATACAAGCCGGGCCTGCTATGGGCCTGGAATCACATCTGCGGCGTGACGGACGAGAAGACCGTGGGGAACATCTTCGGCAAAGGCTGGGGCGGCAGCCTGGCCACCGCCTGCGCGTTCGTCAACTACCCGCTGGACCTGAAGCCCGAGCACCCCGATAGGGTCATGCCTCGCACCTGGCAGGCCAGGGGCCTGGGACTGTACGTCTTCCGCAGCGGGTGGGAAGGCAAAGACGAGTTCGTCGGCCAGGTGTTCCTGAAGTCGATGCCAATCGGCGGGTGGAACAAGCCCAACGCCGGCACGTTCGGCGTTGTGGGCCTGGGCCACACGTGGAACTGGACGTCCGACACTCCCACCGGCATCCGCGAGCAGGAGAACATTGTCTTCCTGCCGGAGGACGATCCGTCCAGCGAGGGGTCCTGCGGACGTCTGACGTACCTGGAGTTGGCCAAGGACGGCTCGGGCAGCTTGACGACGGACTTGAGCGACACCTATGCGACGACCAAGACCATGAAGGTCAAGAAGAAGGCCGCGGCCATGCAAGTCGGGGGCATCCAGTACGACAAAACCGGCAATGTGGACGCCGCGGAAACGGACCGGCACCTGCGCCTCTACGACCGCAACGGCCTGCGAATGCCCGATAACTGGGCCGACTCCGGCATCAAGTCCATGCGGTCGGTGGCATTCGACTTCAGCGGCAAGAGCGGCAGCCCGTGTCTGATGGTGCTGGTCGACAACGTCACCGGCGGCAAGAGGAAGCACTGGTTCTGGCAGTTGCCCCATATCCAGAGCGGATCCAGGGACGCCGAGCCGCGGGTCAAGGTCGAAGGCAACACCTTCACCGTCAGCTATCCCGACGCGTACATGAAGGCGACTTTCCTGGCGCCCGTGGGCGTCAAGGTCGAATCACGAGCCGATACGATGGATGCGATGCATAAGGCCTTCAGCGGCGTCCTCAAGCGCGTCGTGGCCACCGGGGCCGACACCAGCGCCGGCGACTTCTTCGTCGTCATCACCTTCCAACGCAAGGACGCCCCCGAAGTCAAAGTCGAAGGCAAGGGTCTCGGCGCCAAGATTACCGTCGGCAAGCAGACGGTGGCCTTCGATGGCCAGAGAATCGTCCTTCAGCCATTGGAGTAGCGAGACCCGGACGAGACGGCGCACGATGTCGCCCGCCGACCAGGTCCGCCTTCGGCGCCCGTACGGGTCAGGCCGACTTCCGGCACGCCATGTCGTGCGGGCTGTCCACCCAGACTCCGGGCAAGCACGCCTTGCGGAGCGCCTGTTGGCGAGCGGCCCCCGCGTTCGGCCCCGGCCGCAGAAGCGCCCGACAACCATCGGCGGAGATGACGCGACAGGCAACCAGGTTCTGCTCATCCTCGCGGATCTGTGTGCGTACCACGCGGCACAACAGAACCTCCCCGTTGTACGCCAGGCGCAGCTCGATCTCCTGTCCCGCGTGTGGCTGACCCTGCGTTGAGGAGAGCAGGGATGCACCGGACCGCGAGATGTCGTTCAGCCAACCCCGGTGCCACAGCGAGTTGCCATGCCTGCGCCAGGCAACGACCGCCTTGGGCAAGGACTGCCTGGGCTCGTGACGGCGGTCCTCGATCACCTGGTTTCCGGTCATGGCATCACCTCCTGCATAGTCGGTCGCGCGGCCCTGCCCGCGAAGAGCGGCCGGATGAAGTGCGCCGCCGACACCACCGCCGGGTCGAACTGCGATCCAACGGCTCGCCGAAGCTGTGACAGGGCATCGACAGCCGAGCGGGCGGGCCGATACGCGCGCTCGGACACCATCGCCGCCAAGGCGTCGGCGACGCCGACCACCTTTGCCGCCGTCGATACGCTGGAGACCCCGCGCCAGGGGCGATGGTGTTGGCGAATGCACGCCACCGTGTCCTGGTCGATCCCCAGCCGCAGACTGATGTCCGCGCTGTAGTCCGAATGCCGGCTCATGATCGCCCACTGTGCCTTGGACAAGGGCTCCCGTTGGGCCAGTATCTCCTCGGGAATCACCGACTTGCCGACATCATGGAGCAGCCCGGCCAGTCGAATCCGTTCCAGTTGGTCTTTGGGCAGACCGAGGGCCTCGGCCATGTTCTCAGCCATCTGCTTGACCTCCTGGCAGTGCTGGGTGACGTGCTCCTTCTGCGTCGGCCCGAGAATGTCTTCGCAACGGGCGAGGAACTCATGGCGTTGATGGACCGGGCTGGGCCGGCCGGCGCGTGTCGCTTCGGTCAGAGCGTGGTCCACGGCCACCATGGGCCAGGTGCAGACGCAATCCCGCCCCCGGTTCTTGGCCAGGTACATCGCCTGGTCGGCAAGATCGATCATCCCAAGGCTCATCTTCGTCGTTGGAAAGCTGACGACGCCAAGGCTTACCGTCACGCCGAAGTCCGTCCCTTCGGTGCCGAACGGGAGTTGCGCGACCCGGTTCCGGATCTCGTCGGCCCAGATCCAGGCTTCGCCCAGGTTGGTTGAGCCTTGCAGGATGACGAACTCCTCCCCGCCCCAGCGGATTGCCACGTCGCCGCCGGACAGACTCTTGCCGACCAGTTCGCCCACCTCGCGCAGCACCGTGTCGCCGGCAGCGTGGCCGTGAACGTCGTTGACCTGCTTGAACTGGTCGATGTCCATCATGATGCAGGACATCTCGCGGCGGCGGTCGCGTTTGTAGGCGTTGGCCTGGAACTGGTGGTCGAGATAGCGGCGGTTGGGCAACCCCGTCAACGGGTCGGTGTCCGCCAGATGGGTCAACTCCTTCTGCCGGCGCTCGATCCCCTGTTGCTTGGCCGCCCTTCTATGCTCCTTGCGCGTGGCTTCCCGGACCCGATCCCAGAGCACGTGGCCTCGCAAGGCTTCAGACTTGGGCACGAAGTCCAGGCTTCCGCTTCGGATGCTCGACACGGCGACCTGCTGGGTCTCATCGCTGGAGACGACCAGCGCCGGCGTGCCGTGCAGGTCTCTGTGAACGGCCCGGAGCAGCTCATCGGCGTTGGCGTCGGGCAGCCGGTAGTCGACGATCACGCAGTCGAACCGCTGGTTGTGGACAGCCTTCTCGAATTCGCCCCCCGTCGCGACCAACTGGACGTCCACACAGGGACGATGCGATGTGAGCGCGCGCTGCAACAGCTCCTGGTGTGCCGGGTCGTCCTCGGCCAAGAGAATCTTCAGACACCGCATCCTCATGCCCTCCGTTCGCCGCCCGACCCAGTCTTCTGCTTCGGCACTTCGGGAACCCGCCTTTAGCAGCCTGGGGCTTCAGCGGAAGAATCTCCGCGTTCGGCCCGGTCCCGATCCGGTACCGGGCCTTCGCCGCCATCTCGCGGTTGCCGTCGGCTGCTCGCGGAAGACGAACGGCCGCCGCTTTGCATTGCCGCCCGCGCGCGCGTAAGATACTCGCGTTCGAGATACCCCCATTCACGAGGCAGGCAGACAATGGCGAGTCCCGACAAATCGGCAGGCGGCGGCGGCGCGCCGGAACGGACCGACTTCATCCGCGACCTCGTCGCCGAGCACATGAGGTCCGACAAGTGGGGCGGCAAGGTCGTCACTCGCTTCCCCCCCGAACCCAACGGTTACCTCCACATCGGCCACGCCAAGGCCATCTGCATCGATTTCGGCATCGCCCGGGAGTTCGGCGGGCGCTGCCACCTCCGCATGGACGACACCAACCCCATGAAGGAGGAGATGGAGTTCGTCGACTCCATCACTGCCGACATCCGCTGGCTGGGCTGGGACTGGGGCGAGCACTTCTACTGGGCCAGCGACTACTTCGAGCAGATGTACGACTACGCCGTCGAACTCATCGGGAAGGGCAAGGCGTACGTGTGCGAACTCACGGCCGATGAGGTGGCCGCCTACCGCGGCACGCTGACGCGCCCGGGCAAGGAAAGCCCCTGCCGCAACCGGCCCGTCGAGGAGAGCCTCGACCTGTTCGCCCGCATGCGGGCGGGCGAGTTCCCCGACGGCAGCCGCACGCTGCGGGCGAAGATCGACATGAACCATCCCAACCTGAACATGCGCGACCCGGTGATGTACCGCATCCTGCACGCCGAGCATCCCCACCGCGGCAGCGAGTGGTGCATCTACGCGATGTACGACTGGGCGCACGGGCTGGAAGACAGCATCGAAGGCGTGACGCACTCGCTGTGCTCGCTGGAGTTCGAGAACCACCGCCCGCTGTACGACTGGTTCATCGACGCGATCAACGAAGGGCGCACGCCCCCGATTCACCACCCCCAGCAGATCGAGTTCGCCCGCTTCAACCTCACATACACCGTCATGAGCAAACGCTTCCTCCGCGAGCTGGTCGAGGGCAACTACGTCCGCGGTTGGGACGACCCGCGCCTGCCAACGCTGTGCGGCCTGCGCCGCCGTGGCTACGACCCCGCCGCCATCACCGACTTCATGAAGCGGATCGGCGTGGCGAAGTTCGTGAGCACCATCGAGATGCCGCTGCTGGAGCACGTGCTGCGCGAGCACCTCAACCGCAGCAGCCCGCGCGTCATGGGCGTGCTGCGCCCCCTCAAGCTCGTCATCGACAACTACCCCGCCGGCCAAAGCGAAGAGCTGGACGCGGTGAACAACCCCGAGGACCCCGCGGCCGGGACGCGGAAGGTGCCCTTCGGGCGCGAGTTGTGGATCGAACGCGACGACTTCATGGAGAACCCCCCGCCGAAGTTCTGGCGGCTCTCGCCGGGCGTGGAGGCCCGCCTACGCTACGCGTATTTCGTCAAGTGCACGGGCGTGGTGAAAGACGCTGCCGGCAACGTGACGGAAGTGCATTGCACGTACGACCCGGCCACACGCGGCGGCGACGCCCACGACGGGCGGAAGGTCAAGACCACGCTCCACTGGGTCTCGGCCGCGTACGCGGCCAACGCCGAGGTGCGGCTGTACGAAGCCCTGTTCACGCAGGAGGACCCGACGAAGGTGCCCGAGGGCCGCGACTGGAAAGAGTCCCTCAATCCGGCGTCGCTGGAAACGGTCGCGGACGCGAAACTCGAGCCGTCGGTGCTCGGCAAACCCGCCGGGTGGCGCTGCCAGTTCGAGCGCCTGGGCTACTTCTGCCTGGACCCGGACTCGACGGCGGAGCGGCCGATCTTCAACCGCACGGTGACGCTGAAGGATACTTGGGCGAAGATTCAGAAGAAGGGGTAGGGCGCCAGATATCACGGTTGCCCAACCAGCCAATCGCACGAGTCGAAAGGGCCAAGATCGCAGAGTACCTGCTCTGCGATTCGCACCCGGATGGCTCAAGCAAGGCATGGTTCTTCCGGCGCTTCGGCTTCTCGCCAGAGAGGTGGGAGGAATTGGCCGATGCCTTCCGCCAACATGCGGCGATGGACGCTGTTCGGCAAGTTGTCGCAACACCCCACGGAATGCGTCATACTGTTGTTGGGCCGCTGGAGACGCCAACCGGTCAGCGGCCCATCGTTGCGACGGTCTGGATCGTGGAGCCTGGTTCGGCCGCTCCGCGACTCATTGCGGCGCACCCGGCGCGGAAAGGCGGGAATGCGTGATCAAGGAACATGACAGAATCGTTCTGACGGGCGACCTGGCGGACGGCGAGCTGCGCGACGGCGACGTGGGGACCGTCGTCCATGTATACCCCGACGGCGATACCTTTGAAGTCGAGTTTCTTACGCTGGACGGGGAAACCGTGTCCGTGGTTTCGTTGCCCGCCTCACAAGTCCGCCCCATCGGCAAGCGGGAAGTCACCCACGCCAGATCATTGACGGCGGCGTAGACGGGATGGGTAAATCCGCCACGTTGAAGGACGCGTGGCGGAAGATCCAGCTACTCGATCAGCAGCTTCGCCAGCTTGAGCAGCAGTTCATCAAGGAAGGCGGGTTCACCGAGCGCCTGTACCGGGTGCGAACAGAATACCGCAGTGGACAGCGGCCACCGCGCCCCTCAAGTTGATGCCACTTCCACCCGCAGCACCGTGCGCGTCTGGGCCGTCACCTTCACGCGATCGGCGATGCGAAGCGGGGCAAGGTAGACCAGGCCCTCCGCGTCCAACACGCACAGCACCGCCCCCCGCTGGGCCTTGGGCAGGCGAGCGTTGGTGAGGAAGTCGCTCACCGTCTGCGTGCCGGGATCGCCCAGCGGGATGAAGCTGTCGCCCGGCCGGCGCGGGCGGCAGCGAAGCGGCAGATGCACGCGGTCTGCGTCGAGAAGCTCCACGCCCCGCCGGGGCGAGCGCCGATGGGCGTCCAACTCGGCGCCATCGAACGGCGCGAGCGTGCAGGTGGCGGATCGACCATCGCGAAGTTCGGTACGACCCGGGATCGCAAGCTCCAGTTCCCAATCAGCGTCGGTTCGCGAAGGCGGCCTTCGCTCGATGCGGACGGTGTCCGCCAGAAGGCAAGCCGTCAGGAAACCGGGCAAGTTGACGCAACGTTTCCCACTCGCCTGGTTCGTCAGTTCCGCCGTCGCCAGCATATGTTCCGCCGTCAACTTCCGCAGCGGGCAACCGAGGTGCTCCAGCGCCGCCCGCAAGGCGTACGTCCGCACGGCCGGGTGGAGTGCCGCCAGCGAGCCCGCGTCCAGCACGATCGCGTCGCCGCCCGCTTCGCGCATCGCGGCCCGCAAGGCCGCGCCCCCCTGCGCGGCCATGTAGTCCTCGACCACCGCGGCCGCTTCGGCGACGCGGGCGATCGCCTCGTCGACGAGTGGGTTGAGCTTGTCGCGCAGCAGCGGCAGCAACTCGCGGCGGATATAGTTCCGCCGGTACACCACGTCGGCGTTGGTGGGGTCGGTCCGCCACTCCAGGCCGCGGCAGCGGCAGAACTCCTCGATCTGCCGGCGCGTCAGGCACAGCAGCGGGCGAACCAGCCGCACGCCCTCTCCCAGCGGGCGCTGGGCGGGGATGCCCGCCAGCCCGCGCAGATGCGTGCCCCGCACCAGCCGGGCCAGCACCGTTTCCACGTTGTCGTCGGCGTGGTGCCCCGCCGCCACGGCCGAGGCCCCGCACCGCCGCGCCGCCTCTGCGAGGAACTCGTACCGCGCCGAGCGCCCGGCCGTCTCGATGCTCAGCCGCCTCCGCGCGGCGAGCCGGCGCACATCTCGGCGCTCGGCGACATGCTCGATACCCCACCCGGCCGCCAGTTCGGCCACGAACGCCGCGTCGCCGGCGGCCGTGGGCCGCAGGCCGTGGTCCAGGTGCCCCACCGCCAGTCGGTACTCGCGTCCCGGGCGCAAGGCTAGTTCGCGCATTGCGGCGAGCAGACCCACGCTGTCTGCCCCGCCGCTGACGGCCACGAGGACCTTCTCCCGCGGCGCCAGGAGGCGTCGCGAATCAATAAGGGATGCCACCCGCGAGAGGATGTCATTCACGTAAACCAACCATTCGTCCTGTTCGGACAGCGCCGCGAGGCAAGCCGTCGTGCCGCGTTTTCTCCCGCTCTCGTCCTCGAAGGTGTCGAGTGACGCAAACCGCCTCCTGCACTCGACGCCTGACGCTTGACACCCGAACTCGCCTCCCACACTACTACCCGGCGCCTCGACGGCATATACTACCACCCGATGAAAGGCGCCGCATGAGGCCGATTCCGCAGCCCAAGCACCCGCTGGCGGTGGCCGTCCTGGCCGGCGTGGCGGCCATGTACGGCTACCTCGCCTCGCAGGACGACCGCCTGAGCCCCACGCAGGTGAACATCGCCTGCGCGGCCCTGAAGCGCCAGCGCCCGGAGAGCGCCTTTCGCGGCGACGGCGTCTACGGCGCGGGCGGGCTGTGGCGGTTCCACACCCCCGCCTACCAAGGCCTGCTGGAGCTTACGCTCGTCCCCACCGATTACCAGGACATTCGCCTGCCCTTCCGCGCCATGTCCGGCATCCTCAGCATGCTCTTCCTCTGCGGCATGTACGCCCTGCTGTACTCCCAGTGCCGCAGTTGGTCGGTCTCCGCCTTCGTGGCCGTGCTGAGCAGCCGCATCGTCGCCACCGCCGGCGGAGGCGTCTGGGGCATCGGATCGCTGGAATCGATCACGCCGGCGGGGATGGTGCTATCGGCGGCGCCGTTGGCGGTCTCGGCGTTCCTGCGCTACTCGCGCGAGTCCGACGCCGCCTCGGCCGGGCAGTGGCGGCTCATGCTCGTCTTCGGCGTGATCGGGCTGATGGGCAACCTGCATCTGGTGACGGCGACGAATCTCACACTGGTGCTGCTCCTGGCCTACCTGGCCCAGCGGAAGTTCGCCCCGCGGGCCTTGGCGACGGCCGGCCTCTGCGCGGCCTGCGCGCTGCTGGGCGCTCTGCCGTATCTGGGCTACTACACCGTCCTGCGCGGGCGTCTGGACCAGTGGCACCCCTGGGTGGCGGCCGAGTCCATCGCCGCCGCGTTTCGGACCGGGCGGCTGGCCCTGCTGTACCCGGAACTGCTGAAGGAACTGCTGGACTGGCGCACGCTGGTAGGCGCCGTGGTGCTGGGCGTGCCGGCCGCCTCGGTGCTGATCAAGCTGGAGCGGTTCCAGGCATCCAACCGGTTCCTCTGGGGCTGGATGCTGGCGGCCGCGGCGGCCGTGGCGTTCGGCCTGCACGCGGTGAGCCAACTGTCGACCGTCGTAATGCGCTCGGCCCCGCCGGTGATCGACTTCGTGCAGGCCTCGTGCCTGCTGCTGCTGCCGCTGTATGTGCTGGCGGCACAGGAGGTGACGAACCTCTTCCGCCTGGGGCGCGATCACCGCAATCTGCTGCGCTGGGGCTGCGCCGCGCTGACCGTGCTGTGGATGCTGCCCTCCGACAACCTCCGCGTCGGGCGCTACTGGGCGGCCGAGACCGCCGTCGCTTCGCTGCCCCGCCCGCGGCAAGACGAGCCGTCGCTCTGGCAGTACGTCTCGCAGATGCACGTCTACGTCGAGCGGCACCGCGAGCGCCGGGACCGCGACGCCGAACTGGCCGCCATCGCCCGGTACGCCCGCGGCCGCGACAACTCCATCTACCTCACCGACCAGGGCGAGTTCCGGATGCTGGCGGTTCGCCCCATCGTCGCCGCCCCCGAGGACGTGCGCTACTACTACTATCTCTGCCCCAGCCGCCTGGGCGAGTGGATGGATCGCTTCTCTCGGCAGGACAGGCTGCTGCACCCCTCGGTCGGCGCCATCGACCCCTCGGCACTTGTCGCGTTCGTGGACGACCTGGCCGCCGGGCCCAGCGTGGAGAAACCGCCCGAGGAATGGTACGTGATCCTGGGCGCCGCCGAGGCGCCCGAGCCGCCCGGCCCGCTGAAGCCCGTCCAAACCGGCCCGTGGGGCAAGTACTGGAAACTCTGCCGCGTCCGTTGAGGCGCACTTCGCCCTGGCGTATGATCTTCCAGGTACCGGTCGCAGGCATCCAGCACTACTGGAGGCTCCATGTCCTGGCTCGTGGATGAAGCTCAACTGGGCGGGTTGTCGGCCGACGCGAGGTCGACGGTGTTCTCGGTAGGCAACGGCGAGCAGTGCGTGCGGGGCACGGCCTCGGCGGCCTTCACGGTCGCCGACCCGCCGTATCCCTTCCGCGGCTCGTACCTGGCGGGGCTGTACACCCGCGGCGGGTGGAACCTCGACTACCCCCTGTGCGGCCCGGACTGGACTGCCGAAGCCACGACGCTCAACGGCAGGCGGCCGAACGTCGCGTCGCGCAACATGCGGCTGGACATGCGCCGCGGCGTGCTGACGCACCAGATCGAACTGGACGCCGGCGGCGCCGCCGCACGCTGCACGGAAGAACGCTTCATCTCCTGGACCGACCTGGGCGCCTGCTGCCAGCGACTCACCGTCCAGGCCGTCGGCGGGCCCGTCGATGTGGAACTCACCGCCGGGATCGACGGCGACGTGCGGAACAACCCGGCCAAGGACTACAAGCCGGGCTGGCCGCGCAACTGTGACCAGCGCGGCGTGGAGCTTTCGCGGGTCGAGGACGCCACGGCGCACGACGGCCTGCTGCGCGTGATCCTCAAGGCTCGCTCGACGCGGCACCGTGTGCGGTCCATCGGCGTCCTGCGCCAAGCGGCCGGGCCGCGGGCGCGCACGGCCGACGGCGTCGCGAACGGCCTGGCGTTCACCCGCTTCAGCGTCGCCCTGCGGGAGGGCGACAGACTGGTCGTTGAGAAGGTCGTGCTGACCGACTGGTACTCCGCGGGCGTTGACGCGTTTCCGGACGAACTGTCCCGCGCCGTGCAGGCGCGGGCCTGCACGTTCCATCGCGAGTTGGCGGCCCACCAGGCCCAGGTCGAGGCGTTCTGGCGCCTGGCGGACGTGCGCATCCAGGGCGACGATTTCTCGCAGCTCGCGGTGCGATTCGCGCTGTGGTCCACGCGCATCGCGGCTCCGCTGCGCACCGACGCGTCCATCGGCCCGAAGAACCTTACCGGCGACTGGTACCGCGGCGGCGTGATGTGGGACATGGACATGTACCAGCTTCCGGTCCTGTCGGCCATCGACCCCGCCCGCGGCCGCAACCACCTCCGCTACCGCCACCGCCGGCTGGACCTGATGAAGATGCTGGCCCGGATGGAAGGCTGGGACGGCGCCCGGATTCCGGGCGTGTCCTACGAAAGCGGCGACGAGCGGGGCTTCCGGGTCGGCGGGCTCGCCGGCCAGCAACTCCACATCGACCTGGCCGCGAGTTGGGGCGTCCTGCACGCGTACTTCCTGCACGGCGACGCGGGTGAACTCATCCGCGGCGGCGGCCTGGAAATGCTGCTGGAACTGGGCAAGTTCTGGCTCTCGTTCATCCCGGACGCCGAGGCCGACGGGCTATACCACATCCGCAACGTCTGCGGACCCGACGAGCTGCACCCCGGCGTGGACGACAATACGTATACGAATATCTTCTCTGCCTGGACGCTCGCCGCCACGGCCGAGGTGGTGCGGCGCGCGGCCGAGGAACACCCCGAGGCCGTCGCCGACCTGCGCCGCCGCTGCGGGTGGACCGACGCCGATTCGGCCCGCGCCCGCGACATCGCCTCCCGCATGTTCGTGCCGAAGCTCCCCGACGGCGCGCCCGCCCAGTTCGCCAACTTCGAGGCACAACCCGAGGCCAACTTCGCCATCCGCAACAAGTGGTGGGCCGGCGACAACACCCACAAACAGGCCGACATCGTCATGCTCTCCCAGGTCCTGCCCCGCGAGACCGGCCCGGCCTGGCTGGCGGCCGCCTACGACGCCAACGTGCCCCTCTGCACGCAGACTTCATCCCTCTCGCCCGGCACGCACGTGATCGCGGCCGTGCAACTCCGCCGCCTGCGCGACGCCCAACGGTTCTGGCGGCTGGCGGCGGGAATGGACCTCGCCGACAGCTTCGGCAACGCCGCCCACGGCATTCACGGCGCCGGGCAGGGCGGCGTGTGGCTGGGGGCCGTGCATGGCTTTGGCGGCATGAGGGCTGGCATCGATGGCCTGGAGATCGACCCGCTGCTGCCGCCGTTCTGGCAGAGGCTGGAATACGCCGTCGTGTATCGCGGCCAGGTGCTGAGCGTCGACGTCGAGCCCGGCTGGTTCACGGTGACCAACACCGGCACGGCCGAGGTCGCCGTCACGCTCGGCGGCAAGCAGACCGCGATCGCGCCGGCCTCCAGCGTACGCACGCCCGTCACGGCCAAGTGGCAGCGCCCGCGCCTGCGGGCGGTGCTGCTGGCGGTGGACGCCCTGCTGGGCGATGCCGCCACACTCCACCGTCTCGCCGCCGAACTGAAGGCGGCCGGCATCCGGACGGCCGCGGTTTCCGCGCGGAGGGATCTGCCCGATGCGTTGGAGCAGGCGGGATTGGCCGGCGCCTTCAGCGCGACCATGGACGGGACGATGCTCACCGAACTCCCGCCGAAGCCGCAGGCATTCCTTCTGGCGGCCAATCGCTGCCGCTCGTTGCCGTGGGAATGCCTGGCCGTTGCGGCCAGCCAGACCGACGTGGAAGCCGCGAAGCGCGGCGGGGCGACGACGATTGCCGTGAATGGATTCACGGGTGGACAGGCCGACGTCGCCAAGTCCGCCGATCTTACGGTGGACGGCCTGAAACGGATCTTCGAGCAGCACGAGAACCCCATTGACCCGTTCCTCGAGCTGAACATCGCGAAGATGCGCACCGAACTCGGCGGCTGAGGGTACGCCCCCCGCTATGCGCTTTCCTTCTGGCGCTTGCGGGTCGCGAACAACGTCGGCGGCACAGCGGCCTCGACCATGTCGGCCGTGATGACGTACTCCGCCCCTTCCTGCTTGTGCTCGGGCAGTTCGTACATCACGTTCAGCATGAGTTCCTCCACCACGGCCCGCAGCGCCCTGGCGCCCGTGCCGCGCTTGATCGCCTTCGCCGCGATCGCCCGCAGCGACTCGTCGCTGAACTCCAGCCGCGCGCCTTCCATGTCGAAGAACCGCCGGTACTGCTTCACCAGCGCGTTACGGGGCTCGGTCAGGATGCGGACCATCACCTCGTCGCCCAGCGGCCCCAGCGCCGTGATGCACGGCAGGCGCCCGACGAACTCCGGGATCATCCCGAAATGCACCAGGTCCTCCGGCTGCACCTGCGCGAGGATCTCGGTGCGCTCCTCGTTGGTCGGGGCGGCCACCTGGCCCTCCGACGCGAAGCCGATGAGCTGCTTGCCCAGCCGGCGCTTGATGATGTCCTCCAGCCCGGTGAACGTGCCGCCGCAGATGAACAGGATGTGCGTCGTGTCCATCTGGATGTACTGCTGCTCGGGGTGCTTCCGCCCCCCCTGCGGCGGGATGTTCGCCACCGTGCCCTCCAGCATCTTCAGCAGCGACTGCTGCACGCCCTCGCCGCTGACATCGCGGGTGATCGACACGTTCATGTTCGTCTTGCCGATCTTGTCGATCTCGTCGATGTAGATGATGCCTCGCTCGGCGGCGTCCAGGTCGTAGTCCGCCGCCTGCAACAGCTTCAGCAGCAGGTTCTCCACGTCCTCGCCGACGTACCCGGCCTCGGTCAGCGTCGTCGCGTCGCCAATGGCGAAGGGCACGTTCAGCACCCGGGCCATCGTGCGGGCCAGCAACGTCTTGCCGCAACCCGTCGGGCCGATCAGCAACACGTTGCTCTTGTCGATCTCCACTTCGCCGTCGTCGAGATCCGCGTGCGTCAGCCGCTTGTAGTGGTTGTGCACGGCCACCGACAGCACCCGCTTGGCCCGCTCCTGCCCGATGACGTACTGCTCGAGGAAGTCGTGAATCTGCCGCGGGACCGGGATCGCCGTGAACAGCGGCTTGGTCCGCGCCATCCGCCGTTGCTCCTGGCGGACGATGTTGTGGCACAACTCGACGCAGTTGCCGCAGATGTTCACGCTGTCGGGCCCTTCCACAACC
>CAYWTX010000624.1:0-3009 GCA_964461295.1 uncultured Planctomycetaceae bacterium | reverse complement strand
GCAGTCGGACGTGCGAAGCCAGCATCCGAAGAGCCGGATGCGGGAATCCTGCAAGTCCGGATCCGTGGGGAGCCTGGGCGGGCAACCGCCCAGGCTTACCCGACAAACCGTTGCCCGGGCGGGCAGTTCTTGCGCCCTTTCCAGGGCTTGTTGCTTTGGGACCTCCAGTCCCAGGGCGTTGCCCTGGGCTGTACTACTTCAGCCTTTCAGGCTGAAGAGCGGACACCGGCTCACCTTGCAGGCGGGCAAAGCGATACTGTTCTTCGTCTGCCGTGTTTCGTGCGGCGCCCCAGTCCCCAGAAGCCCTGTAACGTTGCTGCCGTGCCGCTTGCCGCTTTCTCCGGGTTCGGTATGTGCTTGACACGGCCGCTTCGCACGGGTACAGTCTGGTCCGTTCATTCAGGGAAGCTGGTGGAAATCCAGCACGGCCCCGCCACTGTGACCGGGGACGAAAGCCGCAGCGATGGCCACTTCTTCGGCCCGAAGGCCGAGGTGGGAAGGCCGCGGCGAGTAGGTCGATCCGGGAGTCAGGACACCTTTCGGCGCACCGATGGTGCGTCCCTTCGAGGGAAGGCCAGGCCCGTGTTGCGCGCGATGCACCACTGAAGCCCGCCCTTGCTCGAAGGACGGGCTTTTTTCGTGACGCGGGTCATGGCTCGAAAACTGCTACTCATCCGACACGCTTGCGCCGAGGGCGACCTCCAGGGGCGGTTCGTCGGCCGAACGGATCTGCCGCTCTCGGCCGAGGGGCCGGAACAGGCCCGCAAACTCCTTCCGCTGGTGCGGGCGATGCAGCCCGGGGCCTGCTATTGCAGCCCGCTGCTGCGTGCCCGCCAGACGGCGGAGGTGCTGCTCGAGCAAACTCGCTTGCCGGTGCAGATCGACGACGACCTGCGGGAGATCGACTTCGGCGAGTGGGAGTGCAGGACGTTCGAGGAGATCGCCGCCCGCAACGCTCACGCGGTTGACCGATGGGCCGCCTTCGACCACCGTTTCGCGTTTCCCGGGGGCGAATCGCTGGGCGGGTTTCTCGCCCGCGTGCGGCGTTCAGCCAGGCGGCTGAGCGAAGACCCCGCGTCGGTCGTGCTGGCTGTCACGCACGGTGGGATGATCCGCGAGTTGATCTGCCGTTTTCTCGACCTGCGCCCGCGGCAGTACGTGCTGTTCGACGTCGCCCACGCGGGCTGCACGGTGATCGATCTGTTCGACGGCCGGGGGGTCCTGAGCGGGCTGAACCTCACTTGCGCGGAGGGCCGCTGAGATGGCGCACGTCACGCTGGTGACCGGCGGCTGCCGCAGCGGCAAGAGCGCCTTCGCCCAACGGCTGGCCGAGTCGCTCCCGGGCCCGCGGACGTACGTGGCGACCTGCCCGGTGACCGACGAGGAGATGCGCCGGCGCATCGAGAAGCACCGGGCGGCGCGGGCGGCCGGGGATTGGACGACGCTGGAGCAGCCGCTGGACCTGGAGCGGGCGATCCTCCAGGCAGCGGGAAGTCCCGTCGTGCTGGTGGACTGCCTGACGCTGTGGGTGAGCAACCTGATGCACGAGGCGGAACAGGCCGGCAAGACCGTGAGCGAGGAGGACGTTGTCCGGCGCTGCCGGTCGGTGCTGGCCGCGTGCGGCCGGGGGGGGGGCAACGTGCTGTTTGTGACCAACGAGGTCGGCATGGGAATCGTGCCGGACAACGCGCTGGCCAGGCGGTATCGCGACCTGGCGGGGCGCTGCAACCAGACGATTGCCGCCGCGGCCGACGCGGTGGTGCTGATGTCCTGCGGCATACCGCTGTTCCTGAAAGGCTCGCCCGATGGGTTTGCTCGAAGAGACGCTTGAGAAGATCCGCCCCCAGGACGCCGCCGCTCGCGCCGCGGCCAAGGCACGGCTGGACCAGCTCATCATGCCCCACTGGGCGTTGGGAAGGCTGATGGACCTGGCGATGGACCTGGCGGGCATGACCGGAACGTCGCGCCCGGCGGTGGGGCGCAAGACCATCGTGGCCATGGCGGGCGATCACGGCGTGACGGCCGAGGGAGTCAGCAAGTACCCCCAGGAAGTCACGGCGCAGATGGTGCATGGCTTCGTGGCCGGCGTGGCGGGGATCAGCGCGCTGGGGCGTCTGGCGGGTGCCAGGGTCGTCGTGGTGGACATGGGCGTGGCAGGCGACCTGGGCGAACTGGCCCTGGCGGGCAAGGTGATCGGCCGCAGGATCGCTCCCGGCACGGCGAACATGGCGAAGGGCCCGGCCATGTCGCGCCAGCAGGCTCGGCGGGCGATCGAGGCGGGCATTGAGATCGCCGGCGAACTGGGCGGGAGTACGGACGTGTTCGGCACGGGGGACATGGGAATCGGCAACACGACGGCGTCGACGGCGATCCTGGCGGTGCTGACCGGCGCGCCGGTGCCGGACATCACCGGGCGGGGCACCGGCATCGACGACCGGACGTGGCAGCACAAGGTCGCCGTCGTGCAGCGGGCCATCCAGGTGAACCAGCCCGACCCGACCGACCCGCTGGACGTGCTGGCGAAGGTCGGCGGGTTCGAGATCGGCGGCATCGCCGGCGTGATCCTCGGCGCGGCGGCGCAGCGCAAGCCGGTGGTGGTGGACGGCTTCATCTCGACGGCCGGGGCGATGATCGCCCAGGGCCTGTGCCCGCGGGCGGGCGATTCCATCATCGCCGCCCATCGTAGCGTGGAACAGGGCCACCGCTTCATGCACCGCCACCTGGGCAAGGAGCCGCTGCTGGACCTGAACCTGCGGCTGGGCGAGGGCACGGGGGCGGCGCTGGCGATGAACCTCGTCGAGGCGGCGGCGCGGATTCTGACCGAAGTGGCGACGTTCGAGGAGGCGTCTGTTTCCAAGGCGAGCTGACGATGCGGCGTTTTCTGGCGGCAATCCGATTCCTCACGATTCTGCCGGTGCCCGGAAGTCGGGGCAGAGGCGAGGACGACCTGGCCGGCAGCGTGGTCTTCTTCCCGCTGGTGGGCCTGCTGCTGGGCGCGGCGGCTGGCGC
>CAYWTX010000623.1:0-2254 GCA_964461295.1 uncultured Planctomycetaceae bacterium | reverse complement strand
TGCTTCCCCCGCTCCCGGACGGAGCCGGGGCGTGTCGCCCCGGTCGACATCGACAAGGAACTGCGCCCTCCGCTCCGCAATCCGTCCCCTCTGTTCATTCTCCCCGCGACGGGTATACTATTGCCCACCGCGGGCGATTAGCTCAGTGGCTAGAGCGCTTGCCTTACAAGCAAGATGTCACTGGTTCAAGTCCAGTATCGCCCAGTTTCGCCCGTTGAACTGAACCGCTCCCTCCTGCGGCCTGCCCGCTTCAGCGGCGCAGGTTCCGGTCCTTCTTCAGCGGCGCACGTCAGGTTCCCCTCTTCGCGGTCGATCGTGACGTGGGGGCTGTAACCGGCGTTTTGCCGCGAATGAGGAAATCAACGAACGGCTGGGACTGGAAGAACTCATCCACTTCGGCGTGGCCCTTGCCAGGCACGACCAGCAGCTCGCCGCTGCCGCCCATCGCCTTGTACCGCTTGATCAGTTCGCCGGAATTCGCTTCCAGCGGAACGATCTTGTCGGCGTCGCCGTGGATGTGCAGGATCGGCGCCTTCGCCTTCGCCAGCGGCGCCAGCCGCTCGATGGGGTTGCATTGCGGCAAGTGCTTCTCGAGTTCCGCAGCCGTCATCCGATACGCCGGCGCGGCGTTCCTAAGGCCGGGGTAACTGCGAATATCGCAGACCGTGTAGATGCCCGCGATGCGGGCGACCAGTTCGGGGTGCTCGGCCGCCCAGTTGTAGTGCATCAGGCCGCCGCGGCTCTGGGGCAGCAGGACGGCCTTGCGCGCCAGATGGAACCGGGCGGTCACCGCCGCGTGGAACCGCGTGAACGTCTCCCGCCCTTCGACATTGCCGCAGGACTCTCCCACTTCGACGCCGGCCAACGCCATCCCCGCCGCCAGGACCCGTTCGGCGATCCATGCGTGCCGCCTGCTTGGGTACTGGGCAAACTGCGGAGCGAACCAGACCCACTCCATCGGCTTATCGCCTCCCGCCTGCCTCGGCTGGAGGATGAATCCCGATCGGCCGGCGACCTCGACATCCAACCGCCTGCCGCCGAACTGCTCCCACTCGCGCTTCACTTTCAGTTCCGCCGGTTGCGACGCCGGCTGAGTCGTCGCGGGCTCCGCTGGCGCAAACGGCGCACGCCCCACCACCGCTGCCGCACCTGCCGCCGCGGCGATGCCCTTCATACACGTCCGTCGCGTAACGAACCTTCGCATTGTCTTCTCCGGCCTACCCGCTTCAGCGGCGTAGGTCCCGGTCCCGCTTCAGCGGGCCGAGCCCGCCTTGCCTGTCACTTGCCCCGCAGCATCACAACCGCGCAGCCGCGAACCAGCGGCACGGTCAACTGCACGCCCTCCGTCTCGCCCTGAGCCTCCACGGCCACGGGTTTGTCGGCGCCGGGATGGTGCGCCTCGACCGAGACGCCCGCCTTCAGTCCGCCCGTGTACCGCACGAACACCGTCGCCTGCTTGCCTTCCTTGCCGCCGATCACCGGCAAGGCCCAGCCACCCGGCACGGCGAACAGGTTCGCCAGCACGCCGCCCTCGCGCACTGAGACCGCCCCGGCCTCCAGCACCCACCGCTTGCCCTGGATCAGCTTGAACAACGGCCCGTAATCGTGGTGCAGCGGCGTCCCTTTGCCGTCGGCCGAACCCCCAAGGTTGTGGTCCGCGCCGGGATACGGCACGCTGGGGAACACGCCGTAGTACAGCAGCCGTTGGAACCCCGCGTCGTCGCGCGGCGAATTCCAGATCACCACCGGCCGCGACACGCACAGCATCGCGCTGGCCGCGATGTTGGTGTCGTGATAGTACTCGTCGTACAGGCCGTCGAGGTTCTCCATGGCGTCCAGGCGCCGGCAGTTGATCGGGTTGGCCAGGATGATCTTGTTGGCGTCGTGGAGGATCGGCCCCAGCTTCGCCATCGCCTCGCGCCAGCCCATCAGGATCAGCCGCCCCTGCCGCTGGAACCGCGGCAGGTGATCCATGCGGTCGATGCAGATGCCGCCGGTCTCCGGCACCTTGGCCACCAGCCGCCTCGCCTGGTCCAGGACGATACCCAACCACTTCGCCTCGCCCGGGTCGGTCACGATGCACCCGTTCCAGTTGGAATACGCCGGCTTGCCGGCCGCGTCGCGCACCACCGCGTCCGGAATGCAGTAATGCACGAAGTCGTTCGCGTTCTTCCACAGGTCCGCGTCGTCGGCCGCCTGGCGAGGAGGCGCGGGCCATTTCACGTAGTTGCCCGTCTCGGTGAGCGACCAGTAT
>CAYWTX010000622.1:0-13295 GCA_964461295.1 uncultured Planctomycetaceae bacterium | reverse complement strand
ACCAGGGCGTCGCACCTCAGACGCTTCGTCGCGTCAGACAGGTTGTCGATCGTAACCGAACTGATAATTCCTCCCATGGGATTCGTCCGCCTAACTGAATGATACCGCAGCCGCGTAGTTGCGACAGGAACGAACTCGCGCGCGATGCAGATGTCAGGAGTCGGGCGGACTTGGTCGGCGCGGGCGGCCATAACTCACGGCGCCAACATCCGTTTTACCGCCTTGGCGTAGATTCGTTTTGCCGTCTCGCGGCCATTTGGGGCGGTGCGGGCGTAGGTCTCCATCATGATGCCGCTGTTGACTTCGAGGACCATGTGGCGGGCGGCGACTTCGACGATGTCGACGGAGGCGAACTGGAGGTTGAGCGCGCGGGCGCAGCGGCAGGCGAGGTCGGTGAGGCGGCAGCGCAGGGCGGCATCGGCGATTTCGTGGGGGCGCGAGCCCTGGCCGAGGTTGTGCTTCCAGTGCAGGTCGAGCACGGCGCCGTGGGGGGGAACGTCGTCGAGGCGCGGTTCGTGGTCGCGGATGGCCCGGGCGGCGACCTCGGCGGGCATGGCGCCGGCCTTGATGGCGGCGGCGATGAGTTCGGCGATGGTGGAACGTCCGTCGCCAAGGACGGCGGGGCGCCGCTTGGCGTAGGCCAACTCGCACTGGCCCGCCAGGACGATGAAGCGGTACTCCTGGTCGATGGCCAGGAACGGCGAGAGGCTGAGGGCGTGCTCGGATTCGAAGAGACGATGCACGGCCTGTTCGAGTTCGAGGCGGCCTCGGGCGCGGTGGACGTCGCGGCCGCCGGTGCCGTCCTTGGGCTTGCAGACGACGTCCCATCCGCACTGCTCGGCGAAGGCGAGCATGTCGCGCCAGTTGCCGCCGGCATCGACGTAGGCGCTGAGTCGCGGGTGCAGGAAGAGGCGATGCTCCACGCGCGGGATGTCGTGGAAGGCGAGGAGGTCGCTGGCGGCCGTCTTGTCGCAGGCGATGAGTTGGGCGGCGGCGGGGTTGAGGTCGAAGTTGTAGCCGTAGACGTGCCGGGCGACGGCGCCTTGGCGCAGGTGGATGATCCAGTCCTGCGAGAAGGTGGTCATCTCGATGCCGGTCTCGGCGGCGACCTCGCGAAGCAACTCGACGAGGATGCGTTCACGGTTGGGTATGAACATTGGGCACCGGAATCAACCGCAAAGAACGCAAAGGCCGCAAAGAGATTCTCTTCTCTGCGCACTTTGCGTTCTCTCTGCGGTTCAATCGTTGTCCTTCTCGTTGGTGGGGTTCGCACAGGCCTCGCCCGCGACCTCGACGCGTTCGACGGACAGGGCCTTGCCCGTTTCGGGGTCGACGGCTGCGAGGATGCCGCACATGCGCACGTCGCCGCCGCAGACCTCGAACTGGGCGGGCATGGAGGTCGTCAGGGCGCTGAGCACGCGGTCCTTGCGGCGGCCCAGCACGCCGTCGTACGGGCCGGTCATCCCCAGGTCGCTGACATAGGCCGTGCCGCCGTCCAGCACCCTGGCGTCGGCGGTGGGAACGTGCGTGTGCGTGCCGAAGACGATGCTGGCCCGCCCGTTGAGGTGCCAGCCCATCGCGATCTTCTCGCTGCTGGCCTCGGCGTGGAAGTCCAGCACGCGGATCTTGACTTCCGGGGGCATGGCGGCCAGGGCGGCGTCCACGGCCGCCCAGGGCGAATTCCAGTTGCCCATGTACATCTGGCCCAGGGCGCAGGAAACGCCGACGGGGTGCTTGCCGTCCTTGGTGGGCACGACGGTCCACGCCCTCCCGGCCGCGGCTGGGAGAAGGTTCGCCGGGCGGATGATCCGATCGGACTGGGCCAGCGCCAGGCCGACCTCCTTCTTGCGGTAGACGTGATCGCCCAGCGTGACCACGTCCACGCCATAGTGCAGCATCTTGCGGAAGATCTGGGGCGTGATCCCGCTGCCGCCGCGGCGTTCTCGCCGTTGGCGACGACGAAGTCGATCTGCCTGGCTGCGACGAACTCCTTGAGCTTGGCCGCAAGGACGCTGCGGCCGGGCTTACCCACGACGTCGCCGAGGCAGAGGATGTTGACCGGCATGCTCACACTGCTTTCCAGGCCCCGCGTCGGGGACGGCGGGCCATTATAGGTGTTCGGCGTGGGAACACAACCCAGGGGCCCAGAGGGATGGGAAAGAAACAAGGCCGCGACGCAAGGTGGATGCGGGAGAAGGCTCTTTTGCCGTGGGTTAGGGTGTCGTATGATTCGCTCGCGAAGGAGATGCCGATGCCGTGGTGGTTCGTCCTGAATGGGCAGCAAATGGGGCCGACGGAGGATGGCGAACTGTCCGCCTGCATCGCCGACGGCCGGGTGAGCGGGCACACGCTGGTATGGCGCGAGGGGATGGAGCGATGGGAGCCGTTGGGGGCGCTGGCATCGGGCGCGCCAGGTTCGGGCGGGGTTGCGGAGGTCGCGGCCCTGCTGGGCGCCAGGACGTTCTGCTGTCAATGCGCCCGGGCGCTGGCGGACGACGACCTGATCGCGTACGCGGGCTACAAGGTGTGCGCCTCGTGCAAGCCGGCGTTCTTCCAGCGGCTGAGCGAGGGAGCGTTGCGGCCGGCGCCGGAGGCGGGGGCGATGCGGTACAGCGGGTTCTGGCTGCGGTTTGCGGCGAAGCTGGTGGACGGGTTGATCCTGGGCGTGGTGAACCAGATCCTGTGTGTTCCGCTGTTCATCGCGGCGTTTTCGGAGGGCATGGACGCCGGGCGCAGGGGAGTTGATCTGGACCTGCTCCACGGGCCGCTGGTCGCGGTGTGGGCGATCACGGTGCTGGTGCAGATCGCCATCCAGGCGGGGTACAACACGGTCTTCGTGGGCAAGTACGCCGCGACGCCCGGCAAGATGGTGTGCGGGCTGAAGGTGGTGCTGTCCGACGGCGGCAAGGTGAGCTACCTGCGCGCGCTGGGGCGATTCTGGGCCGAGATGGTCAGCGGGATCATCCTGTACATCGGGTATCTGATGGCTGCGTGGGACGACGAGAAGCGGGCGTTGCACGACCACATGTGCAACACGCGAGTGGTGAAGAAGTAGAGGAAGCAGCGACCAGCTTCCAGCGGCCAGCTTCCAGCCGAACCAGAGAAACGAGATTGGGGCGATGCAGTCCGGCTGGTAGCCGGAAGCTGGTAGCTGGAGGCTCAGGAACCGACATGACGATCGCCTGCCCAAGCTGCAATGTTCCCCTGCCGAGCGAGAGCGTCGACACGCCGACATGCGTGCCTTGCCCCATCTGCGGCAAGGGCGTTCGCATCGTCACGTTTCCCGCCATGCGCGTGGGATACGTGGCCGGGCGATCGGCCGAGGCTGTGCAGGCCGACGGCGAGGCGTCGTGCTTTTACCACGCGGGCAAGCGTGCGGCCGTGGCGTGCGACGGATGCGGGCGGTTCCTGTGCTCGCTGTGCGACGTGGAGGTGGGCAGCCGGCACCTGTGTCCCTCGTGCGTGGAGGCGGCGATGTCGCCGGCGCGGGCGAAGGAAGGGCGAGCAGGTCCGGGCGGGGCCGCGGCGGACCAGCGGCGTTTCCTGTACGACAGCCTGGCGGTGGCGCTGGCGGTGTGGCCGGTGATCCTGGCCTGGCCGTTCACGATCCTGACGGCGCCGGGGGTGCTGTACATCGCGGCGCGGTACTGGGGCGCGCCGGGCGGGATGTTCCGGCGGACGAAGGCGCGGCTGTGCGTGGCGGCGGCGTTGGCGGCGGCGCAGTTGGCGGGGTGGGCGGTCGGGTTCTACTACCTTTTGTTCGTTGCGTAGGGCTGTGTGCGCGAGGAACGAGGGAGACCGCGAATTGCACGAAATGAAACGAATTGCACGAATAGAGAGACCTGGGACCGAGGACAGGGGGAAAGTCGGACCCCATCGTCTCTTTTCGTGTGATTCGCCTTGTTTTCGTGTGATTCGTGGTCTTTTTTCTTGCGGATGGTGAAGATTGTCCGACGACGGTAGAACTGAAGCGAAGTATCGTCGCCTGCCAGGGAAATGGCTGTGCGCGCAGAGGGTCTACCTGGGCGAGGACCATCTGCTGGTGGTGGAGTCGCGGTACATGGTGCAGGAGGTGCGGCGGTTCTATTTTCGCGATATCCACGCGATCCTCATTGCGGGCAAGAGCGGATGGAGGGCAGCCAACATCGTGCTGAGCCTGGCGACGCTGTTCATGGTCCTGCTGGCCCTGGGGATCGGCGGGGGGTGGGGGATCTTCTGCTGGGTGATGGCGGGCCCGTTCGGCCTGGCGCTTGTGGCGAATGTGGCGGCAGGGCCGGGGTGCTCCTGCCGGCTGCGGACGGTCGTGAGCGATCGGCGGTTGGCGGCCATGGGGCGGCTGCGGCACGCGGAGAACCTGGTGGCGTTGCTGGCGCCGTTGATCGAGGCGGCGCAGCGAGAGGGGCCGGCGACGGAGCGTGCGCTCGCGGCCGGCGGCGGCGGATCGGCGGAAACGGCGGCGCCTTCGCCCGCGGTTGCCCCGGCTGCGCCGGGGACGCTCCAGCCGGGGCTGGCCATGCCGCTTGCGCCGAGGCACTACCGCGGCGTGGCGCACATGGCGACGTTCGGGATGCTGCTGGTGGCGGCGGGGCTGGCGGCGGGAACGGCGCTGGGCGGGCTGGCGGAGGAGATCGGGCGCTACGGGACGCTGCCGGCGTATGGGGTGCTGATGGTTCTGGTGGTGCTGGCGCTGGTGAAGCAGCGGGGCACGGACATGCCGGGCGGGGTCCGCAAGACGGCGTGGTGGACGCTGGCGTACCTGGGGGTGGTGTATCTGGGCTGGGCGGCGTTGCCGGCGCTGGCGACCTCGTTCGGCGGGGTGCCGAAGCTATCGCAGTTCCTGCTGCCGCCGCTGGAGATTGGCGTGGTGTGGGCCGCGCTGGTATTCTGCCCGCTGGCGCTGGGCCTGATCGGGCTGGGGCTGATGGTGGCGCGTAGGAAGAGTGCCAGATGAGAAACGCCAAATGGGCTGACGCTCCGGGCTTGCCCCCTCCGCGGGCGAAGGCGAAACTCAGTATGCGAAGGGGAATCGGGCAATGCGGCAGCACGTTTACCATTTGCCGTTTTCCATTTGGCATTCCACTGGCCGCCTATGAGTGACCTGATCCGACAACGCTGTTTCCTGCACGCCTCGCGGGAGGCGGTCGCCCGCTGCCCGGCGTGCAAGCGGTTCTTCTGCCGCGAGTGCATCACCGAGCACGCCGGGCGGGTGATCTGCGCGTCGTGCCTCAAGACGCTCGCGATCGCGGAGGGGCGGCGCGCCGGCGGCGGATGGTTGGCCGGCGCGCGCCGCCTGGCGTGGACGGCCCTGCAATGCGTCGCCGGCGGGCTGTTGCTGTGGATGTTCTTCTACTGGCTGGGGCGGACGCTTCAGCTTCTTCCCTCGGACTTTCACGAAGGCAAACTGTGGGAGGAGCTGATGCGATGAAGCGGCGGGGCGAGGGCGAATCGGCCGGGGCGATGGAACTGCTGGAAGGCGCGTTCTGGCTGGTGCGTCGCGCGGGGGTTGGGGCGTGGGCGGCGTACTACGTGGGGGCGCTGCCGTTCGTGCTGGGGCTGCTGTACTTCTGGGCGGACATGAGCCGCAGCGCGTACGCGGATCGGCACTGCCTGGGCGGGGCGCTGGCGTTGGCGGGGCTGTTCGTGTGGATGAAGTGCTGGCAAGCGGTGTACGCGGGGCAATTGTGGCGCCGCCTGGCCGGGCAGCAGGAGCAGGCGTGGACGCTGCGCCGCGTGGCGGCCGTCGTGACGTCGCAGGCGGTCACTCAGCCGGCGGGGCTGTACGTGTTGCCGCTGGCGGGGCTGTTGGTGCTGCCGGCGGGGTGGGTGTACGCGTTCTACCAGAGCGCCACGGTGCTGGCCGACGGAGGCGAGGGCGGCGCGTGGGCCCTGACGGCCCGGGCATCGCGACAGGCGGCGCTGTGGCCCAAGCAGAACCACCTCATGCTCGGCTTGATGCTGCCGTTCAGCCTGCTGGTGTGGCTGAACAGCCTGGTGGCGATCGCGCTGCTGCCGTTGCTGGCCAAGAGCCTGCTGGGCGTGGAGTGGGCGGGCACGCGGTTGCCGCTGTGGTGGCTGAACAGCACGAGTCTGGCGATGGCGACGGCGCTGACGTACCTGGCGGTCGATCCGCTGTTGAAATCGGCGTACGTGATCCGCTGTTTCCATGGGCAGTCGCTGCGGACGGGAGCCGATCTGCGGGCGGAACTGAAGCGGTTCGCGGGGATCCGCAAGGCTGGGGGCGTGGTGGCGGGAGTATTGGGCGTGGTCTTGCTCGTAGGTTCCGACGCGAAGGCGGACCAACTCAACTCCCAATTGCCGATTGCCGATTGTCGATTGTCGATTGCCGAGACCGCGGGACCGGAGGCGCCGGCTGCGCCGAAGGCCGGCGCGGACAGGAAGCTCGCGGGCGAGTTGGATCGAGCGGCCGAGGACGTGCTGTCGCGCCCGAAGTATGCCTGGCGGATGCCGCAGGAGAAGCGGGAGCACGAGCGAGGGGCGGTCGCGCAGTTCCTTCAGGACGTGGTGGGGTACATCGAGAAGGCTTTCCGCGCGATTGGGGACGCCCTGCGGTGGCTGCGCGACGCGGTGGACCGGCTCCTCCGATCGCGGCGAGCGGGCGCGGCCGACGATGCGAGTTCCGGCTTGCTGGATTCGCCACGGTTCTGGCTGATCCTGCTGTTGGGCGTGGTCGTCGCGGGCGCGGCGGCGGGAGCCTGGGGCCTGTGGCGACGGCGGAGGGGCAAACCGATGGAAGCGAAGACCGAGCCGCTGGCGGCTGCGCCGGACCTGACGGACGAGGACGTGGGGGCGGAGCGGCTGCCGGAGGACGGCTGGACGAGCCTGGCCCGGGAGTTGCTGGGCAAGGGGGAGCTTCGCCTGGCGCTGCGCGCGATGTACCTGGGATGCCTGGCGAACCTGGCCGATCGCGAGTTGATCGCGCTGGCTCGACACAAGTCCAACCGCGACTACCAGGGCGAGTTGTCGCGGCGCGGGTCGGCGCGGCCGGAGTTGACCGAGCCGTTCGGGCGCAACGTGCGGATGTTCGAGGACGCGTGGTACGGGATGCACGAGGTGACGGGACCGATGGTCGAGCAGTTCGGCAGCAACGCCGAAAGGATTCGCGGCGATGCGCGGGCGTGAGCGGGTGATGTTGGCGGCGCTGGTGGCCGCGGCGGCCGCGTCGGCGCTTGCGCTGGCCAAGCTGATGGAGCTGCGCGTGGAGGGGGGCGACGTGTACCCGGCCTATTCGTCGCATCGGGCGGACCCCAAGGGGACGTCGGCGTTGCTGGACACGTTGGCGGCCGTGCCGGGCGTCAGCGCGGACCGCAACCACCGCGCGCCGGGGCGGCTGGAGGCGGGCGCCGGGCGCACGATGGTGGTGCTGGGCGCCGAGCCGCGGTGGTTGACGGCGATGCCCGACCGCGATGCCAACGGCCTGGAGCGGTTCGTGAGCGGCGGCGGGCGGCTGGTCGTGGCGCTGGCGCCGGGGCCGACGCGATGGTGGGCATCGACCCGCCAGTGGCGGGCGACAACGAAGCCGGCGAGCCGGGCGGCGAGCGAAGGCGGCAACGACGGCAACGACGGCGACGGCGACGAGAAGTCGATGGTCGCGATGACCGACCTGGCGAAGCGGTGGGAACTGGGCTGGTCGGAGCACGAGGTCAAGCCTGGTTCGCAGAGGGCGGCGCCCGCGGACGACGACGCGAACATGGGGCCGGGAGTGATGTGGCGGGGGCGGCTGTACTTTGACGACCTTGGGCCGCAATGGCGGACGGTGTGGGAGTTCCGTGGCCGGCCGGCGATTGTCGAGCGGCGGCTGGGGACCGGGACTATCGTGGCGGCCGCGGACACGTTCTTCGCGTCGAACGAGGCGATGCGGAGCCAGCGCCGGCCGATGCTGCTGGCGTGGCTGGTGGGTCCGTCGCGGCAGGTGACATTCGACGAGACGCATCTGGGCGTGCAGGAAGAGCCGGGCGTGATGGTGCTGGCCCGGCGGTACGGGCTGAGTTGGGCGCTGGCGGCGCTGGGCCTGGTGGCGGGGCTGTTCGTGTGGCGCAGCGCGACGAGCCTGGCGCCGCGTGCGTGCGTGCGGCGTGAGGAACTGGGCGTGCGGGTGGCTGGGCGGGATTCGTCGGCGGGGCTGGTGAACCTGCTGCACCGGGCGGTGCCGGCGGGCAGACTGCTGCGGACGTGCTTCGAGGAATGGGCGAAGCGCCTGCCGGCGGGGCGGCGGGACGTGGCTGCCAAGGCGGCGCGGATGCGCCAGATCGTGGAGCGTGAGGAATCGCTGCCGCGAAGGAAACGCGACCCGGTGCGGGCGTACCGCGAGATGGCGGCGGTGCTGGCGGAAAGGGGATAGAGGGTGTCGAGTGTCGAGTGTCGGAAGAGAGAAGCGGCCGATCACGATCACGAACCACGATCACGAGCGGGATTCGGATGCGAGCGCCAGCTTCGTGATCGTGATCGTGATCGTGACTCGTGACTCGTGATCGTGATCGGTTGTTCGGCGATGGGAAGGAAGACTGATCGATGGAAACAACGGCTTCGAAGTTGATGGACGTGCTGGCTCGGGCCAGGGCCGAGGTCGCCAAAGTGATCATCGGCCAGCAGCAGGTGATCGACCAGGCGCTGGTGGTGATCTTCACCAACCAGCACGCTCTGATCGAGGGCGTGCCGGGCGTCGCCAAGACGCTGCTGGTGCGGACGCTGGCAGCCGTGCTGGACTGCGAATTCGGGCGCATCCAGTTCACGCCGGACCTGATGCCGGCCGACATCACGGGCACGAACGTGTTCGACTTCCACCGCAACGAATTCGTGCTGGTGAAGGGGCCGGTGTTCACGACGTTCCTGCTGGCCGACGAGATCAACCGTGCCCCGGCCAAGACGCAGGCGGCGCTGTTGCAGGCGATGCAGGAGCGGCAGGTGAGCATCGACCGCTCGACGCACGCGCTGTCGCCGAACTTCGCGGTGTTCGCCACGCAGAACCCCATCGAGTACGAGGGCACCTACCCGCTGCCGGAGGCCCAGAAGGACCGCTTCATGATGAAGATCATCATGAACGGCCCCGGGCGGCAGGAGGAGTTGGAACTGGCGCGGCGAATGCTGGGAGACGACTCGCCCGAGGCGGCGCTGGCCCGCGGAGCGGTCCAGCCGGTGATCCGCATGGCCGACCTGCCGGACTACCGCAAGTCGCTGCAGTCGGTGCTGGTGAAGGACGAGCTGACGAGCTACCTGGTGGACGTGATCCGCGCGACGCGCGAGCACCCGGCCGTGCTGGCCGGGGCGGGCCCGCGTGCGACGCAGTCGCTGCTGCTGGGCGCGCGGGCGGCGGCGGCGTTGGCGGGGCGCGATTACGTCACGCCCGACGACATCCGTTCGCTCACGGTGCCGGTGCTGGCGCACCGGATGGTGCTGCGCCCGGAGTACGAAATCGAGGGCATGACGGTGAGCGAGGTGATCGAGAAGGTTCTGCAAGAGGTTGCGGTGCCGAGATAGGAGAGAGTGTCGAGTGTCGGGTGTCGGAAGGACGCCGGTTCGCGGAAGGAACGGAGCCGGGGCGTGTCGCCCCGGTCGGCACCGACAAAGGACCGCGTACGAAGCATGATGATCGTTCCCCGTAACAGGTTGATCCGGCTCGTGGGCGCGGTGCTGGTGCCGGCGGCGATCCTGTCGGCCGCGGCGCCGCAGGCGGCCCCGCTTGCGATCGTCGCGGGGGCAGCGCCGGCGGCGGCGGCTGGCGGGGGCAGCGCTGGCGGCGTGATCGTCCGCTGCCGCGGTCGCCCCTGCGGGGCTCCCTTGGCAGCGGATGGTCAATCACCGGCCCATGGGTACACAGGGAACGAAAGTGACAACCTGGAGTCAGGACTTGACAGTCTTGTGGTGCGGGCGTCTGCCCTGCATCTTGGCGCATCCGGAGCAGGCGAGACGCCCGTGCCACGTTGTTTTCCTCCACCTCCGGGCTAACGTGAGCGGAATGGGTACCTCAGTCCCAGACTTCGGCGAGTGCCTTGCGGCATCGCCCCTTCGCCCTCGGCCGGGGCGCCCCGCCGCCCGGCCAGCGTCAACAGCGCCGTCAGCAGGACGATCTCCGCCGCGCCGAACGCGATCTTCACCCAGTACGGCAGGATCGGCTCATGGTATTGCGACAGGAACGCCTCCACCAGCCCCGCCCACACCAGCAGCACGGCCACGCCGCCCATCAGCGTCATCAGGTCGCTCCCCACTGCCCGCATCCGCCCGCGAAGGTCCGTGCGGCTGCCCCAGCCGATCAGCGCCCCGCCCAGCACCAGCCCGGCTTGCCCGGCCAGCACGATGGCCGGTATCTCCACCGCGCCGTGCGGCAGCAGCCAGCCCAGCAGGAACGCGGTCTGCCCGTCGGCGACGTAGTCCACGGCGATCAGCCCGATGATCGCGCCGTTGTAGAACATCAGGAGGATCGTGCCCACGCCCCAGGTCATCCCCAGCGCCATCGCCGTGATGGACACCTTGATGTTGTTTTGCATGAGCTGGGCGGAGAACTGCGCCTTGTGCCCCTCCAGGTGGCGGCTCCGCCCTTGCTGCTCCTGCTCCACCCGCCGCGACGGGCGAAGCATGTTGTGCCCAAACGGCATCAGGTCGCGCGCGTCGGGGTCGATCAGCATCGCCGTCGCGCCGAACGCCGCGCCCGCCAGCGTTACCGCCGCCGACAGCCAGAACGCGTTGATGTGCCGCCGGAACGTCCGCGGCAGCGTTCCGCCCAGCCAGTGCAGCGGCGCCAGGCGCCCGCGGAACCGCCGCGTCTCGTGAATCTGGCAGTACGCGCGCGACACCAGCGACTCCAGATACTCCCGCATCGCCGGCGCCGACGCGAACGTGTTCAGCTTCGCCAGGTCCGCCGCCGCACGCTCGTACAGGTAGTGCAGCCGCCGAACCTTCGCCAGGTCCATCTTCGCGGCAGGCTCCCTCGCCAGCCATTCCACCGTGCCCTCCAGTTCGCTCCAGAAGGGCTTCTCCTCGGCGATGAACTTGTCCAGGTCAACGATCAATCATGCAACTCCCATGCAAGAAACCTTCCGCACGCGGCGGAAACGGAGCCGGGGCGTGTCGCCCCGGTCGCCTACGACAAGGGACCGCTCCCTTTCCATGAGGCCCGCCCCACAGGTCACAGCATCTGTCTCCGCTTCACGTTCATGTACTGGTTCACCAACTCGGCCGCCATCGCATCGTTGTTGAGCCGGTGGAACCCGATCCCGCGCCGGCGCAGCTTCCGCTCCAGTTCCAGCAACTGCTCGTGCCGCAAATGCCCGCCCAGCCGGCGGTACAGGTCCTCCGGCGCGGCCACGTCCGCCTCGCCGAACAGCGGCGCCACCAGCGGCGCCGACGGCACGTTCACCAGCAGCAAGTGCCGCCCGCTGATCAGCTCCATCCCGCGAGCAAAACTCTCCGCCAGCACCGGGTCCTCCAGGCTCGTCAGCACCACCAGCAGCGCCCGCCTTCGCAGCCGCAGGCGGATGAACGACGCCAGCTCGTCGTAGTCCGGCGTGACGATCCGCGGGAACGTCGTGTACAGCGCGTCCCGGCAGGCGCCGTAATGCGTCCGCCCCGTCCGCGCCGGCACGAACGTGTCCACCTTGTCGCTGAATGTCAGGAAGCCGAACAGATCGCCGTGCTTCTCCGCCGCCAGGGCCAGCACCAGCCCGGCCGTCAGATACCGCTCCAGCACCGTCACCGTGCTTCCGTCGGCCGACGGGGCCTGCCCGACGGCCTCGGCCGAGCGGGCGCTCAGCCGCGAGGCGTCCACCACCACGTACACTTCCTGCGTCCGCTCGATCTGGAAGACCTTGGTGATCGGCTTGCCTCGCTTGGCCGTCGCCTTCCAGTGGATGTCCTCGAACCCGTCGCCGGGGATATACTCGCGGAGCTTCTCGAACTCGCGCCCCTTGCCGAGCTGCCGCTGGGCGTGCACGCCGATCTGCCCGCTCCGCAGCAGCAGGGCCGACAGCGTCTTCCGCTCCGTCACCAGGTTGGGATAGACGCGGACTTCCACGTTCGCCTCGACCGCCCGCCGGGCCGCCCACAGCCCCAGCGGCGACGCCGCCTCCAGCCACACACGGTCCATCACGTACCGCCCACGCCGCCGAGGCGTCACCGGCCAGTCCACGCGCGAACGCTCCGCGCCCGCCGGCAGCGCCACGTCCAGCTCTTCCTCGTCGGGCACGAGCTCCTCCGGCCAGGCCAGGCCCAGCCGCACGCGGCGGGCGACGCCAGCGGCATTCTCGATCCGCAGCGGGACCGCCCCCCGCCGGTCCTTCGCCAGCCGCACCGGCTCGCCCCAGCCTGCCTTCAGCCCGCGCGTCCGCCGCCCAGCCAGCAGCGCATCGCCAACGGCCGCCGCCGCCAACGCCGCCGCCGTCGCGATGCACAAGGGCGCCGCCTGCGGCGCCGCGGCCGACAGAATCGCCGCCGGCACCAGCACCATGCCCACGAGCCAGATCAACCTGTTACGGGGTACGATCATTACGCTTTGCTTGCGGTCCCTTGTCGTGGTCAACCGGGGCGACACGCCCCGGCTCCGTCCCTTCCGCGAACCGGCGTTCTCTCGACACTCGACACTCGACACGCACCATTTGACCGTCCCATGTGCCGGTATTCCACCCAATCCCTTACCAGTTGCGCGGGAGGCCGTCGAGAAGATCCTCCGCTACTGCATCCAAGTGGAGTAACACCATCGCGCACACGATGACGTCAAGCCCTTCCCTCTCGCGTGGCAGCGCCCAAACAGGCTCGGCCGTTTCGCGCCGCCCACTATCGCCTCCTCCCTCGCTCGCCAAACGCACTCCGGTCCGACCTGCGAACCCTACGGCGACCTTCTTGACCACGCCGCTTGCGAACGCCAAGACACGGTGCGGCAGCTCAACATGCCGTTTGACTTCTGACCATCCGCATTTGCCGTAAAGGCTCACTCACGGGGCGGGGCGCGCTTGTAGTACCGCCGTAAGGCGGGCCTTTTCTTGACGTAGGCGTGCCGGGATTCCGCCTTACGGCGGGACTACGAACAAGGACCCGCGCTCCAGTCCCCCTGTGAGTGAGCCCTTACGCATTTGCCCGACTTCCTCTTGACGTAGTGCCGGTCCCCGTCGTATCCTTGCGCGCTCGCGGTAGTGGTTTGTGTCGTCGGATCGCACGAACTGACCGGAACCGCCATCGAAACTGTCGGAAGGGAGCGGAGTCGCGGCAAGCAGAGCGCTTTGCGGCATCGCGAAGGTCGCGGCCGGACTCCGGCTTGTAGCCGTACTGGGGAAAACCCGCCGTACGGA